>DUNX01000033.1 GCA_012839115.1 Bacillota bacterium
AGGAAAACGGGGGAACACCGAGAATAATATATAACTGCCGCGCAGGCAAGTTATAAATAATTACGAAACGGGGTGCGGGTGGATGTCTGCTTCTTCCGAGGGGTCTTTGTCCTTCTCCGGCAAACTGGCCTTTTGGGGTGTGAAAAAGAGCGTACCTTCCGGGACGCCGCTTTCCCAGTGTCAACGCGTTAAAGTGGAGCTCACGCTGACCGCTCCTGAGGATGAAGAGGTTTTGCAGCGTCACGGTGTGGCCGGGCTCCGGCGGCACCGGCTGAAACGTCTAGTGGCTGAGGCCAACCAGGCGGGGGCCACCCTCACCTACGAGGACCTGGCCAACATCCTGACCTGTAGCCTGAGCACAATCTGCCGGGATATTGCGGAATTACACAAAAAAGGAGAGTATGTGGGAACGCGGGGGCAGATCAAAAATATTGGGCGCTGCCGGGTCAGCCGGCTGGAGATCCTCCGCCTGCTCCTGGAAGGCGCCGCCGAACACGAAGCAGCCGCCCGCTTTGGTTGGGACTTAAAAAATGTCCGCCGCCTTCACCATCGTTTCCACCAGGCTGTACAGTTGTTTAATAAAAAGATGCCGTTGCCCAAGATCGCAAAAATAACCCGCCTTTCCCCCTCTTTACTCAAGGATTATTTTACCCTGGCCGCCCGGTATGACCTTATTGATGAAACCGCCTGGTTGGAAGCGGATCTTCCGTCCGCCGTTGATAATTAACGGGCGACTAAATCAAAAAAACCACCCCGGGGTTGATTCCCGGGGTGGTTTTTTTGATTTTTGCGGTTTTGATTTATAGTATTGTTTATTGCCTTAACACTACTACCGTATTTGAAAACCCCACAAACTAATTACTTCTTCAACAAGAAGACCAGGGCGAGGACGGCAATGATCCCACCGATAATCAAAGCGGTATTCGACTTTTTCGCGGGTTTTTCGACCGCCGGTTCCTCTACTTCGGCAACGGCTGCTTCTTCCTGAACCTCGACCACTTCTTCAACTTCGGCGACGGGCGCTACGCCGTCGGCGCCGACCTCAACGATGGAGACCTTGTCCCACCATACATCGTTACCGTTGCCGCCTAAGGCGAGATTAAGACGGGTATTCGGATCATCCGCCTCTGCTGTCCAGGTAATTGTGTACATCTTAGCTTCGGTGGTGATATCAATTTTCTCTTCCACATAGGGGGTATACGGGCTGAAATCCCGCTGAATCATGACAGTAATTGGCCGGTCTTTCGCCGCTTTTGCCATAAAACTCAGCTGGTAGGTCTTATCCTTTTCGATTGCGAAGAAGGTCATGCATTCCACATGCCAATGAAGCTGGCCGCCTCTTCTGATTGTCATCTTCGCGGCGTTGGCGCCGGACATCCCGGCATCCTGCACCACATCAAAGGTGCAGATTGCGCCGCTTTGCATCTGCATCCGCCATCCATCGGTCCCGTTATCAAATTCTCCGTTGGTGATGAGATTTGCCGCCGCCACCGGCAAAGCCATGGTTACAAGCAACAACGTGGCAATAAGAACTGTAAAAACTCTTGACCGTGAAGTCAAACCAATCATCCTCCCTCGAAATTTTAATCATAACAAGTGTAAGTAAATAAATGGTCTGCAACATAAATAGTGGACAACATTTATGTTGCTTCCCGTTTCTGCGACCGCTGCCGGAATAACCGGCAGCCGTCTCCCCGGGCGTAAATTTCCGCCGGACCCAGCGGTATTACCTCTCAACTTCTCTTATTACTTGTTGAGAGAAAATAGAGATCTTCTCCTCTTTTTCACCTTCCTTCCTTACTATAGATAATTACTTTCCTTGGACAGTTCTTTCTGGAAAGCCAAATAAACCTTATATGCCATATTAACAATTATTCTCTATAGAAGATAATTTTCCTCCTTCCTTCAATGGTAAAATTTCAATCGTTACCTTTTACCTTGGAAGGTCGGTTTAGCTTAACCTCCCGCAATTAAGGCCGCTGGTGTCTCCATGTGTTATATTTATAAAACCTCTATTCTGTATTAAGATTTGCCTGCTGTTTCCCGTTAATTTCATATTTTCTTGTAATTCCAGGCTTGATCCGCTTTGCTAAAACCATTATACTATTATTATGGAAATAATTTTTTCCCAAATCTGATATATTTTATATTCCTTTTGTACGGTCTTCTACGGGAAAATCGAGGTGTTGGTGGAAGGCTCCAGTTGGTCAAGGGTGTTTTTGCATACCGCTGTCAACTGGTGCTTTACCATAAAACAAATCCTGAAGGAGGGTAAAGATGAAAAAAATCCTGTTTTTTGCGGCCATAATTCTGCTTTTAACTCCGGTTACCGGGGCTTTGGCCGCAAATCCCTGGTCGGTTGTACCTTTTTACGTGGTGGCAACGGAGAAGGTACCGGTGATTGATGGTGTGGTCGGCGATGACGAATGGAAAGGGGCGTATACATACCCGTTTGCCTTTAACCAGTTGAGCACCTCCGACCTTCGGCCGCCGGCGGCAGATGACTCCAGCGGAGACTGGAGATTGATGTACAAAGGCGATACCGTTTACGGCCTGGTACGCCGGACAGATAATAAGACCCATATCAGAGCCGGCCAAGTCCACGATAATGACTGTGTAGAACTGTTTTTCAAGACCGACAAGACCTTCCGGCAAATGCGGGCCCTGGTCGGGAAGAAGTTCGACGCCGGCTTCTCCGGCGGTAAAGTGGAGACGGCCTGGAATGAAGACGGGACCATCCTCGAATTCGCCGTCCAAATCCCCGATATGGAACTAGCCGGTAAAAACGTGGGTTGGAATATCGCTTTAGCCGACAACGACGGGCTTTTCCGCAAAACCCAACTTTACCCCATCCCGGGAGCCAACCGCGGCTGGCAACAACGGGATCTGGCCGAAATTGTCTTCCTGCTTCCCGGTAAGAATACTCACGAGCCGGTTACCAAGAGCTTTGCTGAGTTCCCGGCTTTTATTGCCAAGAAGACCGAGGCTGTCCCGGTAATTGACGGCCAAATCGATGAGGAGATTTGGAAGAAGGGGATTATTTACCCGTTCGCTTTCAACCAGTTGAACTCAACCAACCAGGTACCCCCGCCCGTCGATGATTGCGGCGGTAGTTGGGTCCTTCTTTTCAAGGGTGATACCGTTTACGGCCTGGTACGCCGGACAGATAATAAGACCAATATCAGAGCCAGCCAAATCCACGAAAATGACTGTGTGGAACTGTTTTTCAAGACCGACAAGACCTTCCGGCAAATGCGGGCCCTGGTCGGGAAGAAGTTCGACGCCGGCTTCTCCGGCGGTAAAGTGGAGACGGCCTGGAATGAAGACGGGACAATCCTCGAATTCGCCGTCCAAATCCCCGGCATGGATCTGGAAGGGAAGAGCATCGGCTGGAATATCGCTCTTGCCGATAACGACGGGCTCTTCCGCAAAACCCAGCTTTACCCGGTGAAAGGGTTCAACCGCAGCTGGCAGCAGCAAGATCTGGCCGAACTCCGTTTTGACCAGTAAGGTTTCCCCGCACGAACCGGGAAAGCTGCGAAGTGTAGACCCCGGTTCGATGCATATAGACGGCAGCAGGTGACTGTTTGCCACAGCCAGCAAAAAAGAGGCCGTTTCTTGCGGCCTCTTTTTTCTCTTCTTTATTTACTATCTACTCTTTCTCTTTACCGTTCTTCTTTACCTTTGTGGTCTTTACGTTTTTTGCCGGCCTTTCGCCCGCTGTTTAGTGGAGGTTCTTTTGTTTACCCGTGCCCGACAATCTCCTTAACCTTCATCAGACGTACCAGGTTGCCCCGTTCGTTTTCCTCAAGTTTCATTGTAATATACCTGACCTGTTCCTCCAGTTGGGGGATGAGCACATATTCCAAGGCATTGACCCGTCTTCGTGTCCGTTCAATCTCCCCGGCCATCAGTTCTACGGTCTTTTCCACCTCGGCCAGTTGGATTAAGGGCCGGAATGCCGAATGTAGCCGGCGTACTGCTTCGTCCAGATCCCCGGTGGTTTCAGCCAGTCCATAGGGGTACATATTTGGTTCTTCCTCATCAAGGACAAAATGGGGGATCTCTATATTCATCTTAATGACCGGTCTTGCCGTGACCCCCCGCCGGTCCCTGTGGGCGCCCAGGGCGGTCTCCAGGTAGCTCCAGGAAAGGACCGCCCGCGCCATGGCAAAACCCCTGAACGCGCGGGTAAGGCCCTCTTCCACTTCGGTCCGGAGACGCCGGTTCTCTTCGACCAATTCGAGGAAGTTCTTCATCAATTCGTCCAATTTATCCTTTAAAAGCTTATGACCGCGCACAGCCACCCGCAGGCGCTTCTTTAAGCGCAGGAGTTCCATTCTGGTGGGGTTCACTTGCACTTTCATTTCCTCAACTCCTCACTCGCCGGTTCCCGCTCAACCTACTCAAGCCTTTCCTTCCTTTTCCTGTTTAGGCAGGTATTTCTCAAGATGCTCGTCGCGAATCCTCTTCAGTTCGCCGCGGGGAATCAGGGAGAGAAGCTCCCAGCCAAGGTTAAGGGTGTCTTTGATACTCCGGTTTTCGTCTTCGCCTTGTTTTACGTAGCGCTCTTCAAACTCTTCGGCAAACCGGGCAAATTTCCGGTCCAGATCGGTGAGGGCCGCATCGCCGAGGATCACCGCCAGATCTTTGGCCTCTTTCCCCCGGGCATAGGCGGCAAAAAGCTGGTTCATGGTGTCGGCATGGTCCTCCCTGGTTTTCCCTTCGCCAATTCCTTTGTCTTTTAACCGTGACAACGAAGGCAGAACGTCAATCGGGGGATAAATCCCTTTCCGGTGCAGTTCACGGCTGAGGATGATCTGCCCCTCCGTAATATATCCGGTCAGGTCGGGGATGGGATGGGTTTTGTCATCCTCCGGCATGGAAAGGATCGGCAGGAGGGTGATGGAGCCCTTCTTTCCTCTAATCCGGCCGGCCCGTTCGTAAATGGTGGCCAGGTCGGTATAGAGATAGCCGGGGTAACCGCGGCGCCCCGGCACTTCTTTACGGGCGGCGGAGATCTCGCGCAGGGCTTCCGCGTAATAGGTCATGTCCGTTAAAATTACCAAAACATGCATTTGCAGGTCAAAAGCCAGGTACTCTGCGGCGGTCATTGCCATCCGCGGGGTGGCGTTCCGTTCAATGGGCGGGTCGTTGGCCAGGTTGATAAAGAGTGTCGCCCGTTCAATGGCGCCGGTCCGCCGGAAATCGTTGATAAAATAGTCGGCCTCTTCAAAGGTGATTCCCATGGCCGCAAAGACCACGGCAAACTTCTCTTCCGCCCCCAAAACCTTGGCTTGGCGCGCGATCTGCGCCGCCAGACGGGCATGGGGCAGGCCGGAAGCGGAGAAAATTGGCAGTTTCTGCCCGCGGACCAGGGTGTTCAGACCGTCAATGGCGGAGACTCCCGTTTGAATAAACTCCGACGGGTAGTCCCGGGCGTAGGGGTTCATCGGTGCGCCGTTAATATCCAACCGCCGCTCGGGGATGATGGGTGGAGCGCCGTCTTTGGGCCGTCCCAAACCGTCAAAGACCCGGCCTAAAATCTCCGGGGAAACGCCCAGTTCAATACTTTTCCCGAGAAAACGCACCTTGCTTTCGTAGAGTTCCAGACCGGAAGGGCCTTCAAAAAGCTGTACCAGGGCAATATCGCCGTTGACCTCCAAAACGCGGCCCCTGCGGATTTCCCCGCTTGCCAGTTCGATCTCTACCAGTTCCCCGTATTTGACCCCTTCGACCTCTTCCACAAGCATCAGCGGTCCTACCAGTTCACGTACGGTCCGGTATTCTTTAAGCATCTTTTTCACCTCCGCCCAGGGTCTCCCCGGTATATGCCATAAGTTCGTCATAAAGCCGGTCGATCCCGTCGAGCCGGTCTTCCGGCAGGTATTTGGCACGCCCTATCTCTTCCCGGATCGGGAGATCCCGGATCTTTGCCAAAGAAACGCCTTCCTTCAGCAATCTCTGCCCCACACCGTAAAAGGCCATTACCAGACGGAGCAATTTGTATTGTTTGGTAAGGGAGGTGTAGGTGTCAACTTCATGGAAGGCATTCTGGTGTAAAAAATCTTCCCGGATCGAACGGGCGATCTCCAGGACCAACTGGTCGTGGTCGGAAAGGGCATCAACCCCGACCAGGCGGACGATCTCTTCCAGTTCCGCCTCTTCCTGCAGGAGACGCATGGCCCTGTTCCGGAGGGTGAGCCACTCTTCACCCACTTCCCGGCGGTAATACTCATCCAACCGGTCCTCGTAAAGGGAATAACTGTTCAGCCAGTTGATGGCGGGGAAATGGCGGCGGTAGGCCAGTGCGGAGTCCAAGCCCCAAAACACCTTGACCACCCTTAAGGTCGCTTGGGTAACCGGTTCGGAAAGATCGCCGCCGGGCGGTGAAACCGCGCCCACCGCGGTTATGCTGCCTTCCCGCTGCGGGTTGCCAAGGCAGACGACCCGGCCGGCCCGTTCATAAAAGTCGGCCAGGCGCGAACCGAGGTAAGCCGGGTATCCTTCTTCACCGGGCATCTCTTCTAGACGGCCGGACATTTCCCGCAACGCCTCCGCCCAGCGGGAAGTGGAATCGGCCATAATGGCCACGCTGAAGCCCATATCCCGGAAATACTCGGCAATGGTAATCCCTGTGTAGATCGAGGCTTCCCTGGCGGCCACCGGCATGTCGGAGGTATTTGCCACCAGCACTGTTCTTTTCATCAACGGTTCCCCGGATTTGGGGTCTTTCAAGCGCGGGAATTCATTCAAAACGTCGGTCATCTCGTTGCCCCGCTCGCCGCAGCCGACGTAGACGATAATATCAGCACTGGCCCACTTGGCCAGTTGGTGTTGGACAACGGTTTTCCCGCTGCCAAAAGGCCCGGGGATGGCCGCTGTCCCGCCCTGGGCTACGGGGAAGAAAGTATCGATTGATCTTTGACCTGTGGTTAGCGGTTGGGTAGGGGCCAGTTTCTTCCCGTATGGCCGTTCCCGCCGGACCGGCCAGCGTTGCATGAGAGCGAGCTCCTGGATTCCGTCTTTTGTCTCCACTTTGGCGATGATCTCCTCAACGGTAAAGGCCCCTGCTTTAATCTGGACCAGGCGGCCTTCCACCCCGGGAGGAACCATGATTTTATGCTCCACCAGGGTTGTTTCCTGGACTACGCCTAAGATATCGCCGGGTTGTACCAGGGCGCCCTCGCTGAGATGGGGGGTGAACTCCCATTTCTTATCTCTGGGAAGGGCGGGGACTTCGATCCCCCTGGTGACCCTGTCTCCTCCTTCTGCGGCGATGGCATCCAGGGGCCGTTGAATTCCGTCATAAATCGCTTCGATTAACCCTGGGCCCAACTCGACACTGAGCGGGCGCCCGGTCGTCTCCACCGGCTCGCCCGGGCCCAGGCCTGTGGTTTCTTCGTAAACCTGGATCCAGGATCGATCGCCCCTGATCTCAATAACCTCACCAATCAGTCGTTTTTCGCTGACGCGTACGATATCGTACATCCTGATCCCCGGGATCCCCTCGGCTACGACCAGGGGACCGGATACTTTGATTATTTTCCCTCTCTTCATTGCTGACGCCCCTCTTTCCCCATGAGTATATCCGCTCCTACCGCGCGTTCGACGATTCTCCGGATTCTTTCTAAAGCATAACCCTTACCGCCCCGGTTGGAAGGGATCAGGAGAACAGTGGGAAAGGCCTGCTCCCCCAGGGCGGTAATCCGATCCATAATCTCTTCTGCCACGGTCTCAGTAATAAAGATAATTCCGTATTTTTTTTCAGGATTAACTAATTTCTCCAAAATAGCGGCGGCTTCACCGGTGGAAGTCACAGGGTGGATCTCCACGCCCAGGGCAAGAAAGCCGATAATACTGTCTGCCTCTCCCACCGCGGCCATCCGGTAACTCTCCATCAGATTCTCTCCTTCCACTCTTCCGCCGGCATCTTGTTGATTTTGGCGGCCATAAGCACCCGGAGCTTCCTGCCTTCCCGCTCTTTATCCCAGAAATAAGCAAAAAGTGGTTCTTCCCCAAATGCCCGGCGGCGAAAACGCTCTAAATATCTGGTTAAAAGTTGATCGGCCGCTTTTTCCACCCGCCAAAGGACGGAAAAGTCCTCGAGCCCGGCGGCGAGTTTCCCGGCCGGCCGCCAGAACCACCAGTTCCGGATCTCCTCTGCAGACCAGGCCAGGGCGGGGAGAAATTCTTTTTCCGGTACCAACCCGCCGGGCAGGAGAAAACGGGCTAGAAAAGCCCGGTCCTTGCCCATAATTTTTACCCGCAACAAGATCCGCAGGTTAATGAGGTCAACCAGGAGGGCCCAAAACTCGCGCAGGGCCGGGGAGAGTTTCCTGCTTCTTTCCGCCATATACCCGTAATAAAAAAGGTCAACCTCCCGTTGCAGTTCCTGCGGGTCTGGAAACTCCTTTTGCTCAAAGATAATGGTAGCCCGGGCCAACGGGTCTCCGCCCTCTTGCCCGGCGGTCAGCTCCACCCACTTGGGATCGGCCATGATTTTTGCAGCCTGAGCCCATTCATATCTGGAAACCGGCGCCGGTTTTCCCGGCCGGCCCCCGGCTTTCTCCAAAAGCAGGATCTTCAGGTTATGCATGTCGTACTTCAAAAGATAGGCAAGGAGAAAACTCTCTTGCGCCAGCCCGCCTTCTTCTACTAGAGCGCGGAGGAGGTCCGCTGTCGTCCGCAATTCATCCCAGATTACCTCTTCATATTGGTAAGGAGAGCGGTTTTCCATCCACCGGCTGTAAACAGTCTCGCCCAGTACCCGCCAGGCTTCATCCGGTGTTTCCGTAGCGGCAAGCCGCTCCCACCGGCCGGGGGAGAGGAGACCATTTTCCAAGGCCCGTACCCGGGCGACGGCATAGGTATAACCGCTCATGATCCTCACTCCATCCACTAAAAAATCCTTAAAAAAAGCTACCAAAAGTATTTGGGAAGTCTTTCTAAAGTCTCGAAAAGGCTTTAGACCTCCGTTTACTTATAAACCCTTATTTACTCCGTAAAGAGCCTGCGTCCAACCTCCGGGAGAAGTTCGTCCTTCTTCATCTCCACCAAGTTATCAAGGGAGAAGTTTTGGACGACTTTTCCCCGCCGGAGGATAAATCCGCCGTTCAAATCCGCAGCCGCTTCCCCGTAAGAGAGGGCGCCTTTCCGCCCCTGCCTTTCCAGTTCCCGGTTGAGGTCAGTCAAAAATGCCTCCCCAAGCCAACGGTGATCCGGGATGGAGAAAAACAACTTCTCATCGCCGGTCTCTACTGCCTGCAAGATGAGCTGACGGAGGAATTGCCGGTAGTCTTCATCCTTCATCCCGGCCAGGCGCTTCTTTACGGCCTGAAACACCTCTTCCACCAGTTGGTTTTTTGCCGCCAAAAGCTCCCGTCCGGCATCCATCTTTGCCTGGATTTTTCTGCGGTTTTTCTCGTCGGCCGCCTGCTTTTGCCCACGGTTCATAATCTCTTCCCGCAGGCGTTCCGCTTTCTCCATATATCCGGCACGCAATTCTTCCGCTTCCGCCCGGCCCTTTTCCCGGATCTGCGCCGCCTCTTTACGGGCGTCTTCCAAAATGCTGTCAAGTAATGGTTGTAACTCCTGCATCTTTATACCCCACTAAATCCGCTGGTACAACAGGAATGAGCCGAGGAAGGACAGGATGGCGTAAAATTCCACCACTACTGCGAAGATGATCCCTTTCGCCAGTTCCTCGGGGCGCTTTGCCACCATATTGATGGCGGCCGCTGCCACTCTCCCCTGGTAAATCGCGGAAATCAGCCCGCCCAGGAAAACCGGGAGGCCGCTTAAGACGAACAGCCAGCCATGGGCGACAGTGTCGATTACATCCAGTTTCCCCAGGAGCAAAAAGCCGACGACAAAGCCGTAGATCCCTTGCGTGCCGGGCAACGCCTGGAGGACCAGGGCGGGGACAAAACGGGTTGGTTCCTCAGTCACCACTCCGGAAGCCGCCTCCCCGGCAATCCCCGTGCCAATCGCCGAACCAACTGCAGCCATTACCGCCAGAAAGATCCCAAGATACCCTAAGGCAAGACCGACCAGTGCTTCCATACTCATGACTCCCCTTTCTCATCCAATTCGATATAACGGTATTGTTCAGCCAGAGGGCGGAAAGGCCTGCCCCCCGCTTCGTAAAATTTATTAAAGAACTCAATATATTGCAACCGGCAGTTATGCACATAGCTACTGAGCACCGATAATAACAGGTTCATAAGATGGCCGCCGCAAAAGACCGCGAGCCCGGCGAGGAGACCGACAGGATTACGGAAACTCGGGTTAAACATACGGACAAAGAAATTAATGACCTGTCCGATGATGGCCCCTGACAAGCCCAACGCCATCAAACGGGAGTAGGAAAGGAGGTCGCTGAAGAAGTTGACGGCATTATACAGGGTAAAGACCCCGGCCGGAACCCGCAGCAACCTTTGGAAAAATGGTCCTTCTCCCCGGGCTTTCGCGAGTATTATTAAGAGGGCGGAAACAGCCGCCAGTTTGGGAAAGAGGCCGGCATAGGCTTCAAGTCCCAAAGGTTTATAGACCACCAACAGGATAAGACTGGTCAGGAAGAAAAGCCATAAACCCTCTTCGAAGATGGCATCCCAATATTGGCCAGCCTTAATCCGGGCGGCCGCCTTGAGGGCCACACCCAGGTAGAGCTGAATACCCCCCAGAACCAAGGCGACCAGCAACAATCTGGTTGGCTCGGCGGTCGGGTTGAACCATAAGGGGGTATAGTTGATCAAGTCCCCAAAGACGCCGGCGGTCAGAAAACCGAAAAAGGCCGAGCTGAGCCCGCTCATGAAGAGGAGGGTAAAGAGTTTTTTGGCCATCCCGGCCATTTTGACTTTGCGTAACAGGTACCAACAGAGGGCGGAGAGGGCTAGTCCATAGCCTAGGTCGGCAAGGGCCAGGCCAAAGAAGACAATGAAAAACGGGGCCATGGCGGGTGTCGGGTCAAACTCATCGTATTTGGGCCCGCCGTAAACCTCCACCACCACCTCGAAGGGGCGGATTAAAGGGTGATTTTCCAGTTCGACCGGGACTTCTTCGCCGGGCGCCGGGTCCACGGCCTCCAGGTAAAGGGTGGGAGAAATATCCGACAATACGGAACGGAGACGGGATAAATTTTTCGCTGTGATCCAACCCTCCAGATAAAAAGTCCGTTCCGAACAGAGGAGTTCTCCTGCCACCTGCAACCGCCGGAGCCGGTTGGCCTTATCGTCATATAACGCCTGCAACATTGGGCGTTTTTTCACCAAAACCGCGATCTCTTGCTCCAGGCCAGCTTGTTTTTGCCGGAGTTCTGCGTCTTCCCGGTGAAGCTCTGCCAGAACCTCGGCGGGGGTCCGGTCTTCACCGCCCACTTCAACCACCTGTGCTTCGCAGGCGGTCAGCAGTTCGCGGAGTTTTTCGTCCTGCTCTTCACGGTAGATTAAAAAGAAAAAGGAAAAAGACCCCAGAGTCGAAACCTCTTCGCAATAGGCCCCGGGTTTTTCCAGTTCCTTGATGCTTTTAAGAAAATTCTCTTTGTAACGGCGGGGGAGTTTTATCAGGCGCAGGAAAAGCGGGCCCCTTTTTTTTACGGCAGATAAGGGGATCGCAAGGTCAGCCCAGGATACAAGCTCCTGTACGCGCCCGGCCAGTCGTCCCAGGCGCGACTCGTTTTCCGCCCAAGCTTCGCCCAGTTCCCGGCAGAGCTTTATTACTGTCCAGGCCTCTTCTTCACGGGCCAGGTGGTTCCGGTACTCGACCGGAGTCATCATGGTTTTGATCCCGCTAAACTGTTGAATAAAGGTGGGGCGTACCGGGTGGAAACGGTCCATTACCGCCAGGGCGGCGGTAATCTCCGCCAACTCACTTTCTAAAGCCGCCTGTTCCTGAGGATCACCGGTAGGATGCCATTTTTCGGCGGCTTCTGCCGGCGGAAGAACCTTGCCTGTTTCGATCTCGACGAAACCCAATTCCTGCAGGCGCCGGAGAACCGCTGCCCGGTGGTGGAGACGGCCGGCCACCTGGATCTTTTTCGTTCTTGCTACGGCCATTTAGTTCACAATCCTCTCCATTGCCCATTGTATGGTCTCATCCATGCGCTGTCTCGCCCTTTTGATCAATTCCTCCCTTTCCTGATCAAACCGGGCTTTTTCCTTTTCTATTTCCGCTTCTGTTTCAGCTCTGATCTGGCTTAGCAGCTTCTTCCCGGCCCGCAGGCTTTCTTCCTCCGTTTCGGCCAGCAGTTTTTCTCCCTCATCCTTTACCCGGGCCAGGAGATTTTTAACCTCTTCTTCCGCTTCTCTCTTTATTTCCTTGGCTTTCTTTTCCGTTACCGCAATCAATTCCAGAACCTCTCCGGCCAAAAGAACACCTCCCCAATTAAGCGGGTTAATTAAGCTAGGCTTGGTTAAGGCAATAACGATGACTTGGCGCATCGCGCGCATGCCCCGGCGCACCGGTGTTCTGAATTACGAAATTTTATGAATTATTTATTTATTCGCCCTCGTATATATATTTCCTGCTGCTAACGGCGAAAACAATAGGTTAAAAAAGAAGGCTGGTTTCGTGCGCGGTCATTCGGTCATTTTAGCCAGAGCGCGTGCGCGACCCTGCACCTACCCGTGCAGTCGTCCGTTTACCGCCTGCTGCAGCCGTTCCTCTTCACTGAGCACCCGCCGCCCGTCGGCGGACAAAGCCCGGCAGGCGCCGTTAATTATCCCTGTCCGTACGCGGCCGGCGGCTTCCGGGTTTCCTTTCAACTGCGGTGCATCAAGGAGCCCAATTCGTACCGCTTCTTGCAAGATGACAGGGTTAGTCAAAGAATCGTCACTCTCCGGCCTGGCCAGGGCCTGAATCGTCTCTAAAAGCAATTCGGCTTCACCAATCAGTTTGTCACGCCGCGCTTGCACTGCGGGGTCCGCTGCCAAATCCGGCGCATCAAAAATGCTGTTTTTCAGGACTCCCTGGACAATACCGCAGCTTTCAATGATCTCGTCGGGGGTGGCGGCGTGGTCGGCCTCGCAGAAAGCCACCACGTGTATGATCTCCGGTTTAAGGGCCAGTCCCATAAGGGTTGAAGCCGCCAGTTGGCCCTTGGCCACCGCTGGTTTCACCGACAGGCTGGCCAGGCCGGCCCGGATCTGGCGGTGAATCCGGAAATCAGGTCCGGCCAGCCGTTCAATCAGGGCAATTTTTGCCAGGCATTTACCCAAATCCATTGCGCCACTGGTCCCAGGGGGGGTATTCAGCATTAACTGGGCAACGTAATCCCGGACTCCGGCTTTTTTAGCGTTATAAGCCGCCAGGTAGAAGGCGGCGACCGCCACGGAATCCGGAGCGCCCCGCAGGCTCCAGTGGTGGGCCTCGTTAACCTCAACCGGGATCCCCTGCGCGGCATACCAGGCCATAGCCTGTTGGTTTTCGGCGATGGCCTCTTGGAGCGGCCGGTTGGACCTGCCATCGAGCCGGTTATACCAGAATAACGGCACGGCCCCCCAAGCGTTCTTTATTGTCCGGGCTGTCAGTTCCCCCCAGCGGATTAAATCCCGGGTCCCGCTGTAACAACGGAGCAGGGGAAAATTACCCCTCCGGGAAGCCCGGTAAAGAGCGGCCAGATCTTCCTCCCTGCGCAGCGGCACCCCGCCGGCGCCGTCCTGAGCCGGGTCCATCTCCTCCGGGCGGAAAAAACTCTCCTGGGCGTTCTGGTCCGGGCCCAGGGAGATGACATCAAGGACCCCGGCGGTAGCCAGGCGGTCAACGCCGGCGATCGTCTCTTCCAGGCTGGGCAGGCCAAAATGGTGACGGAGCAACGGATAAGGAGCCTTTTCCTGAATCCGTTCGAGAAGGGTTTGACCCGGTTCTCTTTTTTTCCTTCCTGCGCTATCGCCATCCGCCGTCCCGTGCCCATGCAGCCCTTTCAAAAAGGCGATGATTTCGGTTTCTTCCTCTTCCCCGCTGAAGACCAGGGTAAACAAACCGGATGCTCTGGCCTCGGCGGCCACAGGAGGTGTGCCGCCAAAGAGAAGCTTCTTATGGAGCAACCCCGCTTCTTGCAGGCTGTTTTTTAGGGAGGCGAAAAGCTTCTTTGCCACCCCGGGTGTCAGCCGGTAACTGACTGCCAGGTATTCCGGGTCTTCTTCCCGTAGCGCCCCAATCAACTCCTGGTCGCTGCAGCCCACCCCCAAAAAGGTCGTTTGGTAACCACAGGCTTCAGCAAGACGGAGAAAGTTCAAAACACCCGCCACATGCACACAATGGCCAAGGGTGGCGCCGACAATCTTTTTAGCCATTGCCAGGATCACCCTCCAGCGCCAGGTGGCGTATTTGCGCCACCGTAAATCCGGCCAGGCCCATCTTCTCCACTGTCCGTCCGATACTCCAGTAGTCGGTTTTATTCAGCAAAGAGGCCATATGGATAATGGCTTTTATTGTCGGGGTCGGCGTCTCCAGATGATCGCCCAGAGAAGCAATGGGTACCAGGCTCATCGGTACATCCTCCCAAAGATACCTGTGGTCAATAATGGCCGGGGCATTAATCCCTTTATAGCCATGGTTATTCTGGATGGCCTCGTAAAGGGTTCTCCCGGGCGCATCGTAGGCCATATAAAGCCATTCCCGCGCCGACATCCCTCTGAACCCGAGAGCGGCCGCTACCGCCACCCTTTCCTCATCCACCGCCTCGAGCACGTTCGCTACTGAAGGGGTGATCCCTTCCATATAAAACTGAAATTCGCCCCTGGTCGATTCGATCCTGGCGGCATTCAAAACGGTCAACGCCGGATGGAAGACGGCGCCGATATTATTCAGGCTGGTTTTTAAAACATTATCTCCAGGAACAAACTGCGGATAGACCTGGCGTAGAACTTTGACCAGTTCTGCTGTTCTCTGTCCCGGCAAGGCCGCAACGGGGATGGTATTTTTTAGCCCGAAAATCTTCACCTGGGCCGGGTTGATGTTCCGGCTGGCGTACAAAAGGGTTTGGGCTTCACCGATAAGAACATCGGCCTTGACCTTCATGGTACGAAAGATACTCTTTACCTCCAGAGCGCCGCCGGTCCGTCCGGGGTTCAAGACGATAATCTGGCCGTCCCGTAAGAAAGGGGCCACTTTCTCAGCGATAAACCGGTGCCCGGTGGCAGGGACCACCACCATTAGTATATCCACTCCGTCAATGGCGGCTTCGACATCATCGGTGGCCAGGTTAATGCGGCCGAGGCCTTCAATTACCCCGGATAATTCGATCCCCCCCGTCAAGGCAATGGGTTCGATCCGGTCGCCGGAACGGTTGTAGAGATTAACTTCATAACCCATAAGTGCAAGGTGTCCCGCCATGGCCATTCCTCCATGGCCGGCCCCCAAGACGCAAAAACGCGGGCCCGTCCTGTTTCTCTTTCCCGCTGTCTTTTCCATCAAATCCACCCCTTTCCAAAACTTACTCCAGCCGCAACCCCCCTGTTTATTTCCGGCCGCAGAACCGCCAACGCATGCGTAAACCCGCTCCAGGCCTGGTAACAGAACCACAGCACAGGCAAACTCACTGCAGGCCTGGCAAAGGTATTACTAGAGGCGCCTGCCCGGTCTTTGGCTTTCCCGGTTTACCGCCCGCCCAGGCCTTGTAGTCTTCCGGCGCAGCCAGGTGCATAGGCGGAATGCATTCTTGTCAACAGTTTCGCCGAAGCGGTGCATTTGCAGTCTTCCGACGCAGCCAGGTGCATAGGCGCTACAAACAAGATAGCCGGAGCCGGGTTAAAAAAAGGCCGTCGGTTCTTATGGCCGCGGCCGCTATTTGCGTGTACACATCACCCAATTATAATTATAACTTATTCCCCATTCCTTGTCCAACAGAACCTGAATCCCCGTGTGCCGGCAAACCGTTGTTCTTGGCCGTTTTCCCCTGGTATTGGCGGTCCGGACGGATCATCCCCACCGAAATAAAATACCGGAGGGCTTCTTCGACCGTCATATTAAGAGGTTTAACCTGATCCGCCGGGTAGTTAAGGAGATATCCGCTGGTGGGGTTAGGAACAGTGGGAACAAATACGGCCACAAACCGTTTCTCGCCTTCCTTATTCAGGTCTTCCGGCGGGTCGCCAACCAAAAAACCGGCGCTGTAAACTCCCTGCCGGGGGTATTCCACCACGACCACAGAACGGAAAACCCCCTTTTCCTTGGCGGTCAGGGCTTCCGTAATCTGTTTGATCGTCCCGTAAATCCCCCCGACCAGGGGTACCCGCCGGATCAACCGCTCAAAGAAGCTCACCAGCCTTTTCCCCAATAGATTGGTGGCGACAAACCCCATGAGAATGATTAAGAAAACCATTACGAGCAGCCCCAGCCCGGGGATGTGCCGGCCGATAACCTTCTTCACCAGTTCCGCGAGGAAACCATCCAGCCATTGGAAACCCAGCCACACCAGGTTAATGGTGACGATCACCGGCACGAACAATAATA
>DUNX01000004.1 GCA_012839115.1 Bacillota bacterium
CCGCGTACGCGGCGGCAAGAGCCTATTTCATTTGCAATTCGTTGATCCTCTCCATATATAGCCTGGCAAGTTCCCCAGCTTGCTCCGGAGAGGTTCCCTCGCTGTAGATCTGGAAGACCGGTTCTTCGGCATCCGGTAACACAAGGGCCCAGCCGTTATCATGGAAAACCTTTAAACCGTCAACCGCTTCAATAGGCCGGTCTTTATTCTCTTCAAAGAGCGCCCGCATGATCCGGCCCTTTTCCTCCCACGGGCACGCCACCTCCCGGTGTTCCATGTAAAACCGGGGAAGAGTGGCAACCAACTCGGAAAGGGTCATCCCTTCCCTGGCCACCAACTCCAGGATTTTGACGAGAGAAAGCAGGGCATCGAAGGCCGGTTGAAACTGGGTTTTCCCGTCGCGGCCGGCGAAGATCTTCTCCTCTGCCACTTTTTCCATTAGAGAACGCGGATTGGCCTTTGTCCGGACCACTTTTCCCCGGTACTCTTTGGACAGTTCCTCAATGATCCCGGAAGCGGTAACCGGAACAGCCACAGTACTATGCTCGGTGTATTTGAGAACCAGAAAGGCAATTAAGGCGACAAACTGCTCATCCTGGATCAACCGGCCTTTTTCGTCCAGGAGGATTAGTCTCTCGGCATTATTGTCGACAACGATCCCCATATCCGCCTGTTCTTCCCGGACCCGGCCGCCGATCTCATCCAACACGGCGAGGATCTCTTTCAGGCTTTTCGCCTTATTGTTTTCCTCTAAAAGCTGGTGGTGGATGGCGTCGCAACCCAAAACCCGCAGGAGGGTCGGTAAAAGAAGGGAGAGGATCCCCCGGTCATAATTGACGACCGCTTTAAAGTGGGCATTCCGGATCTGTTGCGGACTGGTGGCGGAGAGGACCCCTTCCAGGTACCGCTCGAGAAGATGGGGGACGTAAAAGACTTCCCCGATCCGGTCTGCTGCTATGCGCCGGTATTCCTCGGTAAAAAAGCGCTGCTCGATCTTGCGCTCCAGATCCCGGCTGACCGCAAAGCCCTTTTCATCCAAAAATTCCACTAGGATGCTATCGCCGTTTCTGGGCGAGACCCGCAGGTGGACCCCGCCACCAGCGCCCAGAGTGGCCAGGGCGTATCGGACAATCGGGGTGGTCCCAATCCCCAGGTCAAAAAGGTTAACCCCGGTGGCGAGAAAACCGGCGATCATCGCCCTCTTCAACGTCCGGGCCGGCTGTGAATTATCGGCGCTGATCACCACCCGTGCCTTCTCCGGGAGTAAAGAGCCGTAAGCCACCCCCAGCCGGGCGGCAAATTCCGGCGTCAATTCTTGGTTAAAGGTCTTGTCAATGCCCAAATTTCCAAAAAGACTGTTGCACCAACGGGTCCCCCAAATGAGGCTGTTACTCAGGACCGATCCGCTTTCTATATATTTGTCCGGCCAGACCTTGACTTCCGGCCGCAGCAGTGACCGGTTCCCAACCGTAGAACCATCACCGATCACCACTCCTTCATAGAGGGAGACCCGGGATTTTAAATGGACCCGGTGGCCTAAGACCGCCCCACGCAGTTCGGAATGGTCTCCTACGTACACATGGTTCCAGAGGATGCTCTTTTTCACCGAGACATTCTTTTGGATATGGGTATGATCCCCAAGGACAGTAAACCCGCTGATTTTGGCGGTTTTCTTTACTCTGGCATATCGCCCAAGGATCACTGGGGGCTCAATCTCCGCCCCTTCTTCAATTTCGGTCCCTTCTCCCGCCCGGACACCCGGGGCCAATTCCTGACCGGGCAGAGGTAACCGCACTTCTCCGCTTAACAGGTCATAATTGGCCTGCCGGTACTGGTCAAGATTGCCGATATCCGACCAATAACCATCGGCAACATAGCCGTAAAGGGGTTGCCCGTCCGCCAGTAACTTGGGGAAAAGGTTCTTGCTGAAATCTACGGCGTTCCCGTGTTCGTAAAAACGGAAGATCTCCGGTTCCAATAGATAGATGCCGGTATTTACCGTATCGCTGAAGACCTCCCCCCACCCGGGCTTTTCTAAAAAGCGCCGGATCTTCCCATTTTCATCGGTGATTACCACCCCGTATTCTAAAGGCGTTTTTACCCTGGTCAAAACCAAGGTGGCAAGGGCCTTTTTGCTCTGATGAAAGGCGATTGCCTCCGCCAGGTTAAAGTCGGTTAAAGCATCCCCGCTAATGACAAGGAAAGTCTCGTTCAAAAAATCTTCGGCGTTCTTAACGCTACCCGCTGTCCCGAGCGGGGTATCTTCAGTAAAATATCGCAGGGTGACGCCGAATTCATCCCCATTGCCAAAGTAGTTCTTGATCACCTCCGGCAGGTAATAAAGGGTTACCGCGATCTGGGTCAGACCATGGTGGCGAAGAAGCCCGATAATATACTCCATTATCGGGCGGGTCGCCAAAGGGACCATTGGTTTTGGCAGTTTGCAGGTGAGCGGGCGGAGTCTGGTCCCGGCTCCTCCCGCCATTATTACAGCTTTCAAAGGGATACCTCCTATCCCCGGCCTCTACCTGTAAGGAGCGGCCGGTTATCCTTCTACCTGACCAGGGCATAATTCATAATCGCCTTAAACCGGCCTTTACTAGGTTTCTACCTGGAGATAACGATGGAGAGCAGGTTCGCGCACACTCTCCCCATCGTTGGCCGGCGCCGGGAAAACCCGGCTTCCATGGTGGTACAGATCATCTTTATCCATGGGCTTCCAGGGTGATGCCAAATACTCTTGCCAAACTTCTTCATAAACCGCCAGGGTCTGCCGGGCAATTTTACCCCAGTTATAGACCTCCTCAACTTCCCGGGCGGCCAAATTCCGCAAAACCTCACCCTCCTCCGGGTGGCTGAGGAGACGTAGAATATTGTCGGCCAGAGAACCGATATCACCGGGGGAAGCCTTCAACCCGTTTTCACCATGGCGAACCACCTCGCCTAAACCGCCGGTGTCATTAACCACCACCGGAGTTCCGGCGGCCATCGCCTCCAGGGCAACAATCCCAAACGGTTCGTAAAGACTGGGAAAAACCGCCACATCAGCCAAGCGAAAAAGGGCGTTGCGGGTTTCGTCATCAAGGTAACCGCAGAAATAAACCTTATGGTAGATCCCCAGATTCCGGGCTTTCTCCTTTAGTCTGGGCTCATATGGGCCTTTACCGGCGATTATAAACTTTACCCGGCGAAAACGTTCTAAAATCCGCACCGCCGCCTCCAGGAGGAGATCCAACCCCTTCTCCCTGACCAACCGGCCGACGAAAAAAACGATCTTCTCATCAGGAGCGGCAAACTTCCCTCTTATTGCCGCCGGATCCCCTGTCAGCCGCCGGAATTTTTCCGGGTAAACCCCGTTGGGAATGATCCGTAACTTATCAGGCGGGAGCTGGAAGATGCGTTGCAGTTCATCATACATATAACTGCTACAACAAATGACTTTCCAGCTTTCATAGGTCAACCACCATTCAACATCACTTATATAACGCTGAAGCGGATTATGAAGGCCATTGTTTCTTCCCCATTCCGTGGCGTGGACCGTTGCCACCAGGGGCAACCGCCAGGCATGCTTCAGGAGCTTGCCCGCATAGGCTGTCACCCAGTCATGACTGTGAATAATTTGAAACCCGTCGCCTTCCCGTTTCAGACTAACGGCTTTTTCAACCAGGTTTAAATTAAGCTGCAAAACCCCGGAGATAAAATCAAATGGTTTCGGGTTATTACCTGCCACCCTGTGGACAATTACCCCACCAATCTCTTCCTCTTCAGGAGCGTCCGGCAGACCGGCGGTTAAAACATGAACCTCCTGGTCCTGCCCGGCCAAGGCCAAAGTAAGGTCATAAACATGGGCGGCGATCCCTCCCACAACCCTTGGAGGAAATTCCCAGCTCAAAACTAGAATTTTCATTCCTTCACCGCCTGCTTGTTTTTTTTTGCGAGATTCCCCGTTACATATGGACAAAGAAAAAGACAGCTTCAGAGTCTGCTTTTTGTAAAAAAAATAAAAAAAATAGGACATCTCTAGTCTGTCCGCAGGGGCGCAAAGGCATACCCGGAAAAATAAAAAACCGGGCCCGAAAAGCCCGGCAAAAAAAGTAAATTTTATCCCTTTATTCTGTTTTCCTCATCCAACTGGATAATGCGGGGCTGAAAAGCCTTTATCTCCCCCTCAGTAACCAAGCCGTAGGCGATAATGATCACCCGGTCGCCGGGTACTGCCAATCTGGCCGCCGCTCCATTCAGGCAAATGATTCCACTACCGGCCGCCCCCTCCATTACGTAAGTCTCAAACCTGGCCCCGTTGTTGACATTGACTACCTGGACCATTTCGTAAGGGGAAATACCGGCTTTCTCCAATAGGTTCCGGTCTATGGTAATGCTTCCTTCATATTCCAAATTGGTCTCGGTCACTGTTGCCCGGTGCAGTTTACTCCGGCAGACTACCCGTAGCATTTTCACTCCCCCTTTCGTGCGCACCCGTCTTTACGTCGACTGTTATGTTATCAATCAACCGCGCCGTTCCGACCCGCGCGGCGATGGCAAGCAAAACCTTCCCCTTTATCTCCATGAGCGGCGCCAGGCTTTCGTCATCCCTGAATTCAAGATACTCCAGTTTTACCAGGGGATACCCGGCAAGTATCCGTTGCATCCCTGCGGTCAGGTAGGCCGGGTCCCGTTCACCCGCTGCCAGCCGCTCTTTTGCCCAGAGCAAACTCTGGTAAAGCGCTGTCGCCTGCCGCCGTTCTTCGGGGGTCAGGTAAGCATTGCGCGAACTCATGGCCAGCCCGTCTTCTTCCCGGACCGTGGGCACAGCCCGGATCTCCACCGGCAGGTTGAGATCGACGACCATCTTTTTGATCACCCTCAGTTGCTGTGCGTCTTTTTCGCCGAAATATGCCCGGTCGGGAGTGATAATATTAAAGAGTTTGGTGACAACCGTCGCCACACCCCGGAAATGCCCGGGACGGCTGGCGCCGCATAATCCCTGCGAAAGCCCGGTCACCTCCACATAGGTCTGGTAATCACCGGGAAACATCGTTTCCGGCGCCGGATGAAACAAGGCGTCCACCCCGGTCTCCTCCGCCAACCGGCGGTCCCGTTCCAAGTCCCGGGGATAGCAGGCGAAATCCTCCCCTGGTCCGAACTGGGTGGGGTTAACAAAAAGGGAGACCGCCACGTAGTCATTTTCCGCCCGGGCCTTTTCCATCAGGGCCAGGTGCCCCTGGTGAAAATAGCCCATGGTCGGGACAAAGCCCACCTTACCCCCAGCCCGGTGCCACCTGGAGACGATCCTCCTCATCTCCGGAATCTCTGTTACCCACAGCAAGGCAATCCCTCCTACTACCAAACGGCACAAACTTCGTCATCCCCGTTTTCCCCCGGGCCATCTTGGCGTGCACGCGCACGCGCGCTTCCGC
Organism: Bacillota bacterium; assembly: GCA_012839115.1. Lineage (GTDB taxonomy): Bacteria > Bacillota > UBA4882 > UBA10575 > UBA10575 > JAAYGG01. Next base: position 5,418 of record DUNX01000004.1, read on the forward strand.
CCCTTTGTTCCGCAACACATTAGCGACTACAAAAACCGCCTTCATTGCGCGACTCTGCCCCAACGGCCATCTCGGCCACGACTTTGCCCGGCTATAATGGAGTAAGGCCCCGATCATTTTTCCCGTTTTTTCAGGGCTTCCTGAAAAAGGGCTGCTTCCTCCGGATTCATCCTCCTGGACTGGTCCTCTCCAGGGAAAACACCTTCCTTTACTTCCCGGATATAGCGTTGGAAACCCTCACGCATAACTCCGCCCACATCAGCGTATTGTTTCGCATGCCTGGGTTGAAAATCCCCGCACAAGCCGAAAAGATCATGAAAGACTTGGACCTGCCCGTCACATTCCGGGCCGGAGCCAATCCCGATCGTGGGGATAGCTAATTCCCTGGTGATTTCAGCCGCCAGTTCCCAGGGGGTTAACTCCAAAACCACGCCGAATGTCCCCGCTTCCTGTAAGGCAAGGGCGTCTTCCAGGAGATTAAGCGCGTCCGCGCTGGTTTTTCCTTGGACATAGAAGCCGCCGAATTTATGAATCGACTGCGGTGTAAAACCCAGATGCCCCATGACCGGAATTCCGGCCCCGGTGATCTTTCTTACCGCCGCCGTCACTTCGCGGCCGCCTTCCAACTTAACCGCGCCCGCGCCCGCCCGCAACAACCGGCCGGCGTTACGCAAAGCCTCCTCCGGTGTTATCTGGTAAGAAAGAAAAGGCAGGTCTGCGATGACCAGCGCATTTTTACTCCCCCTGGCCACCGCCTTTGTGTGGTGTACCATTTGCTCCATGGTAACTTCCAGTGTAGTCTCATAACCCAGGACCACCATGCCCAGGCTATCCCCCACCAAGATCGTTTCCACCCCCGCTTCATCCGCCAGGCGGGCGCCGGGATAGTCATAAGCGGTAACCATGGTGATCTTTTCCCCGTCCCTTTTCATCTTCAGCAACCGTCTTGCCGTTACCTTACTCATTTTTCTTCCCCTTCCTTCTTCGCCGGGCGCAGGCGCTTATATGCATTGCACAAGCAGGCTAAATATAAACGCCTTCCACCGGAACGGAAGGCATATCCGGAACGGAAGGCATATCCGGAACAGAAGATATGATCGTGGGGTACCACACGTGCGTGAGTACCGCGCATGCACGGGCCCGCGCGTACATGAACGCCACGCGAACCCGCATATTCTGTTTTACCTGCCGTCTCGGTCCTTCCGGATCCCAGCGGTTTCTTTGGTTTATTTTCAAAGCCATCTTTGTAAAGCCGTCTTCCCCGTTCTCTGGTTTTGAGTATGAGGCGTCCTGCTCTCATCTCCCAGTCACCCGGCATGTACAGCGTGCGAAGAGAATATCAGGCCAAGGCTTGTTAAGGCTTCCGGCTGATCTCTACTTCCACATGGTCCAGGATACCACCGCTTGGCGGGAAGGGTTTTCTGACCCGGACCACCGCTTCCTCCACGGTGTAGGCAGAAAGGATTTCTCCGGCAATCGTCTCCGCCAGCGTTTCTATGAGGCTAAACTCCCGTTCTTCAACAATCTCTTTAACCAGGGTATAGACCTCCACATAATTAACGCTTAATTCAAGGTCGTCAGCAGCAGCGGCGGATTTCAAATCCAGATACAGCTCAACATCGACCTCGAATTGCTGGCCCAGTTCTTTTTCGGCAGCAAAGGCCCCGTGGTACCCATAGAAAACCATTTTCTTCAGGACCAACCGGTCGGAAGCCATGATCAATCCCTTCTTTCTAGTTTCCATTTTACCTCATGGCCACAGATATGTGAATAGTTTTTTCAATACTTCTCGAAAGAATGAGCTTAACCTATAGTCTTCAAAAAAATGTGGCCCCATTTCTCTGCTTTCAGCGCAAAGATTCAGAAGTAAAAGAGAGAACGTTGCGCTCTATAATATATATATCATACTATATATGATAAACAAGACCGGGTAACAAATAATCTTTCCAGATAGTCCCATTTCATTATCTCATAAAAGCCCGGGAATATCCAGTTCTTTTCCGCCTTTTCTGCGAGTTTTTCCTGCGAAATTCTGACCCATGGGATCGTAACAAACAGTTTTATTGACAAACCTCTTCCGGGAAATGTAGAATAAACTTGATACTTATAAGGAGTGTCTTTTTTGGATGATTCTTATCTGCAAGCTTCTTTAATTGAATTGAAGAAGCAACGAAATGCCCTTATTCTAGCGCATAATTACCAAAACAACGAGATACAGGAGGTCGCCGATCACGTCGGTGATTCACTGGCTTTAAGCCGTTTAGCGGCTGAAGCCTCGGAAGATGTAATTGTTTTTTGCGGTGTCCATTTTATGGCAGAAAGTGCCGCATTGCTCTCCCCGGGAAAGACCGTTCTCCTGCCGGCCGCCGATGCCGGTTGCCCGCTGGCGGATATGGCCACCCCTGATATGGTCAAAGAATGGCGGCGCAGATACCCCCGCGCCACGGTAGTAGCTTATATCAACTCTTCCGCAGCAGTAAAAGCGGAGAGCGATATTTGTTGCACCTCTGCCAATGTTATACAAGTGTTACGGTCTTTACCGGACAAAGAGATTATCTTCTTACCCGATCAGAATCTCGGCGCCTATGCCGCTTCCCAGGTACCGGAGAAGACTATCCACCTCTGGCCAGGTTACTGCCCGGTCCACCATCAAGTGGAAGTCCACGAGGTACTGGCCGCGAAAAAGCTGGCGCCCAGTTCTGAAGTGGAAGTTCTGGCCCACCCGGAATGCCGCCCGGTGATCTTGACCCATGCCGACTTTGTGGGTAGTACCACTCGTATTATTGAGCAGGCGGGAAGATCCAAGGCCCGTCATTTCGTTATTCTCACAGAAAAAGGGGTTCTTTACGAGCTAAAAAAGAGATATCCGGAGAAGCATTTTTACTTTCCGGCAAAAGATTTGGTTTGTCCAGATATGAAAAGAATCTCTCTGCAACAGATCGTCACCACCCTGCAGGAGATGAAGCCTGTTATTTCCGTGCCGGAACCTGTCTGTTCCCGGGCGCGGCGGGCATTGGAAAGAATGCTGAACCTCTAACTGTTCGGCTATACGCCGGTGGTAAGAGGGTTTCTGAAAGCTTATCAACAGCTTTTAAGGTAGGTTTTTCACCCGAACGTTATCAGCAGCTTTTAAGGTAGGTTTTTTACCTGAACGTTATCAGCAGCTTTTAAGGTAGGTTTTTCACCCGAACGTTATCAGCAGCTTTTAAGGTAGGTTTTTCACCCGAACGTTATCAGCAGCTTTTAAGGTAGGTGTCAACCAGATGTTCTTACCACCCGAACATATCATTGAAAAAAATGTCCGTCTCGCCCTGGAAGAAGACCTGGGTACCGGCGATATCACCTCTGTCCTAACCGTTCCCGACCACCTAAAAGGAACCGCCCGGTTTATTACAAAGGAAGCCGGGGTCATCTGCGGCTGGCCGGTAGTGAAAAAAGTCTTCCAATTGCTCAACCCGGAAATTGAGTTAACAGTTCACTATCCCGAGGGCGCCACCGTCAAAGAAGGCGATACAGTCGCGGAAATAAGCGGTCCTTTACAGTCCATTTTCACAGGAGAAAGAGTAGCCCTCAATTTCCTTCAGCGACTCTCCGGGATTGCCACCTGTACCCGTTCTTTCCGGGAGATGTTGGCTGATTTTCCCCATGTCCGGCTGGTGGATACCAGGAAGACCACACCCGGTTTACGGGTCCTGGAGAAATACGCCGTACGGGTCGGCGGCGGTCAAAACCACCGGTTCACCCTCTCCGGCTTTGTTTTAATTAAAGACAATCATTTGGTCGCTGCCGGCGGTGTCCGCCAGGCGGTGGTAGCAGTCAGGAAAAATTCCTCTCATACCCTGATGATCGAAGTGGAAGTTGAAACCGAGGAGCAAGTGCGGGAGGCCCTGGCGGCCGGGGTAGATATCATCATGCTGGATAACATGGCTCCGGAAAAAATGGCAGCCATGGTGAAACTGGTCAACGGCCGCGCCCTTATAGAGGCTTCCGGCAATGTAACCGCAGCCAACATCAAAGCGATCGCCGCCACCGGCGTAGATATCATCTCCATCGGCGGATTGACCCATTCAGTTAAAGCGTTAGATATCAGCTTGGAAGTAAATCAAATATATTAACCCGGGCTTAAGATCACTGGGGACGCTCCACAAAAAAGCAGGGCTTTTTTCAGCCCTGCTTTTTCTTTTCCCGAGTGCCCACAGAAAACTAGAACAGTATGCTCGCGGTGGCGAAAATCCCGGTGGCGGATCCTTCCTTCCAAATACCGGCTATATCCAATAGGACCGGGCCCAATTTGAAGCCGGCGCCGGCGGTGAAGTTAAATTTACCGCTGCCAATCCCATACCCACCAGCCCGGAGCACCAGCAAACGGGCGGGAAGGATCGGTTGTTCCACCCCAATCCGGACCCCGCCTTCCCCGTCGCCTACCAACGGGGTTTCCAGGTCTACGGCAACCAGTGTCCCGGTAAGCGGGATCTTAACAGCTCCACCCAAAACCAGGACAGAAGGGAGTTCATATTTTGTAGTCCAGTCAGTGGTTGTGGTTTCAATAACACCGGTGGTCTCATTACCGGTCAAGGTGATTTCCCCCAAGGGAAAATCGCGGACCACTGCTGCCACCCGGATTGTCTCGCCGATCCGGAACATACCGCCAAGGTCCAGTGCGATACAGGAGCCATCACCATAATGGCTGGTGTAAAAGACTTCACCTTCATGCCTTTCCAACATTGTTCCTGTGACTATGGAAACATATTTGATATTCGCCCCCACGGCGATGAGGGGAGTGAACTCCCGCGCCAAGGTAATAACGCCCTGACCCTTACCGTTGATCGCAAGTTCGCTGCCGCTGCCATCGGCAGTAGCGAACATATCCACATCGGCAAAGACATTTACAGCAAACCGGGAAGTATTAATCCCAACCCCCAAATTACCGCCGCCGACCAATTCCCCGCTGGACAGCTCCACGTATTCACCTTCGTTTAATTCTTTCAAAAAATCAAAAATTTCGTTCCAATCGCCAAATGTACCAAGGGAAGGAGTTAAGCTGAATTTTAACTGGGTGATACCTGCCGGATTCCAATAAGCCGCCGTCCCGTCGTCCGCTACCGCCGAAAAGGCGCCACCCATGCCAATACCTCTGGCCCCGATCCCTGTGGTAGCTATTCCTGCCTGGGCGAACAACAGCAACAGCCCGAAACTGAGTCCAATGATCCCGAAGCGTTTCATCGATATTCCTCCCCGCTATTCTGGATTAATAATTTTGCTAATAATAAAAAAACCGGTTATTATTTAATTCGCCAGGAAAAACAACACTCCTTTTTTGTTTTTTTTCCTACAACTACCTGTTGCTTTTCATTTCGCCCCGGTCCTGCCGCAAATCACCGGATTGTACTACGCACGACATAGCCTATTTTTTTACCCGCTGTCACTCAAGGTTACCGGCATCTGCAGGCAAATACCACTCGTTGTTTGACCGGTCAACATCAGGCCACCATTTTTCCGGGTCTAAAGAAACAACCAACGGCGGGCCGGCGGTCTCCACCAAAACCCAGCCGCCGTCCACAGGAAAACCGGTGATTACCTCCTTTTCTTCTCCGGCGGTCTCCACCCGCAAAAGGATCCGGCCCCGGAATTCCCTGCCGGTTTCCTCCCCCGCAGGTGCGCAACCTACCAGGATTTGCGAAATGCAGCCATCTTTGTGTTCCACGGTTACAACCTGTCGTACCTGCAGATCCAGACGGGTGTTGGCGTAGAGGAAGTAATCAAAAAACCAGTCCAGGCCGTTCTCTTCAGTTCCGTTTTCCCCGGCATCACTTTCTCCGCTCCGCCCTTCCTCACTGTTACCGGCTGTCCGATCCCCGGCTGCGGTCACACTGGCCCTGGCTGCCAGTTCCCGCAGGCCTTCCCATGTTCCTGCACGTCCCTGCGAAGTCCAGAAAAACTCGCGCAGCAACTCAAAAAAGGCCTCGTCTCCCAGGTGAAAGCGGAGCGCATGCCAGACCAGGGGGGCCTTATAATAAGCCAAATCCCTCTGGGCATCCCAGAGAGGATAGATCCCGGCCAACGGTTTTTCGCTCCTTTTGAACCGTGCCAATGCCGCCAAATATTTCTGGTACCAGTCTTCCAGGATAAACCCGGCTTCTTCCGTAGTGTGTAACCGGGAAAAGGCCAGATACCCGGCATAGCGGGCCAGGCTTTTGGCTAAAAACCCGCCCTTCTCACAGGAGGAAAAGACGGTTCCTCCCCACCAGATCCCGGCAATCTTCTCCAATAACCGGCGTTCTGTTTCCGGGGAAAGCAGGATTTGCCTGTCTCTGCGGGCGGTCCGGTCGTCCAGGTTAAATGCAGTGTAATATAGGTTTGAATCGCCTGGAGATTCTAAACCGGGACTAAAAAGAAAATCATGCTCATTCCGGGGTAAATCTCCAAAAAGCTCATGGAAATAACCAGCTGCCGCCGTTGTCTTCTCCATCAATTCCGAAAAAAGGTCATTCTCAACGTCCTTACGGTAGAAAACAAAGGGATAACCCGGAGCATTCTCTGGATCGCTTGTTTCTCCTGTCTCCTCTGCCTGCGTGCTCCCGCCCGCTTCTATCCTCTGTAATTCCCAGGTCTTTCCGATTTGAAGCATGGCGGCGGGTACAGGATAGGGAGAAGAAAATTCATATGATTTTACCCCGTCCTTCACCTCTGTAACCAAATCCAAAACCCCGGAAAAGACCGGCGTCCAGCCCTGGTCCACGATGCATTTGAATAAGTCGATCTGCCCTCCCTGGCACATTTGCGGAGTCTGCGGGTACCAAAACTGATCCGCCGAAAAAAAGAGGAGCTTTTTCCTGCGGGAGACGGAGCCGGTATAAAGCAGATAAAGAGCGTTGGATTTTTCCCCGTCTTCAATAGGTTTCGGATAGACCTTCCAAAAAGTTACTTGCCCGCAGGTGAACCATTTCTCAAAATGAAGGTTCTTCCCGTTTTGTTTAATCGACTCAAAAACAAAACCGTTATGTAAAATAAACGGTTGAAAACCCGGGGCTTCCGTCCCGGCCTCATATTCAATAATACTTTTCCCGGTAACCATCCCCGGAGAAAAGCGGATTTCGACTTCATGGCCAATAACGGTTAACCGGTCTGCATGGAATGCCTGATCCAGGCGGAGATCTGTTTTTCTGCCGGCATGTAGGAGATAAGCCCGTCGCACGGGGGTATTAAGCAATAAGCTCCCGATCACAATCAAAAAGAGCAGGAGGAAAGATAAGGAAATCTGAGAAAGCCTTTTTTTCATTATATTCCTCCATCCATTCCTGCACGTGTTCTGTGCTCATTCTGTTTTACCCAGCTTATGTATGTATTCGCCCCCAAAAATATTTATCCTTCTTTAAAACTACCCGCTCTTTTCCTTTTCCTTTTTCTAAGAGGCACACCGGGATAAGCATTATCATATCTTATACCAAAATTAGCTGAAGGCAAATCTCTTTATTCCCTCTGATTAACTTTTACTATGCTAAACCTGCGTCCGTATGCAGACAGGAGGTTTAATTATGGAATTGACTGCGCTTCCCATAGGCAAATCCGCAACTATCGCCGGGTTAAACGCAAAAGGGCCAACGCGGCGTCGCCTGTTGGACCTGGGTATGATCCCCGCCACAACAATTGAGGCTGTTAGAAAAAGCCCGGCTGGCGATCCCGTGGCCTATAAAGTCCGCGGGACAATTATTGCTCTACGTTCCGAGGAAAGCCGTTTAATTAGAGTGCACCAGTAACCATCGTGGACTTCATCGTGCACGTGCAAGTGCACGTGCACGCTCATATATTCGCGTGCAGGCATGCACGCGAATATATGTCGTGCGATAGATCTCTACTAGCTCTCTGACTCTACAGCCATAAGGGAATCTGCGCTCGTCCATGACTACACGCGTCTATATGGCCTGCGATCCCACAAAAGCAGACTGGCCTGAACGGAGGAATAGGATGAATCTGAAGAATGCAGACTCGGGTCCCGTGCCGGAGCCCCTGATTGCCCTGGCCGGGAACCCAAATACGGGAAAAAGCACCATCTTTAATGGTTTAACCGGCTTAAAACAGCATACCGGCAACTGGCCGGGAAAAACGGTCGCCCAGACCAAAGGCCAATATCGCCACGGCAACCGCACCATCAACCTGGTGGATCTGCCCGGTACCTATTCACTACTGGCCGGTTCTCCGGAAGAGCAGGTAGCAAGGGATTTCATCTGTTTTGCCGCCCCGGATGTCACCATCGTCGTTGCCGACGCCGGTTGCCTGGAACGCCATCTTAACTTGGTCCTACAGGTGATGGAGATCACGCCAAAAACCATCCTCTGTGTAAACCTGATCGACGAAGCCGAAAAGAAAAAAATCCGGATTGACTATGAAAAACTTCACACCTTATTAGGGATCCCAGTCGTTCCGACGGCGGCGCGGAATAAAAAAGGCCTGGGCGCCCTGAAAAATACCGCCGACGATCTTATCGCCGGTAAAATCAAACCTTCTCCCCGCCTTCCGGCTTATGACGAACCGGTGGAAAATGCCCTACAAACGCTGGGCAAAAGCTTGCAACGGTTCTACAGTGGAGGTTTAAACCCCCGTTGGCTTGCGCTACGGCTCCTGGACGGAGATCCCGCGCTTCGTGCGGAGCTTAAGGAGTCTTTGCGTAAAAATCCAAAACCTGGAATTGCCGGTGCGGAGCAAAAAAAACTGATCGCCGCTTTCCTGCAGGAAGCGGCATCATACCGGAGAAAACTGGGCCCGGATCTCCGGGACCGCGTGGTCCGGTCCCTATACCAGAGAGCCGAAGAGATTGTCGCCGGCGTTGTCCGGAAACCGCCGGTCAAAGTTGCCGACTGGAACAACCGGATCGATAATATTGTCACCTCGCGCCTGTACGGTTACCCAATCATCCTGCTTTTGCTGGGCTTTATTTTCTGGTTAACAATTGCCGGGGCCAACTACCCCTCTGAACTGTTGGCCAGGATCCTCTTTGGGCTGGAAGAGAAGCTGGCCACCACCGGCCAGGCCTTGGGCGTCCCCGCCTGGCTCGACGGCCTACTGGTCAAAGGAATCTATCGCTCCCTGGCTTGGGTGGTTTCGGTCATGTTACCGCCGATGGCCATCTTCTTTCCACTCTTTACTTTCTTGGAAGACCTCGGTTTCTTGCCCAGGGTCGCCTTTAACCTGGATAAATTCTTTAAAAAAGCCGGCGCCCACGGAAAACAATCCCTTACCATGTGTATGGGCTTTGGTTGTAATGCAGTGGGTGTTACCGCCTGCCGGATTATTGACTCGGCACGGGAAAGACTGATCGCCATTTTGACCAATAACTTCGTTCCTTGCAACGGCCGCTTTCCCACCCTGTTTATCATGGCTTCCTTTTTTTCCGTTGCCTTGCTGGGCCGGACGAACAGCCTGCTCGCTTCAGCCTTGGTTCTCCTGGTTATCCTGGTGGGGGTTGGCGCCACCCTCCTCTGCTCGCTGTTGCTCTCCAAAACTATCCTCCGGGGGATTCCTTCCACCTTTACTCTGGAATTACCCGGGTATCGTTGGCCGAAAATTGGTACTTTGCTGATCCGTTCCATCCTCGACCGCACCCTCTTTGTCCTGGGCCGCGCAGTGACGATCGCCGCACCGGCCGGCGCTTTCGTTTGGCTGCTGGCCAACATCCAAAGCGGGGAGGGAAGTCTGTTAACCCAATTAGCCGGTTGGTTGCAGGGCTTCGGAAACTTACTGGGAATGGACGGTTACATTATTCTCGCCTTCATTCTGGGATTACCCGCCAACGAAATTGTCTTGCCAATCCTAGTTATGGGATACCTCTCCGGAAGCTATCTCCTGGAACCGGAGTCGGTAGAGGCATTTCATGCCCTGTTCTTCGCCAACGGCTGGACTTGGCTGACCGCACTAAATGTGATGATCTTTGCCCTCTTGCATTTCCCGTGCGGGACAACGCTCTTAACCATCAGAAAAGAAACACTTGGCGGAAAATGGACGTTTCTAAGCGCTTTCCTGCCCACCGTAGCCGGGATTATTCTTTGCTTATTGATTACACAGGTTGTCCGGTTTTTCCGGCTGGTGTGAGGTTCTTACCGGTAAAGAACTGCCATATGCATGAATTGAACGGTGCCGCGCGCGTCACGGCGTAAGCCGTGAATAACCGGAGGAAAAGAGGAGAGGCCTTTGGATAAGGAAATAAAGCTCACCGAGAGTATGGAAGACTACTTGGAGATGTTTTACCGGATAGTTAAAAAACAAGGATACATCCGCCCGGTGGATTTGTCCGAAGCGATTAAGGTACGGCCGTCATCGGTCACGAGAATGATCAGGAAACTGAATGATACCGGCTTTATTACCTACGAAAAGTACCGGAATATTGCCCTGACCCTGAAGGGGATAAGGTACGGTAAATTCCTGGTCTGGCGGGATGAAACCCTGAAAGAGTTTTTCCGCCTTGTCAATGCCGGAGCCGGTCTGGAGGAGCAAATTGAAGGGATCGAGCATTATCTCACCCCGGCCACCATGGGTATAATCCGTAACCTCATCCTCTATTTTCGCGCCCATCCGGACATGCTTAAGGAACTGGCAAAATTTTCAGAGCAGAGCATGTACCCGGATCACGAGCACTTAAGCCAGTTACGGGCTTGGCTTCTTCATCACAGCCCGTAATTGCTTTTCTTTCAGTTCCACGCCAAGGTTATATCTTTGTGGATGTATCAAACATAAGGATCAAGCATTTTTGTCAACCGAAAAGTCATTACGTCAATGTCCGGCCAGCCTTCTTCCCGGTCAGGACGACCTTTCCGGCGGCCGGTAAAAAAGAAAATCTTCAGAAAAAAGCAGGATTCTACAGGCGCCACTCAGAATACTTTGCCAGTAAACAAAGAGTATGCGTGCTGCGTCTGTGCGTAATCATCTATGAACGGGAGTGTTGAACCATAGAAAAGCATCTGCACGAAATGGAAAAACTCGGCCTTTACCTGCCGGAAATCCTGCTGCCCAGGGAAGGTATTGACCTGACAAAATGGGCGGTAATCGCCTGCGACCAATACACTTCCGAGATCGATTACTGGGAAAAAGTGAAGAATTTTGTCGGTGATTCCCCCTCTACCTTACATATGATCTTCCCCGAATGCTATTTGGAGGAGGAAGACGCCGACCAGCGAATTAACGGGATCCATTCGGTTATGCGCCAATACCTGAAAGAAAAAATCCTCTCCCCCCAGCCGCCAGGGTTGATCCTGGTCGACCGTAAAACCCGGTACGCTTCCCGTAACGGCCTGCTGGTCGCGGTTGACCTCGAACAGTATTCCTATGAAAAAACCGCTGATGGACACGGGTGCAAGCCTTCAATCAGGGCGACAGAGGAGACCATCCTCACCCGGCTTCCTCCAAGGATAAAATTACGGGAGGATGCGGTACTGGATCTGCCGCATCTTCTCTTGCTCATTAACGACCCGGACGAACGGGTAATTGAACCAGTCGCCCGGTCCCGGGAGAGACTGCCCAAATTATATGATTTCGATTTAATGATGGACAGCGGCCGCCTGGCCGGTTTCAGGGTGGACGACCACCAACTCTTGGCCGGCATTATCAGCGGCCTTAAAGCACTGGCCGCCGCTGAAGAAAAAAATGGTGACCGGCTCTTACTAATCGTTGGCGACGGTAACCACTCGCTGGCAGCGGCCAAAGCGGTCTGGGAAAAGCTTAAAAAAGGTCTGCCAGAAAAAAGCCGCCACCACCATCCGGCCCGGTTTTCCCTGGTAGAGATAATCAACCTCTATGACAGGGGTCTACATTTCGAACCAATCCACCGGGTACTGCTGAATGTTGATCCCGGGAAATTCTTCCCTGCCCTGCAGTCCTATTATAATAACCGGTGTTTTGTGGATTTTTTCCCCGAAAAAACCGGGATGGAGAACGCACTACGGGTGAAAGAGGAAGAAAGGGGCAACCACCGCATTGGTTTTATCCAGGAGAAGCGGTTCGGCGTGATTACGATCCAGGACTCCGCTGCTGTCCCGGCTATTGTCGTTTTACAACCTTTCCTGGATGATTTCACCGCCCGCTGCCCCCAGGTGAAGATGGATTATATCCACGGGGAGGAGACCGTTACCAAACTGGGATCAAGACCGGGAAATTTAGGCTTCTACTTGCCAACGTTTGCTAAAACCAAGCTCTTCTCCTCGATCAGCACCCGTGGCGCCCTGCCGAAAAAGGCCTTTTCCATTGGCAGGGCTGAGGAAAAGCGCTTCTATATGGAATGCCGGAGGCTCTCGTAACTCGTAACTCGTCGCTCGTTGATCAGCATTCGTCGCCCGGCGCCCGTCTTCTTACTGGTTGTGCGGCAACTAACGGGACCGCTCCCCGGTGCTATCGAGTTAAGTCTCGGCCTTTGGCAAAACCGCCTTTTTATGCCTGGCCGGAAGGCTGGGTATACCGGTATCCCCTGATAAAAGCCTGGCGGTTCACGTCCAGCATCCGTGCGGGCGCCACTTCAGCCAGGGTTTCCAACCAAATCTCCTCTTCAACCGGGAGAAACCGGGCGGTCAAGCCCAAAAGTACTGTGTTTACAGTACGAAGAGAGCCGCACTCCCCGGCGATTGTCAACGCATCCACCAACTCAACGCTGCCGGCACGACGGCGGATTATTGCGGGAATCTCTTTGGGGTATTCGGCCTTCCCACTGATCACCGGCATGGGATCGATCCTCTGCCTGTTCAGGATTACCCGCCCTCCCGTGCAAAGATGATCCAGCCAGCGCAGGCCCTCCAGTTCTTCAAAGGCCACCAGCAGGTCGCAACGGCCTTTCTCAACCACCGGGGCGTAGACCTTGCGGCCGAACCGCACATACGAGACCACACTCCCGCCCCGTTGGGCCATGCCGTGTACCTCCGAGACCTTCACATCATACCCTTTCATCAGGGCAGCTGTTCCCAAAACCCTGGCGGCAAAGAGGATCCCCTGCCCGCCAACTCCAGCCAGGATTATGTTATAGACATCCTCCGGTCCCGGCCATCTCTTTTTCGTCAATTCATCCTTTATCTGAGCGCCCATCTATCTTTCCACCCTTTCGATTGCGCCGAACGGGCATAATTGCACACAGAGCATACAGCCGGTGCAAAGCGTTTCATTGATAACGATCCGTCCCTTTTTCTCCCCGGCCGTGCGCGAGACGGCCACCGCCGGGCAGCCGATGGCCAGACATCTCCGGCAAAAGGTGCATTTTTCCTCATCCACCCGCACCAAAACCCGGGTTTTACTCCGGTCGAGCAAAACACAGGGGCGCCGGGCAATGATGACCGATGGGTCTTCCGCCTGCACCTCTTCTTTGACGGCCTTCTCCAGTTCCGTAAGGGCAAACGGGTCAACGACCTTCACCCGCCGCACCCCCACCGCCTTGGCTACCTGGACCAGGTCCAGCCGGTTGGTGGGTTCTCCCCGGAGATCAAAGCCTGTCCCCGGATGGTTTTGATGGCCGGTCATACCGGTGGTATTATTATCAAGAATGATGACTGTACCACGGCCTTTATTGTAAACAAGATCCGTCAAACCGGTAATCCCCGAATGGATGAAGGTGGAATCACCGATTACGGCTACCGCCTTCCCGGCAAATTCCGGCCCCCGCGCCTTTTCCATCCCGTGTAACATCCCGATGCTAGCGCCCATACAGATACAGGCATCCATAGCCCCGGTTGGCGGCAGGGCGCCCAGGGTGTAACAGCCAATATCCCCTAGAACTGTAAGGCCCAGTTTCTTTAGGACATAAAATACCCCCCGGTGCGGGCAACCTGGACAGAGAACGGGCGGCCGCGTTGGAATGGCTTCTACTTGTGCTCCGGCTTTTGCTTCTTCCTTTTCCTCCTTGGTGTTTGCCCCGAAAATCCGCTCCCGCAAGACTCCGGGGAGGAGCTCGCCGGTGGCTGGAAACAGCTTCTTACCGGTAACCCGGATCCCCAACGCCTTTAGTTGCGTCTCCAAAAACGGGTCTCCCTCTTCAATGACGTATAATTCTTCCCGGCCTTGGGCAAAATCAACAACCAGCCGTTCCGGGAGCGGATGAACCATCCCCAGTTTCAAATAGGAGACTTCACCAAAGACCTCTCTGGCATATTGATAGGCGATGCCGCTGGTAATAACGGCTGTTTTTCCGTTCCCCGCTTCCACCCGGTTTAATTGCAGATCCGTCTGGGTCTGTGTATGCGTATCCGCAAGTGTATCCCCAGGCGTATCCGCGTGCTGATCCACATACATATTCGCGAGCGAATAAGTATTCGCCGCCTCCGCCAACCGGGCCATCCTCTGCTCCACAATCTCCCGGCGCTGCCGGGCCATTCCCGGTAGCATCACATACTTGGAGAAGTTCTTGACATAATCCCAAAGAGGTGCTGTTTTCCGTTCACCAACTATAACCACACCGCGGGTATGGGCAACCCTGGTGGTAAGACGGACCAAAACCGGGCAATCAAACTCTTCGCTCAAAGAAAAGGCGGTCAAAATATAATCCCGGCACTCCTGGGCATCGGCCGGTTCCAGCAACGGAATTTTCGCCGCCAAAGCGTAATACCGGGTATCCTGTTCATTTTGGGAACTGTGCATACCGGGGTCGTCGGCCACCACGATCACCAGCCCGCCGTTGATCCCGGTGTACGAGAGGGTAAAGAGGGGATCCGCCGCCACATTCAAGCCCACATGTTTCATGGTACAAAGTACCCGTGCCCCCCCGATCGCCGCACCGGCGGCCACTTCCAGGGCGACCTTTTCATTGGGCGCCCACTCGCAGTAAATCTCCTTGTAGCGGCTGATGGTTTCCGTAATTTCCGTACTCGGTGTCCCGGGATACGCCGTGGCTACCGTGACCCCGGCTTCATAAGCCCCCCGGGCTACCGCTTCGTTACCAAGCATGAGTTCTTTCATAAAAAATCGCACCTCGAACCTGTATTCAGCGTGAGCAAAAAATATCCTACCGGCGGGATCGCATTGCAATCTGTGCGTGCACCGGCAATATCAACCGCCGGTTATTGCCTAACGCCGGTTATATTTTATGGTATCACAAATAAAGGACGGAGTGCAATAGATAGGAGAAAAAGCTTCTCGTCGGGATATTTAATTTCGCGTGTGCCTGTGGGGTGCGGGTGGAATCTCCAAAACAATAACACCAAAGGGGTGGGGATGGGGTCTTACGGAAGTCATCAATCAAGGGTCAAGCATGCATAACTACGGTTTTAACAGAGCATAGTTCCTTATAAAAGGCTATTATCTCGAAAGACGGCCTTGTGCCCAAATCTTCATAAAGGATTTTCGCAAAGTCCATATATGCTTTTCTTACAGCCAATAGATCTCCCTTTCCGGCAAGGGCTGTCATTAATAAACGCAACGCTTCTTCGGAGTACGGATCTTCCGCCATTATCTGCTTAATATGCACCAGAGCCCGTGAATACATCCGGTTTTTCATATAATAGCCGGCCAGTTCTTGCTTCAAATTGATGTTAGTATTTTTCAGTTGCTCTTGAACCGGAATCATCCATGGGTAGTCAAGCTCTTCAAGATAATCCCCCCGGTAAAGAGCAGCTGCGATTTCCAGTTCGTTCGCCATAGTCTCCGTTATGGTTTTTCCTAGAGCTCTTTCCGTTATTTCTTCAAATTGATATCTGTCAATCATAACACTTCCGGGGCGGAGTTGATAACGTCTGGAACCGTGAAGAATAATCTCTTCATTCGTATACTGCTGTATAAGCCGGCGTAAGTAATAAAGCGTAGTGTGAAACACGGCGGAGGCTTTATCCATACTAAGCTCCGGCCATAAATCCTCCAAAATTTGGTCGGTACTTACCGGTTTACCCCGGTGGGCAAGATAGGCCAAAAGGTCACGGGATTTAACCGTCCGCCAGCTATTGGCGGGAATTTCTTCATGGTGATAAAAAACCCGGAACGGCCCGAACATCTGGAACCGGAAAAGGTAAGGATCTTTCTCCAAATTAATGGGCTGCACCTTCCTTGGGTTGCTATTTCCCGGTGTGATTTGCTTTGCCATTTTGAGTAATAATACCGCCGAATTTTTCAACCTTTCCCCGGCTTCCTTGGCATTTCCCCTTTCCAGCAAGATCATACCGAGAATCATCTCGCAAATGGGTAATACTACTCCTCCTTGTGAGAGCGCATCATGATAAGCGTTTTCTCCGATAGTCAGCGCTTTATCCCATTCCCCCTTCTTTAAATATACCAATGCCAGAAGGGAACAGTTAATTATCCCGATATGCTGAGCATCTTCAATTTGCTGCAGGATTTCGCCGCCATAGTGCAGAAGATGTTCTGCTAGATCATCAGGGTTATAATTATTCTGGATAATTTGGGGATATAGAATCTTCTTATGTAAATAGTCTGGGTTTCCCTGTCCAAACTCTCCTTGCTCGAAACCGCTTTTTAGATGCATTCTTTCATTTTCCTCCCAAATGTTATTAAGTGAAAACATTGACTTGTCAAGTATTCATGATAAAATAACAATGGGGAATTTTTACACTTTTTCACTTTTCACTTATACTTGATTTTGCAAAGGGTTTTCTATTTTCCACTATACGGTACAATTCATTTTTTGTAATCACCCCAAGGGTGATTGGGGCGTCAAAATAGGGGTGATTTTTGGGGTGATTTTTGTTTATTCCCGCGCACACAAAGATCAACAGGGGCTTTTTAGCAAACCCCGGCAGGGGTTCCAGTTTTTTAGCGCGCGAAGATCTACGGTGATAAACGGAGGCGGTTCCATTGAAAAGAAGGATTTTTTTTGCGACCTTCTGTATAGCGATATTTTTCTTTATCATCGGGTGTAACAGTGAAAGGCTGGATCCAAAAAAACCGGTGGCTATCACCATGTGGCATAACTATGGCGGCCAGATGCAAAGCGTAATGGATGAACTGATCGACGAGTTCAACAGAACAGTTGGGCGGCAAAAAGGCATTATTGTAAGTGTTACTTCCATTTCGGCTACAAAAGAAATGCAAGAAAAGCTCTTTATGATTGCTGCGGGCGACCCCGGCGCGCCGGAGATGCCCGATATCGTAACAGCCTACCCTAAAACCGCCATTATCCTGTGTGAACATGGACTATTGGCCCCTTTGGACGAGCAATTCACCGCCAAGGAACTCGATGCTTATCTGCCCCAATTCATCAAAGAAGGCCGTCTTTCCGATGGTAAACTTTATGTTTTCCCCATCGCCAAATCTACTGAGGTTTTATTTGTCAACCAGACACTATTTGACCGCTTTTCAGCCGCAACCGGTATTAACCTTGACAGCCTCTCAACCTTTGAAGGGATTGCCAAAGCTGCGGTTAAGTATTATGAATGGACGGATTCGCTGACCCCTGATAAAGCCAATGATGGCAAAACATTTTTTACCGCCGATTCCTGGTTCAATATTGCCCAAGTAGGAATCGCCCAGTTGGGCGGGGAGTTCGTCTTTTCGGATCACCTGGATGTTTCTTCCGATCTTTACCGGCGCATCTGGGACTTTAGTGTTCTTCCCGCCCTTACCTGCGGTTATGCTGTGACCGACGGTTATTCCTCCGATCTCTCCAAAACAGGCGAAATCGTCTGCTCAATCGGTTCCACAGCAGGAATTCTTTTTTACGGCGATAGCATTACTTATCCTGACAATACCATTGAGGCTGTCACCTATAATATCTTGCCTTACCCGGTCTTCCAGGGCGGTAAAAAAATCGCTATACAACGAGGCGGAGGCATGTGCGTCAAGCGCTCTACACCCAAAAAAGAATATGCCGCCGCGTTATTTCTAAAATGGTTCACCCAACCTGAGCAGAATATGCGCTTTGTTTATTCCACAGGTTATTTGCCTGTAACCAAAGAAGCTTTTGAAAACAACATGAAACAAGAGATTTATACGGCGAAAACCCCGAATCTCAAGAAGCTGTTGGAAGCAGCCACACACATGTACGAGGAATATACCTTCCTGATTCCGCCAAACTATGAGCAATTCGACAGCTTGAGTAGAGCATACGAGTTTAGGCTAAAGCAACTGATGTTGGCAGGAAGGAAGAGCGTTATCCAGGAAAATAAAACACCGTCCGCTGTTAGCGAGGAACTTTACGGCGTCTTTGTCAATCTCTGAAAATCCATTGGCAGGTGCGGGAGACATGTTGATATCAATCGTATTACAAAAAATCCAAGGGAAAATCCGCTTGTTTAAAAAAAACCAGTTTTCCCTGCATTGGCACTCATTTGTTTACTTTATCCTTTTTTTGTTGGCTGTTATGTCGGGATTATTATTGATCCTTTTTTCCACCGGAGGTTTTTCCGTTGGCTATAAGGAGTGTCATATCTTTTTAAGGAACGAGCTTGAACATATTGCCGGTGACGTATCGCAGGAGTTTGGCACCCTCTCTGTAGAAGGCGTGGCCCTGGCTGAACACTTGGCCGAAGAAATTGAAAGACGACTGAAAGCCGATGGTGTAAGCCCTTCCGAGCTTAAAAACCATCCCCATCTTTTAGAACCAATCCTCAGCGAGTCGGCAGACCGGCTGCTCACGGCTTTGAAAAAGAACAAAAGCAGCGGTGTCTTCCTGATTCTGGATGCCACAGTCAATCCGGCGCTACCTACCTCGAAAAATTCCCGTGCCGGGCTTTTCCTTAAAAACATGGAGCCCAACGTGATCAACCTTACTTCCCCGGCGATCCGCTTTTTACGGGGCTCCGTTGCAATTGCCCGGAAAATGCACCTTAATTTGCTGCCCCAATGGCAAATGGAATTCCAGGTGACGCCGGGCGACTTTTTCTTTACAACCATTAAAGCTGCGACCGGCAGTGACCTTCCTCTCTCGCGCTTATATTACTGGAATCCCTGTTCCGCATTGGCCAGCAATTGCGAAAAAGCCATGCTGTTGTGCGTACCGCTCATAACCTCTGACGGCACAGTGATCGGCATTTGTGGATTCGAGGTCAGCGCCATGTTATTCAAACTCAAGAACAGCCCCAACAACTCCACCTATATCCGGGCCTTTACCATGTTTGCGCCTTTGCATAGGGATGTTCTTGACGCGTCAAAAGCTATGTACGCGGGAAATTACAGCGCCATCCCCTTACAAAACGGTGGTATTTTGTCAATCATGGCGCCGGCAAAAGGCATCTCAAACTATGTGGCGTCAGCAGACGGCTCTATTTATTCCGGCCTCCACCAAAAAATAAGCCTTTACCCGAAGAATGCCGCCTTTTCCAGGAATGAATGGGCATTGGCTGTTTTAATACCGAATCAAGATGTGAGGGCAAATATAAGGCAGCAAAACCAGTATTTTCTGGCTCTCCTTTTTGCGCTCTTCATCTTTAGCATCGGTACGGCATTGTTAATCAGCCGCAAATCCGTAGCTCCGGTGATCGGCGCCCTGGAAATGGTTAAAGAACGCAAGGTTTCTGATCATATGAAAACCAACATACAAGAGATCGACGATCTGATCGCTTTTTTGGCCACACAAGACGCTGCCGCCAACGGCCTTGCCGGACCGGAGAAAGACCCGACAGAGTCTTCCGCCTTATTCAACGCCTTTGTGAAAAACATCAAGACCCTTTCCCCTGCCGAACGGGCGGTATTCAACCTCTATATGGAAGGATATACAGCCCAAGAAATCGCCAAGATCTTGTGCCTTTCCATCAACACCATTAAAACCCATAACAAAAGGATCTATACGAAATTGAATGTTTCCTCCAGAAAAGAATTGCTGGTTTATGTCAAGATGATGCAGGAGAAAGACGGTAAACCGGATTAGGGAGAAAAGCAAAAAGACTGATGTTTACTGAAATAGCTGCCTAGCAAGGAGGAAAGCAGGTGAAAACCCAAAGGGCTGCTTAGAATTACTTCCAGGCAGCCCTTTTTGCTTGTGGGATAATGAATTTGCGACTGGTTACTGTTTTTTGAAGGTTAGTTCAGTAGCATCGTCGGGATCAAAATCCAATATCGTTTCATTTTCCTGGCAAATATATAACCTCGATGCTTTTAAAGTATTATTATCCGCCAAATACCCGTCCAATTCAAGCTCATTGGCAACAGTGGTCCCAAATTCATCGTCAACTTCTTCCCTTGCCCTGACTATGATAGTTCTCATTGTCAACTGGCCGCTTTTGACGATGCTTGCCAAAATGTATTTTTCACCCAATATCTTGTTATCCGCGGCGGTAATATCCAGATGTCCCTCGCTCAAAACATTACAGGTCACCTTCCCTGTAAAATACCGAAAGTCACCTGGATAGTCATCCTCAATCAGTTCACTGACTGTAATTTCAACCGCAGGCGACACGTCCACACTCTTCCATACCCCTACATATGCGCTAAAATCGACGCCGACGTTGTCTCCACCGTTTCCTCCATCTCCTCCGTTTCCTACGTTGTTATCACCGTTATCAACTTTCCCGCTGCTGCACCCAGAAACAACTAACGCAAAAACAACCAAGACCAGCACAAGACTGGGCAACCTGCCTGCCCGGGCAAAAGACGTTTTGCTCTGTAACATTTCGACTGTTTCCTCCTTAATTATTTCGGTTTTTTCCCCAATGGTTTCCCCAGTTTAATTACGTGTTTTCCATACCTATTATAAACTGCAACTATAAACAGATTCTCAACAACGCAAGCTAGAAGGTGGATAAAGGCAACCGGCCAAAGGCGGCAGTCGCTGGTTTTGCCGGTAGGAAACCAAAGAGGGGCGGTTACGCGCGCACGTAACCGCCCCTCTTCTTTTGCCGGATCAATTTTTGAAATTCCGTTCAATAGATGACAGGTTCAACAGAGGGTAAGTAACTTCCTGTTAATGCGTTTGCAAAATCTTCTTGAGGTACGCTCCTGTGTACGAAGTGGGGTGGGCGGCCACTTCCTCCGGTGTCCCGGTGGTGACCACTTGACCGCCGGCGTCACCGCCTTCCGGCCCCAGATCAATAATATAGTCGGCGGTTTTAATCACATCCAGGTTGTGTTCGATCACCAACACCGTATTGCCCGCCTCCACCAGCCGCTCCAGGACCTCCAGGAGTTTCTGGACATCGGCAAAATGCAAACCGGTTGTGGGTTCGTCCAGGATATAAAAGGTCCGGCCGGTACTGCGTTTGGAGAGTTCTGTGGACAATTTAACCCGCTGGGCTTCGCCTCCGGAAAGGGTGGGGGCGGGCTGACCGAGCCTGATATAGTCAAGACCCACATCGCAGATGGTCTCAAGGCGCCGCTTGATCCGGGGATGATTCTGGAAAAACTCTAGGGCCTCTCCCGCCCGCATCTCCAAAATATCGGCGATGGTTTTTCCCCTGTACTTAACCTCCAGGGTCTCGCGGTTGTACCGTTTCCCGTGGCAAACCTCGCAGGGAACGTAGATGTCCGGGAGAAAGTGCATTTCAATCTTGATGATCCCATCGCCCTCACAGGCCTCGCAACGCCCGCCTTTGACATTGAAAGAAAACCGCCCCGGCTTGTACCCCCGCATTTTGGCCTCGGTGGTCCCGGCAAAAACCTCCCGGATCTCATTGAAAACCCCGGTGTAGGTGGCTGGATTGGATCGGGGCGTCCGTCCGATCGGCGACTGGTCGATATTGATCACTTTGTCGAGGTGTTCCAGGCCTTCCACCCCGGTATGGGCGCCGGGGTTGAGGGTGGTGGCCCTGTTCAACTTTGTGGCCAGTGCCGGGTAAAGGATCTCATTCACCAGCGTGCTCTTGCCGGAGCCGGAGACCCCGGTGACACAGATAAAACAACCCAGGGGAAACCGGACGTCAATCGCTTTCAGGTTATGCTCCCGGGCCCCTTTTACCTCCAGCCAGGCGCCGTTCCCCTTCTGACGCCTGGCGGGCACGGGAATCCGGCGTTTTCCAGAGAGATACTGCCCGGTCAGGGAGGCCGGGCACTCCATAATGGTTTTCAGGTCTCCGGTGGCTACAATCTCGCCGCCGTGGCTTCCGGCGCCCGGCCCGATATCAATGATGTGATCGGCCTCCCGGATCATCTCCTCATCATGCTCCACCACGATCAAGGTATTCCCCAAATCGCGCAGGCCCTTCAAAGTCTCGATCAGACGGCGGTTATCCCGTTGGTGCAGGCCAATACTGGGTTCATCCAGAATATATAAGACACCAACCAAGCCCGAACCCACCTGGGTGGCCAGGCGGATCCGCTGGGCCTCGCCGCCGGAAAGGGTCCCGGAGACCCGGTCCAAAGTCAGGTATTCCAAACCCACATTCTCCAGGAACCCCAAGCGGAGATCGATCTCCTTCAATAACCGTTCGGCAATCAACTGCTCTTTCTTACTGAGGTTCAATTCTTGCAGGAATTCCCGGGCGGCAGAGATGGAAAGGGCTGTCACCTGGCTGATGTTTTTCCCGTTCACCGTAACCGCCAGGACCTCCCGGCGGAGGCGGGACCCCCGGCAGGTATGGCAGGGACGGAACGTCATGTAGTTCTCCTGGATCTCCCGGCGCATACTCTCCGAATGGGTCTGCCGGTAGCGCCGGGCCAGGTTGTTGACAATTCCCTCAAAACGCACTTCATGCCGCCATTCCCTTCCGTCCTTTGCCCGGTAAATAATGGGGACTTTCTTCCCCTGCGTCCCGTAGAGGATCACGTCGATCTGTTCGGGGGTTGCCTCCCTTAAAGGTGTCGCCGGGTCAAGTCCGTAATGTTTTCCCACACTCGTCAAATACTGGAGAGACCAGGAATCCCGGTAAGCGCTCCAGGCACGGACCGCGCCTTCCTGAAGGGATCTCTGTAGATCCAGGACCTTTTCCGGGTCGATCTCCATCTTTGTCCCCAAGCCGTCGCATTCCGGGCAAGCGCCATAGGGGGAGTTAAACGAGAACATCCGGGGAGTCATCTCTTCCACACTGAATCCGCAGTTGGGGCAGGCGTAATTCTCACTGAAGAGCTGTTCTTCCCCGGAAAGCCGGGCCACAATCACCAAGCCCTTGGCCAGCCGCAACGCGGTCTCGACCGAATCCGCCAACCGGGATTCATTCCCCGGGCGGGCAACCAGCCGGTCGACCACCACCTCGATCCAGTGTTGTTTATATTTTTCCAGCCGGATCTCTTCATCAAGCTCCCGGATCTCCCCGTCCACCCTGGCCCGGACAAATCCTTCTTTCTTCAGGTCGGACAAGACCTTGGTGTATTCTCCTTTTCTTCCCCGGACCACCGGGGCGAGGATATAGAATTTTGTTCCCTCCGGTAGCCGGCTGATCTGGTCGACAATCTGCTCCACTGTCTGGCGTTTAATCTCCAGCCCGCAATCGGGGCAGTGGGGGTGGCCGATCCGGGCATAAAGCAGCCGCAGATAATCATAGATCTCCGTCACCGTCCCCACTGTGGAACGGGGATTATTCGAAGTGGTCCGCTGGTCGATGGAAATGGCCGGTGAAAGCCCTTCGATGCTATCCACATCCGGCTTGTCCATCTGGCCCAAAAACTGCCGGGCGTAGGCGGAGAGGGATTCCACATACCGCCGCTGCCCCTCGGCATAAATGGTATCAAAAGCCAGCGAAGATTTGCCGGAACCGGAGAGCCCGGTAAAGACCACCAGGCGGTCACGGGGGATCTCCACAGTGATATTTTTCAAGTTGTGTACCCGGGCGCCCCGGACAAGAATCTTTTCTTTGGCCATTCCTCATTCCTCCAGTAGCTTCTGCCACTCCCGCAATTCATCCCGGAGTTTGGCCGCGGTTTCAAATTCCAGTTTCCCGGCGGCTTTCAACATCTCTTCCTCCAGGCGGGCAACGATGGCGGCAATATCCTCCTCTTTGAGGCCCTTTTCCCGTGCCCGCTCCACTTCATAGCGGGCTTTTTCTTCCGCGGCCGTACCGGCCCTGACCAGATCACGAACGGCCTTTTTGATTGTTACCGGGGTGATCCCATGCTCCCTGTTGTAGGCCAACTGTTTCTCCCGCCGCCGGTTGGTCTCCTTAATCGCCCGCGCCATTGAGTCGGTAATCTCGTCGGCATACATAACCACCTTCCCCGCCACATTCCGGGCGGCCCGCCCGGTAATCTGGATGAGAGTGGTCTCGGAACGGAGAAACCCTTCTTTATCCGCGTCCAATACCGCCACCAGGGTGACTTCCGGCAGGTCCAACCCCTCCCGGAGCAGGTTAATCCCGACCAGGACATCAAATTTCCCCAACCGGAGATCGCGCAGGATCTCCACCCGGTCCAACGTATGGATCTCCGAATGGAGATACCGGACCCTAAACCCGGCCTCTTCCAGGTACTCGGTGAGATCCTCCGCCATCCTCTTGGTCAGGGTGGTCACCAATACCCGTTCGTTCCTTTCCACCCGGACCCGGATCTCCTCCATCAGGTCGTCGATCTGGCCCTGCACCGGCCGGACCTCAATCTCCGGGTCGACCAACCCGGTCGGGCGGATCAACTGCTCCACCAATTGTTGTTTGCGCTCAATTTCATAAGGGCCGGGGGTGGCTGAAACATATACTAGCTGGTTAACTGCTCTTTCAAACTCATCAAAACGCAGGGGGCGGTTATCCAGGGCCGACGGCAGCCGGAAGCCGTAACGGACCAGGGTCTCCTTGCGGGAGCGGTCTCCGGCATACATCGCCCGCAACTGCGGGATAGTGACATGGGATTCGTCGATAAAAACCAAGAAATCATCGGGGAAATAATCCAGGAGGGTGGCGGGGGCCTCCCCCGGCCCGCGGCCGGTCAAATGCCGGGAGTAGTTCTCAATCCCCTGACAGTACCCGACTTCCCTGAGCATCTCCAGGTCAAAACGGGTCCGCTGCTCCAGTCTCTGGGCTTCCAGGAGCTTATCCTCCGCCCGCAACCGGGCCAGTTGTTCCTCGAGTTCCTCTTCAATGGCGGCAATCGCCCTCTTCATCTTCTCTTCGGTGGTGATATAGTGGGTGGCCGGATAAATGGTTACCGCTTCTTTCTCCCCCAGCAGTTCACCGGTGAGGGGGTCAATCTCCAGGATCCGCTCGACCTCATCCCCAAAAAGCTGGATCCGGATAATATTCTCCTCATAAGCCGGGATAATCTCCACCACATCCCCGCGGACCCGGAAGGTTCCGCGACTGAAGCCCAAATCGTTCCGGGAATACTGGATCCCCACCAAGCGCCGGAGGAATTTATCCCTTTCCTGCCACTCCCCACGGCGCAGGGTAACTGTGAGCCCCTTATAATCTTCCGGTGAACCAAGACCGTAAATACAAGAGACGCTGGCTACGATGAGCACATCCCTCCGCTCGAAGAGGGCGGAGGTGGCGGCGTGGCGGAGCCGGTCAATCTCCTGGTTAATACTGGCGTCTTTTTCGATATAGGTATCGGTCTGGGGGATGTAGGCCTCCGGCTGGTAGTAATCATAGTAACTGACGAAATATTCTACGGCGTTCTTCGGGAAAAACTCCTTAAACTCACTGTATAACTGCGCGGCCAGGGTTTTGTTGTGGGCAATAACCAGGGTGGGCTTTTGCACCCGGGCAATAACCCCGGCCATGGTAAAAGTCTTCCCAGACCCGGTCACCCCCAGCAGGACCTGGTCCCGCAAACCCTTCTCCACCCCGGCGGCCAAGTTGCCAATGGCTTCCGGCTGGTCGCCTTTGGGCTGGTAAGGAGCGATTAATTCAAATCCGGCCATTTTTTGCTCTCCCTGTTATCCAGTATTCGTCACGCGCCGTGCGATAGTTATAATAGCAATCCTAAACCATAAGTCAATTTGCTATCAGTATCCGTCGCGCGTGTGCGATGATTATAATATCAATTATTTTAGATTTTTCAATCGAACATATATTCGATATAACCGCCTGGGCTCCTTTCTCTTAACCCATATTTAACAAACCCCCCGCCGGAAAAACGCACCCCTTTTGCAGAACCACTGGCGGGCGGTTTTTTATTCCACTAACTCCGAAACTGGGACAATCTCCACACCCGCCGCCTGAAAACGTGGGAGAAAGCCGGCAAGCGCTTCCGCCGCCCCCGGCCGGGGGTGAAGGATCCCAATGGCGCTCCCCTGTTCTAGCGCGGTTTGTAACAAATTCTCCAGTTGCCGGGGGATGTCTTCCGTCCCGTAATGGTCCAAAAAGAGATCCCGTTCCGCCGCAGGTACTCCCAGTTCCCGGGCGGTCTGTAGCCCCACCGACCCCTCAATGGTAAAACTGTCGACAAAAAAAAGCCCTTCCGCCTTGAGTTCTTCCATGACCAGGCGCATCAACGCCGGATCTTGGGTCCCCTTCGAGCCCATATGATTATTAGCCCCCGTAATCCCGGGGATACTCCGGATATTGGCCCTAAGCTGCCAACGGTTCTCTTCCAGGGAAGCATCTCCATAGAGGGTTCCCGGTCCAGGCAAGACCGCCGGGTCCAGGGGTTCCAAAGGAAGATGCAGCATTACCTCAAAACCATGGTTCTTTGCTTTTTCCGCGTGTTGTTGTGAATATTCTCCCCACGGTAATACCGCCAAGGTCAAAGGGGCTTCGATCAAAAAAAACGCCTCCACCGGCTCCCGGACAAAGCCGACATCATCAAGGATCAAAGCCACCCGGGGTTTAAACGGCAGAGAAGGCGGTAGTTCCTGCCGGGGGGGAATACGGGGGACCGGTAAGAAACGGGAAAAAGGGAGAACCCCTGTTTCCTGTCGCTCTCCGGGGAGGATCAGGCACGAGGCGGCAAAAGTAGAAAACCCGGGAACAGCGGTTCCCCGGGCTGTATCCGGGTTGGCCGGCAGCGGGCTTACCGGGGCATAATAAGTAATTAACGGCAGGACAAGATTGAGGAAGAGCAAAAAACCCCAAGCTCTTCCCCGTCTTTTTGCCATGCGTACGCGAATTTCCGGATTTAACTTGTTCGCCCTGCGCGCACATGCGCGGATATGCCTTAAGCCGCTGCCCTTTCCGGACGCCATTCCGCTGTCCTTTCCGACCGCCGGGTCTGAAGGATTTTATCCCTCAAAACCTCTCTGGCCTTTTCTTCTGTTCTCTCGTCCACTTCCTCCAGGGCTTCGATCTGTCCCTCTTCAACCGCCTTTTCCAAGTTTTCATCGATCTCCGGGGTAAAATCGGGATTGATCCCTTTCTCGTGAATAGAATGGCCCCCGGCTGTCAAATAGCCGGCCACAGTTAAAGTGAACGCTCCCCCGTTGGCCAAAGGAATAATATCCTGAACAACCCCTTTACCAAAAGTTGTTCTGCCCACCAGGGTTCCGATCTCATAGTCTTTAAGCGCTCCGGCTAAAATCTCAGCGCCGCTGGCACTCCATTCGTTGACCATAACGACCAGCGGCAGCCCCCACTTTTTCCCGGAAGGGCCGGTATAGGTCTTAACCCGTTTTCCCCGTTGGGTAATATGGACTACAGGTTTCTCCCCGGCAAAGCAGCCGGCGGTTTCCACCGCAGCGGTGAGCAGCCCGCCAGGGTTATAACGCAAATCCAAAAGCATCCCGGAAACCTGTTCCCCGGCTAAAAAAGCCAAGGCTTTCCGGAGATCCTCCGGGGTTTTCTCATTAAACTGAAGGATATTAACCAGGCCGATTTTTCCGGCCGCCGGGTCTTCTTCCACCTGCCACTCAACGGACGGGATGTCAATCAAAGCCCTAGTCAATTCGACCGTCTCCACCTGGTGTTCTTTGCCTTCTCCCCGCTCTATGGTGAGAGCAACCTTTGTCCCGGGCGGTCCCTGGATTTTTACCACCGCCACATCCAAAGCCATCCCCGCGGTGGATTCCCCGTTTATGGTCAGGATCCGGTCCCCTGCCCGCAACCCCGCTGCTTCGGCCGGGGTGTTTTTGATCGGCCTCATAATCGTTATGTGGTTATCCTTAAAGACAACATAAAAACCGACCCCTCCGTATGTTCCCTCCGTCTGGGTCAGTAATTGTTTGTACTCATCTTTATTGAGATAACGGGTATACGGATCACCCAAACTCCCCAGCATCTCCCGGATATTGCCGTTCCGGATATAACTGCCGATCAACCGGGAAAAAGGAACCGGTTCAATATAATAATAACGGACCACCGGTATCACATAAATCGCCAAGCCGATGTCGCGGTACTTGCCCCGCGCGACCGCTCTGGCCAGCCCCAAAACGGCCAGAAAAATAAGGAAAACACCAATCCTCCTGATTACTTTGGACCGGTTACCGGCCCCCTCTATCTGCTCCATACAGGCACGCCTCCAAGCTTAACCCCATTTACCTTCTATTTAAATATGTGCCGGACGCCCGGTATATACCTTTATCTGCCGGGCAAATACAGATAAGGATTTACGCGCATACCCGCTCGCTTTAAATACTAAGATACCTCTTCACCGAAAGAAGACTCCCCAACGCCCCGAAGAAAATCCCGATCCCAAAGAACCCGCCGATAACGTAGGGGGTGATCTCCGCCCTGGTCAACAGGGAAAGAACAGTAGATACCTGTCCGAGCCGGTTATTGAGAAAGGCATATGCCTCAAGCACAATAATCACGGCAATCAGTGCCCCGCCAAGCCCCAACATAATACCTTCCAGCATAAAAGGCCAACGGATAAACCAGTCGGTAGCCCCCACCAGTTTCATGATTTCAATCTCTTTCCGCCGGGCGTATATGGTCATCTGGATCGTGTTGACGACAATATAAAGGACGGCCAGCATAACCAGGAATAAGAGGCCGAACCCTATCACCCAGATCAGCCGGACAATAATATGCAAAAGCCGGACAAACTCCCGGCCGTAAACAACTTCATCAACACCGGCAACCCTCTGTACTTGCCTGGCAATATTTTCGACATTCGCCCCCCGGGCCGGATAGACATTGATACTATTTGGCAGCGGGTTCTCGCCGCCAAGAAACAATCCTTTATTGCCCAAGGCCTTCTCAAGCCAGCGGGCGCCTTCCTCTTTTGAAATAAACTTCACCCTTTGTACTCCGGGGATAGCCTGAATCTCCGCTTTTAGCAGTTCATAATTGCGGGCACTCTCACTTAAGAAGGCCCGTATTTCTATCCTGCCCAAGGCAAGATTACTGAAATACTGGAGATTGGTGGTGAACAGGCAGAATACGCCGAAGAGCATTAAAGCTATGGTGATAGTCCCCATAGCCGTCAAAGACATTAACCTGTTCCGGACAAGCCCACGCCAGGCTTCGCGGAAAAAATACCTGAAAGTCCTAAGCTTCAACCGCATAGCCTCCTTTACGCTCATCCCGGACCAGCCGACCTTTTTCCAGGGCAATGACCCTTTTTTGCATGCGGTCGACAATCTCCCGGTTATGAGTGGCCATCACAATGGTTGTGCCCCGCCGGTTAATCTCCCGGAGAAGCTCCATAATCTCCCATGACGTATCCGGGTCAAGATTCCCGGTGGGTTCATCCGCCAGTAACAACAAGGGCCGGTTAACGATGGCCCGTGCCAGGGAAACCCGTTGCTGTTCCCCTCCGGACAGTTCGGAGGGGAAAACCTCCGTCTTATGAATCAGTCCCACCAAGTCCAAGACAAAATTAACCCGGTCCCGGATTTCCATCGGGTCCACCTCTATGACTTCCAAGGCAAAGGAGACATTTTCTCCCACGGTTTTGTTGGGAAACAATTTATAGTCCTGAAAAATATAGCCTATTCTCCGGCGAAAAAGCGGGATCTCCTGTTTTTTTATAAGCGTCACGTTTCTCCCGGCCACAGAGAGGAAACCGTCTGTCGGGATTTCCCTGCGAATGACCAAGTTCAGAAAAGTGCTTTTCCCGGCGCCGCTGGGGCCCACCAAAAAGACAAATTCTCCCTTTTCTATGTGGAGCGAGAGATTCTCCAGGGCAAGCACTCCGTTGCCGTATTTTTTCGTCAACCGCCTGGCCTGAATCAATAACCCACACCTCTCTCCCCATGTGCAAACGGGTATGCACAAGTATTTCTGCTAATTTTCTTCGACACTACCTGGTGATCTCCTGCCGTCTGCTCTTGCTGTCCGTGGAATCCGTGAACATTTTTACAAAAAAAACTGCCCTGTGGGCGGGGCGCCCCCGGGGCAGGTACCCTACGGGCGGGCGCCCTTCGGCTAGGCGCCTTCCCCCGGGTGGATTAACAGTTTAGCCGGGACCGGACATAAGGGATCAGGCCGCCGGCGGCGATCAGTTCCCGCATAAACTTGGGGAAGGGCGCGGCTTGATAAACCTTACCGGTAGTGGTATTAATAATCTTCCCTTCTTCCAGGTTGATCTCCAGTTCCTCTCCGGCTTTTATCTCCCCGGCTGCCGCTGGGCACTCCAGGATCGGTAAGCCGATATTGAGGGCATTCCGGTAAAAGATCCGCGCAAAGGTGGCAGCAACCACACAAGAGATTCCGGCCGCCTTGATGGCCAGCGGGGCATGCTCCCGTGAGCTGCCGCAACCAAAGTTGTTCCCGGCGACAACGATATCACCAGGCCGGACCTGCCGGGCAAATTCCGGGTCCGCGTCCTCCATGCAGTGGGCTGCCAGTTCTTTCGGGTCTGAAGTATTAAGATAACGGGCGGGAATTATGACATCGGTGTCGATGTCATCCCCAAACCGCCAAGTTCTCCCTTTAAGCACCATTACCAGACACCTCCTCGGGATGGGCAATCCTGCCCTTAACCGCTGAAGCCGCTGCCACCGCCGGCCCGGCCAAATAAACCTCGCTCTCGGGGTGCCCCATCCGCCCGACAAAATTCCGGTTGGTGGTAGCCACCGCCCTTTCGCCATGGGCCAGGATCCCCATGTATCCCCCGAGACACGGCCCGCAGGTAGGGGTGGAAACAACCCCGCCGGCTTCAATAAAATCGGTGATCAACCCTTCTTTCAAAGCCTGCAAATAGATCTCCTGTGTTCCCGGGATCACAATCAAGCGGACCTCCGGATGTACCCGCCTTCCTTTGAGCAATTGGGCCGCCTCCCGCAGGTCTTTCATGCGCCCGTTGGTACAAGATCCGATCACCACCTGGTCAATGCGGACATCAGTAATCTCGCTGACCGGCCGGGCGTTCTCCGGCAGGTGCGGCAGGGCTACCTGCGGTTCCAGCCGGGAGACGTCAAATTCGTACTCTTTGGCATATTCCGCCTCCGGATCGCTGGCATAAACTTTGTGAGGACGTTTAAGGCGGCCATCAATATAGGCAAGGGTCTTCTCATCCACCGGGAAGATCCCGTTTTTTGCCCCCGCCTCGATCGCCATGTTCGCCATGGTAAACCGGTCATCCATCGTCAAAGCGGCTACCGTCTCTCCGGTAAACTCCATGGCTGAATATAACGCACCGTCTACTCCGATCCGGCCGATGGTGTAAAGGATCAAATCCTTCCCGCCGACCCAGGGCGGGAGCGTCCCGTAGTAATGAAAGCGGATGGACGGCGGGACCTTCAGCCAGACCTCGCCAAGGGCCATGCCGGCCGCCATATCCGTGCTGCCAACGCCGGTGGAAAAAGCGCCCAATGCCCCGTAAGTACAGGTATGGGAATCGGCGCCGATTACCAGATCCCCCGGCCCGACCAGCCCTTGTTCCGGGAGGAGACAGTGCTCAATCCCCATCTTGCCGACCTCAAAATAATGGACGATCCCGTATTTCTTCGCGAATTCCCGCACCATCTTTGCCTGCTCCGCCGATTTGATATCCTTGTTTGGGGTAAAATGGTCCGGGACCAGGGCGATCGCCTCCGGATCAAAGACCTTATCCACCCCAATCCGGGCAAACTCCTTAATCGCCACCGGCGCCGTAATATCATTGCCCAACACCAGGTCTACCCGGGCGTTGATCAGTTCCCCCGGTTTTACCTCTTGCTTTCCGGCATGCGCCGCCAGGATCTTTTCTGTTATTGTCATTGCCATCATCCTCACCTGCCGTTCCTCCATGTTTTGCAACCGAGAGTATTCCTAATATTATAACACCGGTTTTCTACTGTATCAATAATGTACGCCCTATCCTTAGAAAGCGATGACCAATCCGCCCTCATTCCCGTAGACAGTGGTGATCCCGGACCCGTCAAAGATGATCACATCCTTAAAATTGAAGCGTTCGCGGATCTTATCATAAAGTTGCTGTGCCTTCTCAAAACAGTTGATATGGGCGATCCCGCAAATTTTTTTCTCAAGATTACTGCCGGTCTCGGCGATTAAATCCACAAGCTTTTGCATTGCCCGTTTTGTTCCCCTGACCTTCTCCACCAGATCAATCGTGCCTTCCGGGCTCCGCCCAAAAACCAGCCGGATATTAAGGGCCGAGCCCAACCTGGCCATCATCTTACTGACCCGGCCCGATTTGACCAAATTGTCTATGGACTCAAGAAAACCGTAGGTGTTCAGGTTTTCAATATAATCGTTTACTTCTTCCACAATCTCTGTTTCTGCCCGCTTTTCCTCTATCAACTCAAGTACCTTTAGGGTGACCAGGGTTTGGCCGACCGTCGCATTTTTGGAATCAAAGACATGAACAAAACGGGTGAGCTTCTTTTTCCTGGCCATCTCCGCCGCAAGCACGGCATTGGCGTACGAACCGCTGAGTTGGGAAGAGATGGTTACCACAAAGACACAGTCCTCGCCGGTATATTCCCGGAGAAAATCCCACGGTGAAGGGCTGGCGGTCTTCGGCGCCTCCGTTGACTCCTTCATCGCCCGTAGCAGCTCTTTTAGATCCAGCTCTTCATCATCCACAAACTCCCGGTCGCCAACACGAATCGCCAGCGGCACCCGGGTGAACTTACCGCAAAGGTCTTTATTGATATCACCGGCGCTATCGGTAATCAGTTTCACGTGTTTCAATCTGATTCTCCTCCCTTTTTGTTTACTGTAAATACTGGGCTTCTGCCATGAAAAAACAGTCCCATCTTCATTATGGCCAAACATATCTCATTCCAATTAGTTCCGCCGGACCATGCATTTTATTATATCATAGATTATAACTCTATTCGTAGGCGTTCTGTAAATCCCTGCATTCTATTTTCTAAAACTCTCTTTTCTGTGCTATAATTAGACACATACAAATTATGGGAAAAGGGGGCTGTAAAAAATGAAAACAAGCCTTTACTCTTCCTTCTCCCATCCTTCCTGAGCTCCGGGATGAAAATGGCCGGTCTTTATAAAAAATACGCCGGCATGACCCTGGGGAAATTCACCGGGGCCGCATACATGTTGGGGGGAACGTTCGCCACCATATTTGAGGATTACTGGACTGTTGCCGGGGGAATGCAGTCATGGGCTGAAACCTGCTTGATGACCCATCGGCTGTTCCTCCGGAGTTTTTGGCCAAAGTGGAAGAGACCCCGGTCTCTGAAGGGGTTGTCACCGCTTGTCTCGGTTTGTCCCTTCCCAATGAGAGGTTACAGGCATATTTAAAACTTCCCCACCTGTATTACCTTGTGGGCGAAGCCGGCGCTGAGCTTCGTGACCCATCAGACCGGGATTATTAAAAAAAAACCGGCGCCACGCATTATTCCCCTTCCCTGCTTAATAAGAAACTGGCGCCGGAGTTGGAATCCACAGAACAAATTCCATGAGAGCCTGATGAAAAAAATCTTATATGATCGCAACCAACTCAATGTCGAAAATCAGGTTCTGCCCAGCTAAGGGATGATTTGCATCCAACTTGATGCTTTTCTCTGTTACCTCAACCACTCTGACCAACAAATTTTCCCTTCCCTCCTGGTGAACCTCTAAATGCTGCCCCACCTCGGGTTCTAGTCCAGGGGGGATTTGTTCCCTCCCAAGGTCCAGCACCAATTCTTCATAATGTGGGCCATACCCCTCATCTGGCGTCAGATTGACTGTCTTGGTCTCCCCCGGGGTCATCCCGATCACCACTTTTTCGAACCCGGGGATTATCTGACCTTCTCCAATCGTGAACTCCAATGCTTCGCGATTCTCGGTGCTGTCAAAGACTTGCCCGTTTTCCAATCTCCCCGTATAATTCACTTTTACAGTATCACCCTGCTTGGCTTGGCTCATACCGGCACTCCTTTCTTCTAATAATTATACCCTCAGTTAACCAGTTTAACCTTGCTGAAAAAATCCCTCAGTTGCTCACGTTTTATAGAGGAATCAAAGTGTTGCAGGACAACTTCAATATTTACAGGATCAAGGATTTTATCAGCTACGCTTTTTATCAACTCCTCCCGCCGGTTGTCAAACTTATATAATGCAACCAGTTTTCCCAATTGTGAACATGTTATCTTCCCATTACCCAAGGATTTCTGGATTAATTTTGTCTTCGCAGAATCTGATATTTCATTTTTAACGTTATTATAGAGAATGATAAAGGCTTCTTCACCCATTATACTATGGTGATATACCGGACCACTAGTGAGCCCGACGACGAGCTCTTTAGTTTCATTCATTATCTTAACGGCTTCTCTTCTTTCATGCGGGCTTAAGTGCTTGAAATACATATTTTCTATGTAATTCAGGTTTTGTATAATCCTGCTCTCCGGATCAGCCCCAAAAGGGAAGGTGTGCGAATAAGCAAGCCCCACACAAAGCAAGAAGATACTGGGGAAAATTAACCTTTTCATAAACAACCTCCCAACTGTGAAAGACTCTTCTCCCATGCCCATAATACCATTAACTGTCATTGCCGTCAATAAACCGGCACATCAGTAGTTCAAAACTACCGCCTCTGTAACGGCGCCTCTGCCATTGCTGTTGGCATTAATCGCCCGGTTTGCCCGGACTGTTTCAACCCGGAATCCCTTGTACAATTCAAAGATAAAGGGGGTATGTGAGTTGCTCAGCATACAGAGACAGCCCTTGGCGGTCAGCCGCGTAAAGACCGCAGCCAGATCCCGCTGGTCTTCTTCGGAAAAGCTTCCCGCCGTATATCCGGTAAAACTTGACGTCTTACTCAAAGGGTGGTAAGGCGGATCAAAATAAAAAAAATCTCCAGGTACGGCGAGTTTAGCCACTGAACGAAAATCCTTGACCTCAAGATGAACCCCTTGTAACGCGCAACTGTCCGCTTTCAACAGTTCCGCATCGAGGATCTTCGGGCTCTTGTAACGGCCGGCCGGCACGTTAAAATGGCCTTTTTTGTTCACCCGGTAGAGGCCGTTATAACAGGTCCGGTTCAAGTAAATGGTACGCGCCGCTCTTTCCGGAGCACTCAAGGCATTCAAACCGCTTGTCCTCCGGTCAAGGTTACGGATCTTATAGTAATACTCCCGGCAATGCCTCTCTTTATGCACAGCAAGAATTTTTATCAGTTCGTCCGGGTTATCCCTGACCATTATATAAGCGTTGATCAGTTCCTCGTTGTTGTCAAAAAGATAGGCGGCGCCGGGCAGTCTTCCTGTCTTCCGCAGGTGAAAAAAAACGGCGCCGCCGCCCAGAAAGGGCTCAAAATAGCGGTGAAAACCGGTGGGGAAATACTGTTCATAATCTGCCAGAAGCTGCTGCTTTCCCCCAGCCCACTTTAAAAAGGGCCTGGCAGCAGCATACCCGCGGTCCGTGCGGGCAGCAGAACCGTGGACTCTTTTATCATAACCTTTAGGACCAAATGTCATATTCTCATTCCCTGACATGCGTATTCGCCTGCTGTGATCGGTCTCGACCGCATGACCCACACCAGAACTACTGCTTAAAACTCCAGGCATCGAAGGCAAATGCTTCTCCTGTAAAAACAAAGAACAGATCATGCCGGCCTTTAACCTTTTCCACATCAACAGTTACTTCGACAAACTCCTCCAGACTTCCTGTCTTGGGGACTTCCACCTTACCAATGGCCTCGCCCTCCGGCCCGCCGATATGAATGGTAATGGTATTCCCCGCGGAAAGGCTGGCGACTTTAGCCGTAAAGCTCTTGGGGCCTGTTTCGCCAAAATCGACCCCCGCCAGACCGGTGAAACTACCAGTGGTCATATCCGTGACAACCATATTAACCTCGCCATAGATTGTACTTCTTTTCTTCGTCGGTTTCGTTGTTATCCCGGCGTTCCAGGCCATGGTCTCCGCCTCGTTTTTCTGATAGGGGTTAAAGGCTTTAATTTGTTTGACTCCGGCGAATGAGCCGCTAACCCGTTGGATAGCCCCGTCCGCTGTGATCGACATTTCCTCCACGTGAGTACTGCGGTAGCCGCCGGAAATCCCCATAAGATCCTGCAAAAGCTGGGTATGGTAGAAGAAAAACCATTGGCCGTTAAACTTCACAAAACTGTGATGATTATTGCCGTAACTCCCGAAAAACACCCCCGGGTTTCTGAAGAAGGTACCCTGGTATTCCCACGGCCCCATTGGGTTATCACTGGTCATATAGGCGATTACCGCCTTCTCCGGAACGTCTTTATCAACAGGCCGGGGTGCCCAATTGGTGCAATAGGAATAATAATAAGTTCCCCCGATTTTATTGACAAAGGCCGCCTCAAAAAACCAAGGTGCTTCTACCACTACGGGGGTACCGGCGAGACTGATCATATCATCACCCAATTCAACCACCCGCCCGGTATTGGGCATCTCCGCCTGGTCTTCCGGGACCCCGCCGCCGAAATAGAGATAGGCCTTGCCATCGTCATCCACCAGGACGGCGGGGTCAAAGAGCCAGACCACATCGGCGCAATTCGGGGTCGCCCTTGTGACCAACGCCTCGCCGAGGGGGTCCGTATAAGGCCCCACCGGGTGATCGGCGGTCAGGACCCCAATACCATTACCCGAGTTGGCGAAGTAAAGGAAAAACCGGTCTTTCCCGTCGATTTTTTTATAAGTTACCGCCGGCGCCCATGAATTCCGTGCCCACTCTGTAATACCGCCGATTCCATTATCAATCGACCACCCGGCCTGGATCCATCCGTGATCGGTCCAGTTGACCATGTCATCCGAGGAAAGACAGTTAATGGAGTTAATTGTGCTGTATGTGTTTTGGCTAATTTTTCCATCCTGATCCCTCTCAATCACGTCATGGGTCATATAGACGTAAACCCGCCCGTCATAAACCATGGCATACGGGTCGGCGCCGAACCTCTGGGTCATGATGGGGTTATGGTCGCTCAGATCTTTGTAAGCGACCGGTCCCCCCGTATCATCCGCGTGCGCGCGATTTACCGGACCCGTAAAACCACCTGCCAATAAAACCGCCACGACCAATAATAACCACCGGACTCTCTGCCTTTTCATGCTTACCCCTCCTATCTTTCTGTTTTATTTTTTCCTTTCAACCCATTGGCGTGGAGACACGCCTCGATTTTGAAATAATCAAAATCCACAAAACCGCCGGGTTCTCTTGTCGCATAGTTGAACAAGGCAAACCTGTAGCCCATGAAATGGGGGATTGTATAGGACATTTGTAAGGGTTCCCCTACAGCCTGCCATTCTTCCCCGTCAAGACTGGCAAAGAAATATGCTTTATCCGCCCGGTTCTTATAGTCAATGTCAACTCTTAAATAGACCCGCTCTTGAGTAAGGGGAATCCTTGCCCTCTCCTCCGGCGGGTCGCAACCGCCGTCCACCATAATAATAAATTTGGAGCTTCCGGCGCCTTCTGCGCGCGCGCACGCGACCCCGACAAAACCGTACTTCTTTTGCAGGACGCCAAGACCGGCCAGATCCCCCTCTTTCATCTTGCCGGTCTCCATGGCAATAGTTGCCGAACATTCCGGCCCAAATGTCCTTTGGGTCAGCGTATTTACGGTATCAAGCAGACCCGTGGCGACTCTTCCGTTAATAAGCCGCAAATACCCGGGACGGTCACGCAAAGACCAGTATTTGTTCTCCGGGTTGTGGTTCCACTGCCATACAAGCTTAAGCTCCTCCAGGTCAAACTCATCCGAGGCGACAATACCGGGCTGTAAACCGCCAGCTCTAACCAGAGCCGGCAGATCCGGAAGACCCTTTGTTTCCATGGGATCCGCTGTTGCCATTACCGTTGACAACGGTGTTGCCAATGCAGTTGACACCACCGGCCACCCGTCTTCCCAGCTTACCGGAAGCAAGTAAGGAATGCGCCCAACCGCCCCGTGATCCTGAAAGAGCATGGCATACCAATCTCCCTCAGGGGTATCAACAAGTCCCCCTTGGGCGATCCCCGCCTCCCTTAGGATCACCCGGCCTTCATACGGACCGGTTATGCGGTCTGCCCTGTAGACCAACTGGGTACGCATGGCGCGCAGGCCCCCGCAACTCTCCCGCGGCCAGGCAATTAAAAATATGTAATATTTGCCGTTAATCTTATGGATATGGGCGCCTTCGGCCGGTACATAAAAGCTGGTACCGGCTATGCGGCCGGCCTCGGGGATGATTACTTGATTGACCCCTCCTTCTTTCACGGCGTTTACTTCCGCGGTCAATTCAACAACTCCGATGTCCCCACTCCCATAAACCAAATAAACCCTGCCATCGTCATCAAAAAGCAGGGAGGGGTCATGGTAAACTTTATCCAGGGTTATCCCTGTCCAACGGCCCTTCTCCGGGTCAACAGTCTTGTAAATATGGGTTTTTCCAGTTGTATAAGAGAAGGTAACCAGGTAATAGCAGCCATTAGTATATCTCAGGCTGCTGGCCCATGATCCTTGCCCGTAGGCGTTTTCGCCGTTCCTGAGAGCCAGTTTGTCATTGCCGGCTAGTTGATCATAGACATAATTGACGATCTCCCAGTGTACCAGATCCCAGGATTTCATAATCGGAACACCGGGAGCCAGGTGCATTGTGGTACTGCTCATATAATAGGTAGGGCGCCCGTGCGCACCGTCCACCCTGATCACAGAGGGATCCGGAACGTCGGCCCAAATAAGCGGGGACCGGCACGGATTGCAGTATTTCTTCATTTTCTGGTCTCCAACAGTTTCTTCATCCGTATGACATTCCAGGAAAGCCTGGGCAAGACAGCCCGGAGGAAGCCATCTTCCATACGGGCGTCTCCCCTGTTGTGCGGCACAACGTTATCCGGCTGTTCCCTGGTGTTCTTTGCCTTGAGATCCTCATGTTCGAGGACGATATGTTCCACCACCTTATAGCCAACGAACTGACCCAAACAGCCTTCAAGGAGCAGCGGGTGGTCTGGATCCCTGTTAACGGTAAATATCGTCAGTTCCTCATTTTCATCCCCGGTGACCGCCGTTGCTTCCAGCAAAGGGACGTCCTTGTACTCTTCCGTATCATAGCACGGAGACGAAATAACCGCCTGCAAGACCCGGCCCCTTCCGTACCTGGAAGCATGGAGATAAGGATAGAAGATGGTTTGTCGCCAGACTGGGCCCCTGTTTTCCGTCATAATCGGGGCGATGACGTTTACCAACTGGGCCAGGCAGGCAATTTTCACCCGGTCGGCATGGTTTAAGAGTGTGATCAGCATACAACCGACCAGCAAGGCGTCTTCAAAGGTATAAACATCTTCCAGTTGGGGCGGGGCAACGGTCCAGGGTTCCAGTTGCTTATCGGCTTCATGCGAATGGTACCAGACATTCCATTCGTCAAAGGAGAGG
The DNA here is from genome assembly GCA_012839115.1 of Bacillota bacterium. GTDB lineage: Bacteria > Bacillota > UBA4882 > UBA10575 > UBA10575 > JAAYGG01. Next base: position 44,770 of record DUNX01000004.1, read on the forward strand.
TTGATCCGTTTTTTACTGCGCTTTTTCGCCTGAATATAGTCGCAGGTCGCAACAACCGTACGGATAAACTCCGCCATATCCAGGGATTTCGCCAGATAATTGCGGATATTATTCTCCTGGTTACCGTAATAAGTATGAAGGGAAATATAATCCACATGTTCATAGGTATGTTCCAGCACCGTTGCTTCCCAAGCGGGGAAGGTGGGCATCCACCGGCTGGAACTGCCGCAGACCACCAATTCAATACCGGGATCCACCCATTTCATCACTTTTGCGGTTTCACAGGCGATGCGCCCGTATTCTTCGGCGGTTTTATGCCCAATCTGCCAGTGCCCGTCCATCTCGTTTCCCAGGCACCAGAGTTTAATCCCGTGGGACTCCGGGTAACCGTGGGCTTTCCGCAGATCACTCCAGTAGGTTCCTCCCGGGTGATTACAGTATTCCACCAGGTTCCGGGCGGCATCCGGGCCCCGGGTCCCCAGGTTTACGGCGAGCATCACCTCGGCGCCGGCCTTCCGCGCCCAGCTGACAAATTCATTGGTCCCCACGGTGTTGGGTTCCGTGACCCGCCAGGCCAGGTCCAGCCTTACCGGCCGTTGCTCCCTGGGACCAACCCCGTCTTCCCAGTTGTAGCCGGAAACAAAATTGCCGCCCGGGTAACGGACAACCGGTACGCGTAACTCCTGGACCAGTTCCAAAACATCCTTGCGGAACCCATCCTCATCAGCCTGTGGGTGGGCGGGTTCATAAATCCCGCCGTAGACCGCCCGCCCCAAGTGCTCAATAAAAGAACCGAAAAGCCGTTCATCGGCGGTGCTGATCACGTACTCCTTGTCCAAAATCATCTTTACCCTTTTATAGTCTGCCATGTTTATACTGCTCCTTTCCTATGAACGAATTTTCCCCGCGCACCAACACCCTGCAGCCTACGCATCTCTCGCAACGCACACGATGCGCATAAACAAATAACTCATAGATCCGGATCATCTCAATCATAATACATAAAGGTTCCAATAACAAATTTTCTTAGTAATAAAAAATAGGACTGAGAAAGGGTTATCTTGCGAATCTTCCGTATACGGATAAGCGTTGCCTTTTTATGCTTAACCATACCTTCTGGAAAGAAACCGGACCCGGACAACAAACGCACTATTACCGGCAATTCCATATAATAAACTACCGCTCCCAAAGAGGAGGATTCCCATGGGACCAACCGCTTCTGCAGCTACGCGCGACTTTTTCCGGTATTTGGAGCGGAAATACAGAATTGTCGAAGCTAAACCCTTTGCACCGCCCAACAAATTGGATTTTCAGTACTTCACCGGGGAAGCGCCGGGGGAAAAAAAGGTCTTTATTAAGCTGGAGGGAAAAGTAGAACACGCTTCCGCCCGCGAGGCCTTTTTCATCAACCTTTTACGGAAATCCGGTCAAGCCGGATTTTTTCCGAGAATTATCGCCTGCCGGACCAAGCCGCCTTTCCCTTTTATTGCCACGGAATTTATTGAAGGGCAGACACTTGAGAAATTTCTCTGCCAGAACCGGCGTAACCCGAAAATCCTCCGGTCGTTGCTGGAACAGATGTGTTCCATATTAGAGATTTTACACGGGGCCAAAGTTGTCCACCGTGATGTCCGCCCGCCTAATTTAATCGTTCGCGCAAAAAAAGACCCTCCTCACCTCCGGATTGTCTTGATTGATTTCGCCTATGCCCTCCGCCTTAAGCCGCCCCTGGCTGAACTGCCATTTGTCGCTGTAAACATCGCCATCCTTAAAAAACTGGGAACCGGCTACAAACCCCGGGAACTCCTGTGGGATGACGCCTTTGCCTTTGCAAAGATCGCCGCAGAAGTCGATCCCGGTTACAAAGAAAAATTCCCGGAGATTCATTCCTTTCTCTCTGCAAAAGCCGGTAAACTCACCTATGCCTTTAAAGTATGACGCAAGCACAAAGGAGAGGAAGATAAAGGAGGATTTTTTTGTGCAAAGTACAAATATTCAACTAATTGAGATCTTTATTTCATGGGGGTAATTACTGTGTCCAGGAGGTGTCGCGCGCGGGGGCGCGCGGGTGCATATACCTGCGCGGGCGTACGCATATGGATAACCGTTGGAATTCTTTTGCTTTTCTCCATCCCGGTTTTTCCCGGCGGAGGCGCACTCACGTACGCGGAAGAGAACAGTACCTTTCAAATAGTGGACAACCTTTATGCCCGGCGTTGTGAAGCTCCGGAAAACTCCCGGCGGATGATGGAAATAATAGAAGAGAAGCTCGCCGCGGACGAACAGAACCCCGGCAATTATGAACTGCTCTGGCGGGCAGCCCGCGGCTATCTTTTCCTGGGTGACTACGCCGGGGAGAGCAAAGAAAAGCTCCGCCTGTATGAGAAGGGAAAGGAATACGCGGAACTGGCTGTTGCTGCCAACAGCCAGGGCTATGAAGGCTTTTTCTACCTGGGGGTATTAATCGGCAGCATCGGAGAGGAACGGGGGGTAATGAACAGCCTTTTTATGGTCAAACCAATGCGGAACGCCTTGGAACGGTGCCTGGAGATCGACCCGGAACGACCCCTGGCCTATAACCCCCTGGCACAGCTTTATTGGAAAGCCCCGGGCCGGCCGCTGAGTATCGGTAATATCAAAACCGCTCTCCAATTGGCAGAAAAACTGGTGACCTTATCCCCGGATTCTCCCTACGACTGGTACATATACGGCTGTATCGCCCTGGCGACTAAAGAACGGGATCTGGCTATGGAAGCTTTTACTAAATGCCTCTCTTTTCCTGAAGATCCCGAAGATCCGCGATTGGACCGTGAGGCTAAAGAATCAGCCCGGGCAGAATTGGATAAATTAAAAAAATGATCTAAAAATTTTACAAAAACTACGCATAATCTTGCAGGAGGTGGCGGCTTTTCACAGAATAAAAAAAGAGTTGTACCTCTGGCATGTTTCTGCTTGGACCTGTAGGAACAGGCGTACCGGCATCTCCAAGCACAGGACATTCTTTCGGGTACGGCATCATATTTATGCTATAGGAGGTTGGCAGGTTGAAGAAAAAAGTGATTATTATGGGTGCGGCAGGAAGAGATTTTCATAATTTTAACACCTATTTCCGTAATAATGAGGATTATGAAGTCCTGGCCTTTACCGCAACACAGATTCCTGATATCCACGGGAGAAAATATCCGCCGGCTTTGAGTGGAGAGCTCTACCCGGAAGGGATCCCAATTTACGATGAGGCGGATTTGGAGACCCTGATTAAGGAGAACACTGTGGATGAAGTGATCTTTGCTTACAGTGATGCCTCCCACGAATATGTGATGAACCGGGCCTCCCTGGCCATGGCCGCAGGTGCGGATTTTCGCCTGATGGGGCCGAATACCACTATGCTTGAGGCCAATGTTCCGGTGATCTCGGTTTGCGCCGTCCGGACCGGCGTCGGCAAAAGCCAAACCACAAGAAAAGTGGCGAAAACTATTCAGGAGATGGGGAAAAAGCTGGTTGTCATCCGCCATCCCATGCCCTATGGTGACCTGGAAAAACAGGCCTGTCAACGGTTTGCTTCTTACGAGGATTTGGATAAACACGACTGCACCATTGAAGAGCGGGAGGAGTACGAACCCCATATTGAAAAGGGCTTTGTGGTTTATGCCGGTGTCGACTACCAAAAAATACTGGCTGAGGCGGAAAAAGAAGCCGACGTGATCCTTTGGGACGGCGGCAATAACGATCTGCCGTTCTACCGCCCCCTGTTGCATATAGTCCTTGTCGACCCGCACCGGCCCGGGCACGAACTACGGTATCATCCCGGTGAAACCAATTTCCGCATGGCTGATGTCCTACTCATTAATAAAATCGAAACCAGTTATCCCGAGAATGTGGAAAAGGTCCGCGAAAGTATCCGGCTGGCCAACCCAAAAGCCACTGTAGTAGAGGCTGCTTCGCCCATTTTTATTGACCAGCCCGGCCTTTTGACCGGCAAACGGGTTTTGGTGGTGGAGGACGGCCCCACCCTCACCCACGGCAACATGGAATACGGTGCCGGCGCCATCGCCGCCCGCAAATACGGCGCTACCGAACTGGTCGACCCCCGGCCCTACGCTGTGGGCAGTATTGTCGATACCTTCGCCAAATACAGCCATCTCTCGAATATCCTTCCGGCCATGGGTTACGGCAAAAAACAAATTCAAGAACTGGAGGAGACAATCAAACGGGCGGATGCCGATGCGGTCGTAATCGGCACTCCTATTGATCTCCGGCGCCTGGTCAAGATCAACAAACCGGCAGCCCGGGTCCGTTATGAACTACAGGAAATCGGCGAACCGACACTGGAAGAGATTATCAAGGCAAAGTTGGGATAAAGGCAAAACTGGGATAAGAAAAGCTGGGAATCGGGTAGGAGGCTACCCATTAGTTGAGTAGCCATCATCAGATCATCGGCATCCGAACGAATCAGTGCCCCCGTCTTTCCAGCTCATGGTCACATTCATTCTGTTCCGCAGATACCTTTTACGGGGACTACGGACTTTCACCGATTAGACTGCGCCCATGCTGGACGCAGTAAAAAGAAGCTTCCTGCCGGAAGGGTAGGGAGCTTCTTTTTTTCCTTTGCGTTCTCTTTCGATTGCGCTCTCTTTCGATATGTTTTGTCTTCCGTAACCATGTTTCCGGAGTTCCTGAATTCCAGGGTTGACTGCTTTGCGCAGAAATTTGGGTGAGTTACGTCAATTTCTCAATAATCATAAAAAATCTCTACTTTTTTTGAAGACGCTTTTTTGTTCCTAAGTTCAGTAAGGAGAGATTTTGTAAAACTGTTTAGTTTGTATTTTTCAATCTCCTCCAAACCAACCCATATATAGTCTTCAGCCTCTTCATTTAATACAACATTGTAAGAATCTGTTTTACATAAAAAATCCAAAAATATAAAATGCTTCTTTTCATAAAAGGATTCGCTATATATGCTTTCTTTTAAACCTAATAACTGAAGATCGCAAATCTTTAACCCGGTTTCCTCCAATATTTCTCGTTTTAATGCCTCTTCCATTTTCTCTCCCAATTCAACGTGGCCACCTGGGATCACATATTCATCATTCCATTTGTGGGACTTACAGAGAAGTATTTTGTTGTCCGGGTTAAAAATAACAGCCCCAACAGTTAGCTCAGGATACTTCATGGAAATTAACCTCTCTTATTACCCTGGCGTAATTTCATATAATGCCTTATTCGCGCGGTATGGCGCGGTGGCATGCGCGCTAAAAAGCCAGGGAATAGACGGCCGCGATCGACCCGTCCGGCCTTGGTATAATTGCGAAGGAGCCGTTTCGTTTCTGCCCCTCTTTATATTCCTTCAACATCCGCTCTGCCGGGCTCTCCACCAGAAAATAATAGGCGCTTAATGCACCAAAAACAAGAGCATTATAGTAATAATACTTAGAATCACTCTCATTGAAAAGAGACGGCCGGAATGTAAGATTATAAAGGCAAAAAACGGCACTGCTAATTGCGCTCGAAAGCCTTTCCACCTTTGCTTTATTCGCGACATGGGTCAAGACGGTATACGCCACCTCATCCCGCTCCCCCGGATCCCCAATTTTCCTTATCCGGTTATATTCCGATTCAACATAACCTGGCACAATAAATGTATACAAGCCGACCCCGGTTAATATGATTCCAGCTGTCAAGGAGGCGCTACTATTATAGTCCGTATTTGTACTGGCAAGGATAAAAAGAAGGCCGGTCCCGGTCAAAATTCCTCCACCAATTTTCCGGCTCTTTCTCTCATCCTGCGCCAAGGTTGAAACGAAGCTCTCGGCTGAAGTTCCTCTCCGGACAGGCTTCGCCAGTTCTATGTGGGCAAAGAGCGGGGTCTCCGTATCTCCGATATACTCCGGCGCAAAATCCTGCAATGTAATGCGGAATTCTTTAGCTTGTACCGGTGAACCCATAGACGTGAACAAAAAGACAAAAAGGACAATTATTCCTGTTTTTTTCACCGTTTTCTCTCCTTCCCCCTCACCGGCCGGCGCCGGTAGATATTCATATCATGTCACTTATTATATATTATAGCACATTTGTTAAGGTTAGGAAAAAGGCCATTATTTGCCGGTTCTGCCGGACGCGACCCGCTTGCCGTTTATCACGTAATCCAATTTTTTAATATGCACCCGGCCGGCGGTATGATCTCCGTACTCCATCCCGAACTCCAGGGAACCCAGCCAGAGGCGGCCGCTTCTTTGGTGTTCCTCCTGAATATAATCGAGAAAAGGCTTTATATTTACTACCTCGGGAATCGTTCCTTTCTCCTTAATCCTGAATTGATGGTAATGCCAACCCCACCCGTTCTCTTCGCTCCAATTAGGCACTGATAGGCAATACGCATATTCATATTGATGATCCTTCACAGCCTCCGAATCCTCCCAATCCTCTTCCGCCGGGTCCCAGGGTACATCTTTCCAATCAAACCAGATCATGATCTCATCGGTGATGCTATCCTCCACCTTATCCCCGGGCTTATCTTCCGTTAACCAGACCTCAAAAGCCAGGTTCCACCAGGCGTTATCTCCTGTATCGTGCAGTATCTTATAATCCAGGTCCATTTCCATGACCAGAGAAGCAACCTCCTCCAACTGCAGCGGCAACCCGCTCCCTTCGAGGAAATACTCTTCGTGTTGGCCCCACGGTTTCACACCGAAGACGACTTCCGGATAATTGCCATTTTCCCTGGTTTTTCCTCTCTCCCAACTCCAGCCGTAGCTGCCGTCGGTATATTGGTAAATAGTCTGGGTAGTATTTTCTGTGGTGCCCCACATGTTATTTGTCAGGAGAAATCCGGGGGCAACCTTGATTCTAGCCCAATTGTCTTCCTTTGTTTTTATGATTTCAGGATCAGTAGGGTCTGGTACGGGCCGGCAGCCGGCCGGAACAAGGAAAAATACCGTCAGGAATAAATAGAGAAAAGATGCTCTCATTCTTGATGAACTCATTCGTGTTGTAGACTCCTTTCAATGTTACTTGCAACCTTAAAGACGCCTGCTATTTACGGGGAATAATTTTATGGGTGATATAGCAGCCTCCTTTCCTCGATAATTTTTGGGTGAACCTCAGAATCCTGGTCCTCTTATTCTTTCTATCGGCTATTTCCTTTAAAACCCGACAGTAATTTTTCGCCAACGGTTACCTTTGCCAAGAGGATTTTTTTGTCCGGTGCTGAAATAAATTAAAGGTTTTCCACATGTTTGGAAAACCAGGCCGGCAGGCACCCACAGGCGTAATACGGAGGGATAACCATGTCAAAACCAGTTCCTACAGGAGTTATTCTGAAAAGACTCCGCACCATACTTCTTTCTTTTGTTGCGGTTATGTTGGCGGCCGCTTCGTCCCACGCGGCATTTGTCGACGGGGGAGACCTTAAGGTACGCTTTTTTATTGAGCCCGATAATTCCGGTTTTGCCTTTGACCGTCTCGCTCTCAATTTCAACGCCGGTTTAGGCGCAAAGGACGGGATAAAGGGAGAGTTTAAATGGGGAAGCAGTGGAGTGGATACCGTCGCTTACTACTATATTAATGATGTGATCCGGAAAGACGAGGTCAATATCGGCCGGTTTTATGTGAACTGGGCCTCCGCTTCCTCGGCGACTATCAATGGCAGCCTGGCCCAGAACCTGCAATGGTGGGGAGGGGTAGCCGTACCGCCCGACTCCGGGTTTTACAAAGGAATTGGGGTAAAATACAAGACTGATTTTGAAAAGTTTGCCTTTGTAGCATCCGTATCAAATTCCGACTTCGGAGATGGAACCGATCTGGCCGGCCGGGGAAGTTTTCAGCTTAATCCGGATCTGCAAATCGGGGTGGGGGTGGCTTCCATAAACCGTCACCGGGTCGCAAATGCCAGCGATCTCGGGCTGTTGGTTGACGCCGGTTACCACACCGGGCCGTTTCATCTCCTCTGTGAAGTGGTGGGTATCAACAGCCGGCGGCAGAATGACTCGGAGACTAATTTCGGGTTTTACGCGGAAGCCGCTTATGAGCTTTCAAAGAAATCCCTTTTGTACGGTGGTTTTTACGGGGCTAATTCTCTAACCGATGATATGCTGGTTGTCGGCTATAAAAACAATATAACGTCCCATGCGGCCGTCCAGGGAGAAATCCTCAACACCCGGGATAATTGGCACCTGACACTGGGGTTAGATGTGAATTTTTAGGGGCGGTTGGTATTACCCGCCCCTTTCTGCCAGGACTCCGTAAAGAATCTCCAAACCTTCTTCCAAATCCTCCTTGTTGATATTCAGGGGAGGTAAAAGCCGGATTGCCGTAGGGGTAACAGCATTAATCAGTAAGCCCCGGTTAAGACAGGTCTCGACTACCGGCTTGGCCGGGCCGGAGAGTTCCAGGGCGAGCATCAGGCCGAGCCCTCTTACTTCCTTGATTACAGGGAGTTTCTCCCGCCACTCGCTGAAGAGCGCGGTCAATTCCCGGCCCAGCCGGCCGGCCCTCCCCGGCAGATCTTCCTCTTCCATTATCCGCAGCACTTCCAGGGCAACGGCAAAGGCCATACCTCCGCCGCCTACGGTGGTACTATGATCGCCCGGTTCCAGAACAGCCGCCTCCTCCCGGGCCAGCACGGCGCCGAAAGGAATTCCATGCCCCAATGCTTTTGCCAAGGTCAGGACATCGGGTTTAACACCTGTATGTTCCCAGGCGAAAAACCGCCCGGTCCGGCCGAGACCGGTCTGGACCTCATCCATCATCAAAAGCAACCGGTGTTTCCGGCAGAGTTCCGCCAAGCCCTGGATAAACTCTTTTGTCACCGGCCGTACTCCCCCCTCACCCTGGACCGGCTCAACCAAGACGGCACAGGTCCGGTCATTGACCGCCGCTTCCCAGGCGGCAAGGTCGTTAAGGGGCGCATAGCGGAATCCTTCCGGCAGCGGTGAAAAGGCCTCCTGGTACTTGGGCTGCCCGGTCGCGGCCAGTGCGCCCATGGTCCGGCCGTGGAAGGAACCGGTCGCTGTGATAATCTCGTATTTTCCCCCCAGTTTCCGGCCGTATTTCCGCGCCAGCTTGATGGCGGCCTCATTGGCCTCGGCCCCGCTGTTACAGAAGAAGACCCGGTCCAGGCCGGAGAGGTCTTTTAACCCCTCGGCGAGCTCCACTTGCTCCTCAAGGAAGAAATAATTGGAGACATGGAGAACCTTCGCCGCCTGCCGTTGCATGACCGAAACCAACCGGGGATGGGAATGGCCCAGGGCCAAAACAGCGATCCCGCTCAAGAAATCCAGATATTTTTTGCCGTCGGTATCGAAAAGATATGCGCCTTCACCACGGGTAAAAACCGCCGGTAACCGGAGAACGTTCCTCATCATCACCTTTTCTCCCCTGGCCAATAATTCCTGCATTTTCATGGCATTACCCTCCCAGATCTTATTCCACCACCATTGAGCCGATACCTTTATCAGTTAAAACCTCCAACAACAAGGAGTGCGGCCGCCGTCCGTCGATAATATGCGTCCGGCTCACCCCGTGCCGTAATGCATAGATGCAGGCTTGCACTTTAGGAATCATTCCGCTGCCGATCCGGCCGTCCTCAATCATCTCCAGCGCCTTGGCGATCTTCAGTTTCGAAATCAAGGTGGAACTGTCGGCCGGGTCTTCGTGAATCCCTTCTACATCCGTTAGGATAATCAACTTCTCCGCTTGCAACGCCGCGGCCAATTCCCCGGCCACGGTATCGGCGTTGATATTGTAGATCTCGCCTTCACCACCCACCCCGACAGTGGCAACTACCGGTATATAGCCTTTGACCAACAAAGTGTGGAGCAATTCCGGGTTGACACGCTCCACTTCACCGACAAACCCCAGATCCTCCCCGCCGGACAGTTTTTTCTTGGCGGCAATCAACAGGCCTCCGTCCTGTCCGGAAAGACCGGCTGCCTTCACCCCGACATGGTTTAACATGGTGACCAGTTCCTTATTGATCTTGCCGGCCAGGACCATATTGACTACTTCCATCGTCTCCCGGTCGGTCACCCTCTGCCCATGCAGGATTATGCTTTTCTTCCCGATCCTCTCCAGCATCTCGGTGATCTCCGGTCCACCGCCGTGCACCAGGACGGGATTCAACCCCAAATACTTGAGGAGCGTGATATCCAACATGACCGACTGCTTAAGCTCAAGGTCACACATGGCGTGCCCGCCGTATTTAATCACAAAGGTCTTCCCATGAAACGCCCGTATGTAAGGGATCGCTTCAATTAGAACCTGTGCCCGGTTCATGATCTCTTCCATCTCTTGCACCCGTTTTCTCCCTCCGTTCAAGGATCGTTCCTTTTGTACGAATGCACAGCGTACCTACGCTGAACGGTCCGTTGCAATACGCACAGGCACGCGGTGCGTAACCGGGAAAAACCCGCTAAACCATACGTTATTTCCACAGGCGCGCGCAGCACGTAAAGGACAAACGCACATAAAGTTCCACAGGAGTATAGCACATGCTTTATGAACGGTAACTGGCGTTTATTCTTACATAATCATACGAAAGGTCACATGTCCATATGCCGGCTTCTGCCGCGCCCCGGTGGAGATTGATCACCACCTCCACCTCGGGGGCTTTCAGAATCCGTGCCGCCTCCTCCTCGGAAAACTCAAGGCCCTTTCCTTCCTTAAAAACGGTTAAACCGCCCAGGCTGATCTCGGTTGTCTCCGGGGAAAAATCAATCCCCGAATAGCCAACAGCCGCCAAAATCCGGCCCCAATTGGCATCTTCCCCAAAAAAAGCCGTCTTCACCAGGTTGGAATTGGCCACGGCCCTGGCGGCTACCTCCGCCTCTTCCTCAGTGGCGGCCCCGGTCACACGGACCGTTATAAACTTGGTGGCGCCTTCTCCGTCTTGAACGAGCATTTTGGCCAATTCCGCGGCCACGTCATATAAGGCGGCCTTAAACTCATCCAGGTTCCGTCCACGGGTTACCGGCGGGGCGTCGGCCCTACCGTTGGCCAGAAGGAAAACCGTATCATTGGTACTGGTATCGCCGTCCACGGTGATCCGGTTAAAGGTCAGGGCGTTAACCTCCCGCAGCGCTTCCCGGAGGAGCTCCCTTTCCACCCGGGCATCGGTGGTAATGACCGCCAGCAACGTGGCCATCTTGGGATTGATCATCCCCGATCCTTTGGCCATCCCCCCGATCCGCACTTCTCCGCCGCCCAATTCCAAACGGCGGCCCCATTCTTTCGGGCGGGTGTCCGTGGTCATAATCGCCCTGGCCGCCGCCCCGCCGGAGGGGGAAAGGCTGTTAACCAGGGCGGGTAGGGCATCCAGGATCTTCCCGACCGGTAAAGGTACGCCGATGACACCGGTGGAACCCAGAAGGACCTCCTCAGGAGAGATCTGTAACAAACCGGCGGTTTTCGCCGCCACCGCCCGGGCATCCTGCAAACCCTGCTCTCCCAGGCAGGCATTGGCGTTACCGCTATTGATCACCACCGCCCGGGCATATTCCGCCGCCAGGTGCTCCCGGCTGACGATTACCGGAGCGGCCTTAACTTTGTTGGTGGTAAAAACCCCGGCCGCAATAGCCGGGCTTTCGGAAAAAACCAGCGCCAGGTCGGGCGCGCCGTCTTTTTTCAAGCCGCAGGAAAGCCCGGCCGCGGCGAAACCCCGCGGCCCGGTTACCCCGCCGTCCAAATACGTCATTTTGCCTCATCCCTTACTCTTTTTGATTACGGCCAGATTCCGGAGGCCGTGAGCCCCAGGGTCTCATCAAAACCGTAAAGAATGTTCATGTTTTGAACTGCCTGCCCGGCAGCGCCTTTCACCATATTATCCAAGGCGGAAAGAACAATGATCTGGCCGGTCCGGGGGTCAAACCGCGCCGCCACTTGACACCGGTTGGAAAAAAGCACCCCTTTTGTTTGTGGAAGCAACGGTTCCGGCAAGGGCACGACAAACGGCTCTCCGGCATAAAAATCCTGATAGATTTCGAATAACTCCGCATCGGAGAGGGCCCTGGCCGCCGGCAGGTAAATTGTGGCAAAGAGCCCTCTGCTCACCGGGAAGAGATGGGGGGTGAAGATTACCCGGACCTCCCGCCCGGCCACCCGGCCTGCCTCTTCTTCGATCTCCGGAGTATGCCTATGCCCAACCAGCCCATAAGCGCGGAAATCCCCATCCATCTCCGCATAGTGCAGGTCAGCCCGGAGGGCGCGTCCGGCTCCGGAGACCCCGGACTTGGCATCAACGATCACCGGGCCTTCCGTGACCAGGTCGGCCTTTAAGAGCGGCGCCATGGCCAAGAGGGCCGCTGTGGGATAACAGCCGGGATTCCCCACCACCCGGGCTTCTTTTATCTCTTCCCTGTGGAGCTCCGGCAGGCCGTAAACAGCCTCTGCCAGCAAAGAAGGGGCGGCATGGGTCACTTTGTACCACTTCTCATAGATACCCACCCGGCGGAAACGGAAATCCGCCCCTAGATCAATAACCTTGCCGCCTTGCCGCAAAAAGTCCGGCGCCAATTTGGCCGCAACTCCGTGCGGCGTGCAAAGGAAAAACAGCTCACAGCCGGAAAAAGCCGGGTCTTCAGGATAAACGACCGGCAAATCTCCGATGGCCACTCCCCGTAAAGATGGAAAGACCTCGGCCAGCCGCAGTCCGGCTTGCGAACGGGAGGCTGCGGCCACAACCTCCACCTCTGGGTGTCCTGCAAGCAACCGTAGCAATTCCCCGCCGGCATACCCATTAACCCCGATTATTCCTGCCTTGACCATTCTATTGCCTCCTTGAACCAGAACGTAGTATGCCTAATATTATATACCAAGCCGGACCCTTTGGCAATATATTAATACAATTTTAATGAATATTTATGACATGTCCTAATCAAAAAAGTAAAATCCACCCCCTTAAGACTGATGGGCGGTCAGTTTTCAATTGATTATTTATGACTTGCCCTCTAAAACCTCCCTGGCCTTCGCCAGGTCTTCCCGGCGCACCTTAATCTTTAGGCCGAAAACACCCCCGTAGGCGCTGCCAAAACCTTCATCCGGGATATACGAAGGGATCCCGGAACCCTGGAGAATGCTGCGGATCAGATCGGCCCGGACCAGGGTGTCGACTTCGATTAAGGTTACCAGTTCGTCTTTGCGGTTATCCCGCATCAGTAATCGCTCCTGTATTTGCAGATTTTACTTGTTTGGTGTAGCGGGCAAGATAACCCGTGGCAATCCTGGGTTGCGGCGCACGCCATTCCTGCCGTCTCTTGGCCAGTTCTTCCTCGGAGACCAGTAAGTCCAGGCAGCAGCCGGGAATATCAATCTTGATCCGGTCGCCCTCTTGAACCAGGGCGATTGGTCCGCCTTCGGCCGCCTCCGGTGAAATATGGCCAATGGACGCGCCACGGCTGGCCCCGGAAAACCGGCCGTCGGTCAGGAGGGCGACTTCCCGGTCCAATCCCATTCCAGCAATGGCCGAGGTGGGGGAGAGCATTTCGCGCATTCCCGGCCCGCCTTTCGGCCCTTCGTACCTGATGACCACCACATCCCCGGGGTTGATCCGCCCGCTGAGGATCGCCTCAATGGCCGCTTCCTCACTGTCAAAGACCCGTGCCGGCCCTTCATGCCTCATCATCGCCGGGTCCACCGCCGACTGCTTCACCACCGCCCCGTCAGGCGCCAACGAACCAAAGAGGATTGCTAGCCCGCCTTCTTGGTGATAGGGGTTATCCAGCGGCCGGATGACGTCAGGCCGCAAGACCCGGATTCCTTGGAGGTTTTCCCCTACAGTCCGCCCGGTTACCGTCCGGCAGGAACCGTCGATTAAGCCCTTCTCCGTCAAGGTGGCCATCACAGCCGGGATCCCGCCGGCGGCGTCAAGATCCTGGATATGGTGGGGACCGCCCGGCCGCAGGTGACAAAGGTGCGGTGTCCGGCGGCTGATCTCATTAATCCAGTTCAAGTCGAGCTCAATTCCGACCTCCCGGGCAATGGCCGGGAGGTGCAGGACGGTATTGGTGGAACCGCCGATAGCCATATCCACGGTAAAGGCGTTGGTAAAAGCGGCTTTCGTCATGATCTCCCGCGGCCGCAAATCCGCTTTGATCAGTTCGATCACCTGCCGGCCGGCGGCTTTGGCCAGCCGGATCCGGCGGGCGTCGACCGCCGGAATGACACCGTTCCCCGGCAGCCCCATCCCCAGGACTTCTGTCAGACAGTTCATGGTGTTGGCTGTAAACATGCCGGCACAGGAACCGCAACCCGGACAGGCCCGTTCCTCAACGGCTTTCAATCCTTTTTCCGAAATTTTTCCGGCCGCTTGGGCGCCCACCCCTTCAAAAACCGTGTTCAGATCGATCTTTTCCCCGTCTAGCTCCCCGGCCAGCATCGGCCCGCCGCTCACAACTACAGTGGGGATATTAATCCGCCCGGCGGCCATCAACATGCCGGGGATGATCTTATCGCAGTTAGGGATGAGGACCAGCCCGTCAAACATATGGGCCTGGGCCATGATCTCCACCGCATCGGCAATCAGTTCCCTGCTAGGCAAGGAATAATGCATTCCCGCGTGGCCCATGGCAATCCCGTCACAGACCCCGGGAATCCCGAACTCCACCGGTGTGCCTCCGGCTGCCCGGATCCCGCTCTTAACCGCATCGGTAATCGTCCGCAGATGGATATGGCCGGGAATAATCTCATTAAAGGAATTGGCCACCCCGATTATGGGTCCGGCCAGTTCCTCATCGGTATACCCCATTGCCTTAAAAAGCGCCCTGTGCGGTGCGCGGCTGATGCCTTTTTTCACCTGGTCACTGCGCATTTTGATCACTTCCTCACTTGTCTTATTGGTTTTTGAGTATTCGTGACCCCCTTTGCAAAACCCTTTTTCTCCCGGCGAAAATCACACGTTCTTTACCAAACGGAAGTCGAACCAGTAAAACCAGGAAATCAGCTGCCTGCGGAAAAATTCGACCTTTCCTGGTATGGAAAGACCGCAAAAAAACACCCGGGCTTACCGCCCGGGCTCTTTACCACCTTCCTTTTTTTCCTGTTCCTGCTCTTTGCGGGGTTTATATGTCCGGCAACAGGTTCCTTCGGAAGCCGCTGCTTCGCTGCTTCCCTCCCCAAGGACGCCGATCTCCATATCGTTCCCTGTCATCACCCACCGGTTATCCACTTCAATCGCATCAGCCCCGCAATAATTATTTTTCTGCCAGTAGTGACAACTGTCGACATAACATTTTACTTCCAAGTAGCCAGCGGCCATCGCCACATACCTCCTTTTTTTATAGTATCCCTGCGGAGCCCGTAGATCATGCACGTAAGCGTGTGCGGCACGCTAACGTGCCGGGGACCCGTATGTGTTGAGAAGCGTATGGGCTGGGCACATGTACGTGCCGGGTAAATCTCTTTAACCAGCTGCTCTGACTTATGCCTTTCGTGTATGCCGCGCATGGGGGTGTGCTATACCAACGGCGCCGGCATGGGCTCATGACATATCTTGCTAACCGGTGAGTCTCGCCAATAAATAGGCGAAAAAAAGCCCTGCTGCCACCGCCGCCAGGACCGACCGGCAAGGGGTTATTTTCCCGGCAACCGGCAACAGTTCCAAAAAGACCAGGAGAAACATGGCCCCGGCAGCAAAGCCCAAGGCAGAGGAGCTCACCTGCACCGAAACCTGCCCGAGGAGCCCGCCGAAAAAGGCGCCAAGGCCCATTGGGGCTTCCACCAGTAACAAGGCGTAAATGATCTTTCGCCAACCGGTCCGCCCCAGCTTGAGCGCGGCAGTCATGGCCAGTCCTTCCGGGATGTTATGAACGGCCATTAATAGGGCCAAACCCCACCAGAGGCGGGAAAAGGGCGCCTGGACAAAGACGGTGCCGACCGCCACTCCCTCCGGAAAATTATGAGCCCCGATCCCGATCCCCAACAACACCCCAGTTCTGGTAAATTTGGCAAAAGTCTCACAAGACTCGCCGTTCCTTTCCGGTCTGCGCCGCTCCTCCCGTCCCCAAAAACCCCGGACCAAGAGGATAAAGGCCAATCCCGCCAAGAATCCTCCCAGACCGTACGCAGGTCCCAACCGCCAAAACTCAGGATAAAGATCCCAAAAGACCACACCCAGCATGACCCCGGAAGAAAGGCTCAACAACCCTCCCTGCCCCGATGGGGAGAGCCCTGGGAAAAAAAGACCGCTTAGGCCCCCCAGGCCGGTACCGGCGATCCCTACGCCAAAGCCAATGGCCGTGCCAAGGAGTACGGCGCCCATTTTTTCACCCCTTATGAGTTTATTCTTTCGTGCCTGCTGAATATGTCCACGTTGGTGGATGTATTGAGAAGCGCGGGAAGGGGAGACTAACTGTAAAATTTATTTGCGAGGGGGAGACAACTTGTTTTCCGGGGAAACACTTCTCTTCCTACTCATCGCCGGACTGGCCGGGGCTTTAATGGCGGTGCAAGGAACCCTTAATGCCCTGGCCGGGAAGATTGTAGGCTTGATCCCTGCCACCTTTATTGTTAACCTCTTGGGTTCAGTTGCCGCCGGTCTTCTGCTCTTCTCTTTTAACCACAATACCACGGCTTTGGGTGAAATTCTGCAAAAAATACCCTCCGTGCCTTTCTATGCCTGGCTCGGAGGGCCAATCGGGGTGGCGATTATTTATGGTGTGGCCGTAAGCATCCCCCGGCTTGGCGTGGGGAGTGCGACCACGGGCATTATTACTTTTCAATTGCTGACGGCCTATGCCATAGACCATTTCGGCCTTTTCGGCCGGGAACATCTCCCTTTTAACTGGATAAAACTAACGGGTATCCTCTTGTTGGCCGCCGGTTCATACCTCTTGCTCAAGAAGTAGCCTTACTCTTTATCGCGCAGGGCCTCTTTAGCTGCTTCCAATACTTTGGAAGGGGTGAAAGGTTTGACGATATAGTTCACGGCCCCGGCGACAATCGCTTCGACCACAAGGGGCCTTTGTCCCATGGCTGTACACATGATTATGCGCGCTTCCGGGTCGATTTTTTTGATCTCCTTAACCGCATCAATCCCGGACATTTCCGGCATGGTGATATCCATCAGCACCAGATCCGGCTTTATTTCCTTATATCTCGCTATCGCCTCCAGACCGGTGGCGGCTTCTCCGGCAACTTCATACCCGGCTTGTTCAAAAATGCGGGCCAGCATCAACCGCATAACTTTGGCGTCGTCAACCAGCATAACCCGGTGTGCCATGATTAAACCCCCCCAACAAAATGGCGCACATACAAAACCATTCTTCTCAAATATCGGCCGGACAAGATAAATACTATAGATATAAAGATTCGACAAAGAAAAAAAAAGCCCTCCCGGGCTTTTAAGAAAACCTCTTCCGTAAAAGAGTACTGTTGATTATTCAAGTTCTACCCCGCGCCGGTCCACCCGTTTGATATTCTCTTCCTCACCGGTAAGAGCGTTGATATAGATTAAAAAACGCTCTTTATCGAGGTGTGTATCGCATTCATAACAGAGGGTCTCCTGAAAACGGTCGTTCAGAATGACCGTCTTTTTGACATCTTCAACCCGTAAATGCGGATTCAATTTCTTCCGGGCTTCCGCCGGCGAAAGGCGGGGCGAAGGGATCTTGCGCTCCGGGTCTTTGAAAGTTAAGTAGGGGATCGCCTCCATCCCCAAAATCTCACCGTTGTCCAAAGCCACCTGTACCTTGAGGGTTTCCGGTTGAATAATTATCTCCCCGCTTTTTCTTGTCAGGCTGATGATGGCCGCATTCCTAAACTCTTCAACCGCGATGGGGACCATCTCCGGGTACTCCCGCTTCCGTAGAAACTCCCGGGCTTTTTCGGTGGCTTCTTCCAATGATAATTCCCGGCCGGGGACCATTCTCTCCCGCAGCATCCAGGCGACATGACCACCCTTTGTGCTTACAGCCAGCCGGATTGGCGCCCCCCGTCCTCTTTCCCCACCTTCCCGCTTCAGGTTAAAAAGGTAAAGCGGTAATTTCCCTTTTATTTCCCCGTCATAATCCGCCTGGTACTCTCTGCCGTCCCGCTCTAAAAAACGAAGGGCAATCTTTCTGGCTTCTTCCACGTCAATCCGGGGCCCGGTCAATCCTTTCGGCTCCGCCTGAAAATCCCTGGGGGTACCTTCAATTTCCGGCTCCGGTAGGCGCCGGAGGCCGTCTTCCATCATCATAAAGCTCTTGGTGACTTTATTCGTCTCCAAACGTTGGGAAACATCCGCAGTCATGGCACTCATATTTACCCGGTCTACATTTAACCAACGCTCTGCTCCTTCCAGAATTCTCTCCTGGAGCGCAAAGAGTTCTCCCGAGATGTACCGGGCCTGCCTGTGTAAATCCTGAAGAGTCTTCCATTTTTTCTCCGGCATCCCATTCCCTTTACCTGCCTCTGACAACATTCCAAAAGAAAACGACTGCACTTTGGTTAAAAAATCCTTGGTCCGGGCAAGTTCCACCGAAGCTAAAGGCAGTTGCCCGATATCTTCCTGGGCGTGATAGGCCTGACGCCAGGCCTCGGTGAGCAAACGTGCCTGTTGCTTAGGGGAATTGGCCACCGCCGCCTTGGCCAGTTGCGTTTCCAACCCCGCCACGTGGAGCGCCAGTTCGGAAAAGGAACGGTTATATTGGTTTTCCGCCCGCACTTCCCACGCCCGCCTGGCACGGTACTGTGTATAACCCCACGCTACGGAGGCAAGAAGGGCCACGGCCAGTACCGGTACGAGAAAACGTGACCGGGACCATCCTTCTCTTCTTTCGTCCATCTGAAACCCTTCCCTTCATATACGAATACGTTTTCCACGCATATGCTTATAGTTAATATTCCCCGGCCGTTGCCGCTTATACAAAACCCGCCCATGTACGAAAGCGAGCGCGTACGAGACGCCCACATGAAACGCACGCACAAAGTGCACGCGCGAGGTTCCGTGTACGATGCGTACGCGCTTGCTGTGCACGCGCAAAGCGCCGCACGATGCGCACGCGCTTGAAGCGCGACTATTCGTGAGATGACCCGGTAGCCCTTTTCTCTTTTGCAATCAACGCCTTCAGCCCGGCATGGTCACCGAGTAAAAGCAGGTGTTTAATCAATCTCTGCAGATCCTTTCCTCGCAAAAAAAAACCTCCCGGTTAATGATTTCGGTCGCCCGTTACACGCGCCGCGTGATATACGCGCAACAAAACTCATTATATTACCGGAAGGAAAAAAAGTGCCGGGCAATAATCATTCCTGGCTGCAGGTGGAGGCGAACTCTCCTTTAAAAACGGTAACAGCTTCACCGCCAATATATACCCGGTTTCCGCTTAAGCGGACCCGCAAAACCCCGCCGCGGGCCGACGCCTGGTAAGCCAGGAAGTCATCCTTTTCCAAGCGGACACCCCAGTACGGGCCCAGGAAAGAATGGGCCGAGCCGGTCACCGGATCCTCGTTGATCCCCAGCCGCGGGGCGAAAAAACGGGAAACAAAGTCAAACCCGTTGGTACTCGCCCGGCTGGTGACACAGATCCCCCGGGCCGGCAGGACAGCCAATTTGGCAAAGTCCGGTTTTAAATCGCGCAGAACCTCTTCTGATTCCACTTCCAGCAGATAATCACCGGTACCGGTTTTCCCGGTATACTTGGGCCGGATCTCCAAAGCCCCTAATAATTCAGGGGGAGCAGGTACCGGCGACACAAGTTCTGCCGGAAAATCCAACTCAAGCAAATTCTCCTTCTTTTTTGCCTTTAAGACCCCGCTTTTGGTAATGAAACTGATCTCCTCGTCCGGGGGGACATGTCCACACTCCCAGAGGGCATGGGCCGCGGCCAGAGTAGCATGGCCGCAGAGATCAACCTCGGTCACCGGGGTAAACCAGCGCAAGGCAAACTCCTCGCCCTGGCGGTACAGAAAGGCGGTCTCGGAAAGGTTCATTTCCGCCGCCACCTTCTGCATCCAGCCTTCCTCTGCCGGCTTGTCCAAAATACAAACTGCCGCCGGGTTCCCGGCAAACAGCTTATCAGTAAAGGCATCAGCTTGCATGATCGAAATAGCCACCGGTCATCCCTCCTCTGTTTCCCCTTTTGCCGCATATTTCTCTTCGATCTTTGCCCAGGAATCACGCAGGGAAACCGCCCGGTTAAAGACGGGTTTCTCCAGGGAAGAATCTGGATCCACACAAAAATATCCAACCCTTTCAAACTGAAAATACTCTCCGGGCCGGGCGCCGGCCAGGCCGGGTTCAACCAGGCAAGAAGTTAAAACCTCCAGGGAATCCGGGTTGATGTGGGCCTTGAAATCCCGGCCGCCTTCGTCATCATCAGGGTTCTCCCGGGTAAAAAGACGGTCATAAAGCCGGACTTCGGCTATTTGTGCATGGGCGGCGGAGACCCAGTGAATGGTCCCCTTGACTTTACGGCCGTCCGGCGCCGAACCGCCCCGGCTTGCCGGATCATAGACGCAGCGCAGTTCCACCACTTCACCGGTGCGCTCGTCCTTAATCACATCCGTGCAGGTAACCAGGTAGGCATATTTCAACCTGACCTCCCGTCCGGGCGCCAGGCGGAAAAATTTTTTCGGTGGCACCTCCCGGAAATCGTCCCTGTCGATATAGAGAACGCGGGAGAACGGCAGCTTCCGCCGGCCCATGGCCGGGTCCTCCGGGTTATTGACCGCTTCCACCTCTTCCACCTTTCCTTCGGGGTAATTCTCAATAACCAAGCGCAGCGGGTGTAAAACACCCATCACCCGCGGCGCCCGCAGGTTCATATCTTCCCGCAAGCAATGTTCGAGAAGGGCAAGATCAACCACACTGTTGCTTTTGGCCACACCGATGCGCTGGCAAAAATTGCGGATCGCTTCCGGAGTGTAACCCCGGCGGCGCAACCCCGACAAAGTCGGCATCCGTGGGTCATCCCAACCGCTGACATACCCCTCTTCCACCAGTTGCCGGAGTTTCCGCTTACTCATCACCGTATAGCTGAGATTAAGACGGGCAAATTCGATCTGCTGCGGCGGCTGCTCGATCTCCAGGGCTTCGAGGAACCAATTGTATAAGGGGCGGTGGTCCTCAAACTCAAGGCTGCAAACGGAGTGGGTAATCCTTTCAATGGCATCCGAAAGCGGATGGGCGAAGTCATACATCGGGTAGATGCACCACTTGTCACCGGTCCGGTGGTGCGGTAGATGCATGATACGATAGATCACCGGATCACGCATGTTCAAATTCGGTGAAGCCATGTCGATCTTTGCCCGCAAGACGCGGGAACCATCGGGGAATTCGCCCGCCCGCATCCGGTGAAAAAGATCCAGGTTCTCCGCGACCGGGCGGTTCCGGTAAGGGCTTTCCCGCCCAGGCTCAGTGAGGGTCCCGCGGTATTCCCGGATCTCCTCCGGGCTGAGATCACAGACATAGGCCAGGTCTTTTTCAATCAAGCGCACCGCATATTCATAAAGGCGCCCAAAATAATCGGAGGCATAAAAAAGCCGGTCTTCCCAGTCACACCCCAGCCATTGAATATCCTTTTTAATCGACTCCACGTACTCGACCTCTTCTTTACTGGGGTTGGTGTCGTCAAAACGCAGGTTGAAAAGGCCGCCGTATTTCTCAGCCAACCCGTAATTTAGTAAGATGGCTTTGGCGTGGCCGATATGGAGATAGCCGTTGGGTTCCGGTGGAAAGCGCGTGTGCACCCTGCCTCCATATTTATTGGTCTCCAAATCCCTGGTGATGATCTCTTCAATAAAATTCGCTGGCGCCGTCTGCCTGGTATTGCTCACTTTTCTCCCTCCCTGGCTTCATCTTTACTCAAACTCTACTTGGTTCCCGGGCAAACCTCCTTGGTTTCCCAGGTTTATCCCACTCTTTTTCCTTCGTTAAAACTCCGCCGACCCGACGGTCCGCGGGAAAGGAATCACATCCCTGATATTCTTCATCCCGGTTATATACATAACCGCCCGCTCAAAACCCAGGCCGAAGCCGGCATGGGGCACCCCCCCGTACCGCCTGGTCTCCAGGTACCACCAGTAATCCTCTTTCCCCATCCCCAGCTCCGCCAGGCGTTTTTCCAACAACGGCAACCGCTCTTCCCGCTGGCTGCCGCCGATCAGTTCCCCGACCCCGGGCACGAGCAGGTCCATGGCAGCGACGGTTTTGTTGTCGTCATTGAGCCGCATGTAGAAGGCTTTAATCTCTTTAGGGTACCCGGTGACAAAAACCGGCTTCTTAAAGATCTTCTCCGTTAAATACCGTTCATGTTCAGTCTGGAGGTCCTTCCCCCACTCTACCGGGTATTCGAAAGCAACCTCGGCCTCCTGTAACAACTCAATCGCTTCGGTATAAGTAATCCGGGCAAACTCCGACTGCAGGAGGTTTTCCAAACGGGTAAAGAGTTCCTTCTCAATAAAACGCTGGAAAAACTCCATTTCTTCCGGGGCCTGCTCCCATACGTACTTGACCAGGTATTTGACGAGCGCTTCCGCCAGATCCATATCCTCTTTCAGACCGGCGAAGGCCATCTCCGGTTCGACCATCCAAAACTCCGCCGCATGCCGGGGCGTATTGGAGTTTTCCGCCCGGAAAGTCGGACCGAAGGTATAGACATTCCGGAAGGCATGGCAATAGGCTTCGGCTTCCAGTTGCCCGCTGACCGTCAAGTAGGTTCGTTTGCCAAAAAAATCCCTACCGTAGTCAACCTCCCCTTCCTCGTTCCGCGGCGGGTCGGCCGGGTCGATGGTAGAGACTTGGAAAAGCGCCCCCGCGCCCTCGCAATCACTGGCTGTGATGATCGGGGTATGTATATAAATGAAGCCTTGTTCCTGAAAAAAGTCATGGATGGCCTGGGCAGCCAGGGAACGCAGGCGGAAGACGGCCCAAAAAGTATTGGTCCTGGGGCGCAGGTGGGCAATGGTCCGTAAATACTCGAAGGAATGACGCTTTTTTTGCAACGGATACCCCGGGGCTACCGTCCCCACTACCTCCACCTTTTCTCCTTTTAGTTCAAAGGCTTGACCGGCCCCGGGACTCTCCACCAATTCTCCTTCCACTCTCACCGCTGTTCCCACTGGTAACCGGACGGTTTCCTTAAAATTTGGCAGAGTTTCATCCACAACTACCTGGAGGTTTTTGAAAAAAGTCCCGTCGTTAACCTCAATAAACCCAAAGGCCTTTAAATCCCTGGCCGTCCGGACCCACCCGGAGACCTCGACCTTTTTCCGGAGATAAGCCCGGGTTGAGCGAAACAACTCTTTTACTGTGGCTTTTTCCCCCATTTCGCCACCCCGCTTCCCGCCCTAAGTCTATAGGTTACAGTATAATTAAACTCCAGCAAAACTGCAAGAGCGTTCTAGTGCCCTGCAGTATATCATAACCGGTTTTATCCGCCTTCTTTCCAGGATATCAGCAGTCTCGTTAGCAGATCCCCTTCTGCCTGTTGTATACGGGATCCGTGGGGTTTCCGGTAAATTTTCTCTTGCAAAAACAAGGAGAGGCTATATAATATTGAATGGTGTATTTTTTCGAATGAGGTGATCACCATTCCGAAACGCCAAGACATCAAAAAAGTGATGATTATTGGTTCCGGACCGATCATAATCGGGCAGGCCTGTGAATTTGATTACTCCGGTACCCAGGCTTGTAAGGCTTTACGCAAACTGGGTTACAAAATTGTTTTGGTCAACTCAAACCCGGCAACCATTATGACCGACCCGGAAATGGCCGATATCACCTATATCGAACCGTTGAACGTAAAAACCGTATCGGAAATCATAAAAAAAGAGCGGCCGGACGCCCTCCTGCCGAACCTGGGCGGCCAATCGGCCCTTAATCTCTGCGCCGACCTTTTCAAGGCGGGAGTCCTCACCGAGTATGGAGTGGAGATCCTCGGTGTACAAGCCGAAGCCATTGAGCGGGGAGAAGACCGGATTGCCTTTAAGGAAACCATGGACCGGCTCGGGATCGAGACGGCAAAAAGTAAACCCGCATACAGTGTGGAAGAAGCGGAAAAAATCGCCGCTGAACTGGGTTATCCTGTGGTGATCCGGCCGGCTTATACCCTTGGCGGGACCGGCGGCGGCCTCGTTTATAATACCGAAGAGTTACAGGCTGTTGCCAGCCGGGGGATTACCGCCAGCCGGATCGGGCAGATCCTGGTTGAAGAGTCCGTTATTGGCTGGGAAGAATTGGAGCTGGAAGTTATCCGCGATGCCAAGAACCAGATAATCACCGTTTGTTTCATAGAGAATGTCGACCCCATGGGGACCCATACCGGCGATTCCCTTTGCGTCGCACCGATGCTCACCATCGAGCCGGCCCTCCAAAAAGAATTGGAACGGCAGGCCCATGCCATTGTCGAGGCAATCGGGGTGATCGGCGGCACCAACGTCCAATTTGCCCATGACCCGCAAACCGGCCGCATCGTGGTGATTGAAATCAACCCGCGGACCTCCCGTTCCTCCGCCCTGGCCTCCAAGGCCACCGGTTTCCCCATCGCCCAGGTTTCGGCTTTACTTGCCGCCGGCCTCACCTTGGACGAGCTCCCCTACTGGCGGGAGAAAACCCTTGATAAATATACCCCGCAGGTCGATTATGTGGTGGTGAAATTCGCCCGCTGGGCTTTTGAGAAATTCAAAGGCATCGAAGATCGACTGGGCACCCAGATGCGGGCTGTCGGTGAAGTGATGAGCATCGGGAAGAACTATAAAGAAGCCCTGCAAAAGGCGGTTCGTTCCTTGGAGATCGGCCGCTACGGCCTGGGTTTTGCCAAAGGCTTCCACCACCGTTCCCTCCCCGAACTCCTGAAAGGGTTGCACGAACCCAATAGCGAGCGGCAATTCCTCATGTACGAGGCCTTAAGAAAAGGCGCCGGCATCGACCAGTTGCACCGGTTAACCAAGATAAAACCCTGGTTCATCCAGCAGATGAAGGAACTGGTGGACCTGGAGGAAGAGATCCGCGGCTACCGGGGGAAAAAGCCCCCCGGAGACCTACTGGCCCGGGCCAAAAGGGACGGATTCAGTGACCGCTACCTTGCCGGTCTCCTGGATACGGAAGAAGGAAAACTCCGGGCCCAGCGCCGCGCCCTGGGTATAACCAAAACATGGAAGCAGGTTCCCGTCAGCGGTGTCGAAGAGGAGGCCGCCTACTATTATTCCACCTACACCCCGGGGGAAGGCGCCGCCCGCGCAGAAACCGGCGCCGGCCGGCAACAGTCCCCGCGGAAAAAAAGCGTGATGATCCTGGGCGGCGGCCCCAACCGGATCGGGCAGGGGATCGAATTTGACTACTGCTGTGTCCATGCGGCCTTCGCCCTCCGCGAGGCCGGGGTGGAGACGATCATGGTCAACTGCAACCCGGAGACGGTCTCCACCGATTATGACACTTCCGACAAGTTATATTTTGAACCGCTCACCGTTGAAGAAGTTCTTAGCATTTGTGAACGGGAGCAACCGGAAGGGGTCATTGTCCAATTCGGCGGGCAGACCCCGCTGAATATCGCCGGCGAACTGGCAGAGGCCGGAGTACGCATCCTGGGTACCCCGCCGGATATCATCGATCTGGCGGAGGACCGTGACCGTTTCCGCCTGATGATGGAGAAACTGGGGATCCCAATGCCCGAATCGGGAATGGCCCATAACCTCGAAGAAGCGCTGGCACTGGCCGGCAAGATCGGTTACCCGCTGATGGTCCGCCCCTCCTATGTCCTGGGCGGACGGGGGATGGAGATTATTCATGACGAAGAGATGCTCCGTGAATACCTGGCGGCAGCGGTCGAGATTACGCCGGAACGCCCGGTCTTAATCGACCGCTTCCTGGACAACGCCATTGAAGCCGAGGCCGATGCCTTAGCCGACGGCACCGACGCCTTTGTCCCGGTAGTCATGGAACATATCGAACTGGCCGGGGTCCATTCCGGGGATTCCGCCTGCGTCTTACCGTCGGTCAGCATCTCCCCGCAGTCCCTGGCGGCGATTTACGAATATACCGCGAAAATTGGCCGGGAACTCAAGGTGGTCGGACTCCTGAATATTCAATATGCCATTGCCGACGGGAAGGTTTATGTCCTGGAGGCCAACCCCAGGGCTTCGCGGACCGTACCCTTGGTCTCAAAGGTTTGCAATTTATCCATGGTCCGTCTCGCCACCATCCTCATGCTCCCGGTAGATTTGGGCGGGAAGCGGCTTGCCGCCTTGAACCTGAACTCCGGGTCCCTCCCGCACTTTGGGGTGAAGGAATCGGTCTTCCCCTTTAATATGTTTCCGGAGGTGGATCCCTTGCTCGGGCCGGAGATGCGTTCCACCGGCGAGGTCTTGGGCCTCTCCGACTCTTTTGGAATCGCTTACTACAAATCGCAGGAAGCCGCCGGACAACTCCTGCCAACCACCGGTACGGTTTTGATGAGCGTGGCAGACCGGGACAAGGAAGCCGCTTTTGAAGTAGCGAAGAGATTTGCCGATTTAGGGTTCACCATTATCGCCACCGCCGGCACCCATGCCTTCCTGAAGCGCAACGGGATTAAAAGCGAACTTGTTCATAAGTTGTACGAAGGGCGGCCAAACCTTGTCGACCGGATTATGAATAAAGAGATCCACATTGTCATCAATACCCCCGTCGGAAAACGGGGCCAATACGATGATTCCTACATCCGGAAGGCGGCGATCAAGTATAAAGTACCTTATATCACCACCATTGCGGCGGCCCTGGCTTCCGTCAAAGGAATCGCCGTTTCCTGCGACAAACCGGTGGTGGTAAAGTCTCTCCAGGAATACCATCAAGCCTTGAAAAAAACGGAATGAGCGCGTAAAACGTACGTATAGCTATATACGCAAATATGCACATAAGTAATTGCGAATATAAATAAATCACCGGCACGGCGGGGAGGAAAGGGCATATCTTGGGGTGGAAAATAATAAAGTGATCCCATGGAAAGGGATTTGCCGCGCCCGCAACTGAAGACAACCCGGTTTTTGGTTGTCACGAAAAAAGGACTTTTTCAGGCCGGCTTGCTGTTCATCCTTGCTCCCGGCCTCTTCGGCCTTTTCGGAAAGGTTTGCTTTTTTCTTTTCCCGCAAATTCCGGCCGCCGTGCAAATGACCGATGACGAGATCCACAGTTTCCTCCAGAAGACGATTACCCTCCGCGACCGGATTGTCCTCACCGGTGATCTCAGCCTCCTTGACTCCCTTTACGACCAGGAAACCCGTTACGGCCGGTGGGCCTGCGAACACCAGATCCGGAAGGCGCAACACCTCACGGCTTGGGCCCAAAAACAAGGGGCACGTTTTATCGACCTGCAGACCTTTATCCGGTTGCGCAGCAGCAAGTCGCAGAAATCCGGTTATTCCCTGGTTTTTCTTGCTTCCACCGTCTATAAATATGTCTACCTTGACGATCCGCTGACCGTCAATTCCTTCCGGCTCGGCGCCCACCACGCGATGGATATCGGGTACAAAGACGGAAAATGGGTTGTTAGCCGGGAATGGTATCCCGACCCCTTCGCCTCTCCGCCCCCGCGGCCGAAAACGGCAGAGATCGCCAAATGGCAGGGTTGCATCCAATCCCGCCAAGCCCGGGACTTCTCCAACCTTCACCCGCGCCGGGTAGCGGCGGTGGCCTACGCCAACCGTTACGCCGGAGCAGCCGCCCCTCCCGGGACCGGTTTTGCCTATAACCCGGATTATAAAAACTATAATTATTTGGGGGGCGACTGTACCAACTACGCCTCTCAGGTTCTCCATGAAGGCGGGGATTTTCCCAAAACCCCCGCCTGGAATTACCAAACAGAAGGCAGCAAGGCCTGGGTAAACGCGGGCGCCTTTAAAGACTACATGCTTTACAGTGGCCGGAGCTCCCTGATCGCCCACGGCACCTACGACAAGGTGTTGCCAGCTTCCTATGAGTTGCTGCCCGGAGATTTCATCGCTTATGCGCAAAAAGGGAAGGTGGAACATATCTCCATCGTCACGGGAGCGGACTCCCGTGGTTATACCCTGGTGAACAGCCATAATGCCGATCGTTACCGGGTCCCCTGGGATCTGGGGTGGAATACCGGGAAAACCGAGTTTTGGTTAGTCCGGGTCCATTATTAAGGGCACCGTTCAGGTAAATTTATCCTAAACATTTGTTCCCCACCTGTCGATATAGAAAGTGCAAGGCGTTATGGAGCAGAGGAAGGGAGAAGAGGGGTTACAATGAAAAAATCTCTGGTCATCTCATTTTTCACAAAAAAACCGGCTGCCTTCTTGTTGTTGTTCCCGGCAGTAATTACCATGTTGTATCTCAAGATCACCGGGTTTCTCTCTTCTGTGGGTTTTTTCAAAAACAGCCTGCTGATGGCGGCCGGAATTTTTACCGTCCATTCTCTTCAGGACACGAAAAGAACCTCCGGTACTAAAGCTGATAACGACAGGGAGCAGACCCGCAATGGGATAACAGAACCTTACGACCGCTTAACCGGCGCCGCCGGCGAAATCGTCTTCTGTATAGACCTGAACGACTGGCGCTTTTCACACATCAATCCCGCGGCAGAAAAGGCCTTGGGGTACCCGGCAAGGATCTGTACCAGAATTCCGGGGTTCATCTTTGAACTTCTTGATCCCGGTTCCACCCAGATGTTAAAGGCCGCGGTCAACCGTTTCCGCCATTCTTCCGAAAAAATCTGTACTTTGGAACTGAAATGGCTGAATGCTGCCAACCACAGTTTATTGCTGGAAGTTACCCTTATTCCCATCCGGGACAGCAGCGGCCGGCCGGTATCGCTCGAAGCCATCGGGAGAAATGTCACCCGGTGGAAACAGAAAGAAAATCGCCTCCACAATTATCACGGTTATGATTATGATCGATTAACCAGCTGATACCTTTGGGTGTACTCGCACGCCGGAGGAAAATTGCCAAGGAGAAACCTCCGGTAATTCCGCTTTCCGGTTTAAAAGGATCTATGGCTGAATAAATACCGAAAGCATTAATACCTGCCTGCAAAGCCCTCTACCCAAGAGGGTTTTTCATTTTCCTGTGTGCACGCCGGGGCCTATTAATCCAGGAAAATTCTAACACCGGCCCCGGCTCCGGGCCATCCGAGGAATTTTTCGGTCATTTTCTCGTTATTTATGTTATGATAAATAAAGTGGTTCTTGTCACAGATTTGTCAAATTTTTAAGATACAATTGTCTTGCAAAGGAGGTATTAACTCTCCATGAAAAAACTCCTGACTTACCTTTTAATCGCTGCTTTTCTCGGATTTCTCGGTTATAGGGTCGTAACAAAGATCGCCACCAAAGACGAACTCCCGGCGAATTATGCCCGTTTCCGGGGGGGAGGCCCCACCATTACAGCGGTCAGAGTTTTACAGGTTCGTGAAGAACCTTTGGTTGAAAGTATTAATGTGGTCGGGGAAATCACCACCGATTATGAGATAAATATCCAGCCGCAGGTCAGCGGGAGGCTTTTGCAACTCCCGGTGAAAAAAGGCGACGAAGTACAGGCCGGTCAGGTCCTGGCGGTACTCGACAACGAAACGATTAGCCTCCAAATCCAACAGGCTGAGAATAATATCGCCATTATCAAAGCTAATATGAAAGAGGCGGAATTGCGATTGGCCCGGGCGGAAGCCGAGAAAGAGCGCTACAAGGAGCTTTTTGAGCATAGATATATTTCGCAAAGCGAATATGAGAATAAAGAAAATGCCTACTTAACCGCTCTCACCGCCCTGGAGATCTTAACCCAGCAATTGGCTTCTGCCGAAAACAACTTGGAACTGCTCAAGACCCAACTGGAACAAACAAAAATCCACAGTCCGATTAATGGTTTTATCCTGGAAACAAAGGTGACGCCAGGGATGAACCTAACCACCGGTACGGTCATCCTGAGTATGGCCCCGTTAAGCCCTGTTCAACTCGTCTTTAATGTCGACCAAAGAGACGCGGCCCGGATTAGGAAAGGAAGCCCCGTGGAGTTCCAGACCGACGCCTTGCCAGGCCAGGTTTTCACCAGTCAAACCAACCAATCCTCACCGGTCTATGACCCCCAAACCAGAAGCCTGACCTTCTCCGCCACCTTCCCTAATCAACCGGTGCGCCTGGAACCCGGGATGTTCGGTACGGTTAAGGTCATTGCCGGGCAAAAAGACGCGGCGTTGACCGTACCCCAGGAAGCCCTGGTCACTCTGGAGAGACAAAACGGGGTCTTTGTGGTTGCGGAAGAGAACGGAGAGAATATTGCCAGGTTTCAACCGGTTGTTACCGGTGGCATTGTCGGCAACCTGATTGAAGTCACCTCCGGCTTAAGCCCGGGGGACCAAGTGATCATCATTGGCCAAGAGCGGCTGCGGCCAGGGGAGAAGGTTGAGATTATTGGCGACAGCGCCCGGTAGCTTCCCAGGCAGCGTGCGCAGCAAAGAGAAAGATATAATGAACCTGAGCGAAGGAGGCGGAGCATGAATATAACATCCTTCTGTATCCGGCGTCCTGTCACTACCAGTATGTTTTTTCTAATCCTCACCCTTCTGGGGATTATTAGCGCCTCCAGGATGGCGATCGATCTTTACCCGGAGATTACGTACCCGGTGATTAATATAAGCACCAGTTACTCCGGGGCCGGCCCGGAAGAGGTTGAGCAACTGGTTACCATCCCCATTGAACGAACGGTTTCCACCATTAATAATGTGCGCTCCATTACCTCCGTTTCCAGCGAAGGTTTTTCCCGGGTCTCTGTTTATTTCGACTGGGGTACAAATCTTGAAACAGCCCTCGATGCTATCCGTGCCAATTTGGACCGGGTCAAACGGCGGTTGCCGGAAGATGCCGACACCCCCTCGATTTTTCAGTACGATCCTTCGGCAGAACCGGTTATGACCATCGGCCTTTCCGGCCATATGAGTCCGGCCCTCTTAAAGGAACTGGCTGAAGAAGAGGTCGCCTATTACTTACAGAGAGCGGACGGGGTAGCCGCTGTTGATATTCGGGGCGGCCAAAGCCGTGAGGTTTTGGTGGCTTTACACCGGGACCGCCTGGCTGCTCTGGGCGTGACCATCAACCAGGTGGCCTCTGCCATTGGCAGTGAAAACACCCTGCAACCCGCCGGTGTCTTGGAAACCGGCACCGCCGAACTGACCCTGCGCACGCACGGGCAGATCGCAGAGATCGAAGAGATCAGGAATATTATCGTCGCAACCCGTAACGGTATCCCCGTTTACCTCCGGGACCTCGGGACCGTAGAAGAACGCGCCAGGGGTTATGAGTCGATCGTCCGGATCGACGGGATTCCCGGGATTGTCCTTTCTGTACAGAAACAATCCGGTTCCAATACCGTGGCGGTTGCCAACAACATCTACCAAGTGATCTCTGAGTTACGCCAACGCTACCCTGATCTCAATATCCGGGTTTTAAACGACACTTCCACCTTTATCAGAGATTCGGTCACCAATGTTTCGAACGCGGCCATCCTCGGCGCCTGCCTCGCCGGATTGGTCTTATTCTTCTTTTTACACAACATCCGGGCCACGATGATCGCCTCCGCAGTGATGCCCATCTCCATTCTTGCCACCCTGATCCTGGCTTATTGGGGGAAAATGACCCTGAACTCCATCTCCCTTGGCGGTTTGGCCTTGGGCGTCGGCATGCTGGTGGATAATACCGTTGTGGTCATTGATAATATATCCCGGAAACTGGAAAACCCGGAATTACTTCCGGCAGAAGCCGCTCTGGAAGGGACGAAAGAGATAACACCGGCCGTCAGCGCTTCTACTCTTACCACGGTCTGTGTGTTCTTCCCCTTGGTCTATATCACAGGCCAGACGGGGATCATCTTTAGCCAACTTTCTTATATGGTTATCTTCTCTTTACTCTGCTCGTTGCTGGTGGCGGTGACCCTCACGCCCATGCTGAGTGCACGGTACTTCAAAAATAACAACAATGACGGCGATACGGAAAAACCGCACAACGGCTTTGCCGCTTTTTCCGCCCGGCTTCAGGAACAGTGGACCCGCTCATACCAACGGTTCTTAAGTAAATGCCTGCAAAGAAAAGGGCTGGTTATTACCGCTTGCCTTTTTATCTTCGCCGCCACCTTGCTCTTATGGCCGCTAATCGGAACCGAACTGATCCCCGAAACCGACGAGGGGATTATTAACATCCGCTTTAACCTGCCCCCCGGGGTAAAACTGGATGAAGCCGACATGGTGGCGCGGCAGTTTGAGGAGATCATTACCGCCCTGCCGGAATTGGAAAACTACGAAATAACCGTCGGCAGCGGCCGGGGCAGCAGCAACCGGGGGAGCATAACCCTGCGCCTGTCCGACCCCGGAAAACGCCGCCGGACAACCATGGACGTTGTGCGGGATCTCCAGACAAAACTGGTCTACCCCGGAGCAAGGATCCGGATTTTCGCCCGCAACTCCATGCGCATGCTTTATAGCGGCGCCAGTACAGCCGTGGCCATTGACATCCGCGGTTATAACCAGGACCTGGCCAGGGATACCGCCAAGCTGATCATTGACCGGCTTAACCGGGTCCCCGGTGTTTCCAATATTGATCTTTCCAGAGAAGAAGAGACGCCGGAGTTCGCTATTAAAATAAACCGCAAACGCGCCGGCGACCTGGGGATAAGTGCCGCCCAAATCGGTACGGCCATTAACTATGCAATTTCCGGACGGACAGCCACCACCCTCCGCCGGGAGGGGGAAGAATTGCCGGTCCGTGTCACCCTGCGCGAAGAGGATATCTCCTCAGTGGAGGATCTGAAACAAATCCTGGTTTCCGGCCGCAATAACCGGCTCTTTCCCCTGTCAAGCTTGGTGGAGGTTGAATTGGCCAACCGGCCGGTGAGTATTGAGCGGAAAGACCGCGAACGGAATATAACCGTCACCGCCGACCTGGACCGGGGGGACCTCTCCGCAGCCATGCAGGATATCCGGGCTGCCATGGCTGGACTAAACCTGCCGCGGGGGATCACCCTCCATTATTCCGGCGATTTTGAAGAACAGCAACGGAGCTTCAACGAACTGAAATGGGCCTTAATCCTTGCCTTACTCCTGGTCTACATGGTTATGGCCTCCCAGTTTGAATCTTTGCTGGACCCCTTTATCATCATGTTTTCCGTCCCCTTTGCCCTGAGCGGTGTCCTCCTTATACTCTTCCTGACGGACACCCCCTTTAACACCCAGGTTTACATCGGCCTGATCATCCTAGGCGGGGTTGTGGTGAACAACGCCATTGTTCTGGTGAGCTATTTCCGCCTCCTTCTCCAGAGGGGATTGCCTTTGCAGGAAGCGGTAATAACTGCCGGCGCCGCCCGCCTGCGGCCGATTTTGATGACCACGATCACAACTGTCCTGGGCCTGGTCCCGCTGGCACTGGAGACCGGGAGCGGAGCGAATCTCCAGGCCCCCATGGCCCGCGCTGTCATCGGCGGCCTGATCTTTGCCAGTTTCATCACCCTGGCCCTTATCCCTGTTATTTTCGTAGGGGTGGAGAATATTTTAACCCGGCTCCGGCAACGTTTTGCCACGCGCACGCGAAGAGGCCGGAGCGAGGGAAGCGGTGGAAGCAGCCGGGACCTGGCGAAAACCGGTACCTTGCTTCTTCTCCTTCTCACCTTCGGTTTTTGCACCCAAGCCGTCCTGGCAGAGGCAGGGACGGCCCCGACCCTGAAGATAACCCCGGCCGGGGTAGAAGCAGCCCCAACCCTAGAATCGACCCCAACAGAGGCAGATACAGCCACACTGAAAATAACTCTCTCCGGGGCCTTGGCGCTGGCCTGGGAGAACAGTGAGGACGGGAAGATTATTGCCGCCAAAAAAGAGAGTTTTTACTCCAGTTACCGGCAGACTACCGGTGAAAAAGCCCTTAAGGTCTATACAGAAGCCGGCGTAACAGACCTTTTGCAGCCTGATAACGCCGGCGCCATTGAACTGATCATGGAAAAAACCCTTCCCGTGGCGAATATTTTCGGAGCCAAATCCTACTCCGACCTGTTGGCCGGGTTCAACCTCGAGATTAACCTTTTGGCCCTGGAAAGCCAGA
>DUNX01000034.1 GCA_012839115.1 Bacillota bacterium
ATCTCCCCCACCACCCGTTCCAGTTCGTTGACGAGCACCGTTGGCACCTTGGTCGACTGGCGGTAGGCCCGCACCAACTCTTGATAATACCACAAGGTCCCTTCTTTCCCGGTCTTAAACCTGCTCCATACTTCTTCGCCAATCTCCTGGTGGTCGGCGAGAATGCACCGGGCGTTATGGAGTTTATCCGCAACCGAGACCAACAACACGGAAGCTGGTGCTTCAGGCAAATGCGCCAGGTATTTTCTCTTTCTTTCCCACCATTCCGGTTTCGGGTCTTCCATGGTGTCCGAACATCCTTCCACGATGGCCGCCACCTCCGGGCCAAACTCCTTCCTTATTTCAGCCAACCGTTCCCGCCCGCCCTGGTCTTCCACCGCGTCATGCAACAATGCGGCGATCGCTTCCGTTTCGTTGCCGCCCGCCTCCAAAACCAGGGCCGCCACCGCCAGGAGGTGGGATATATACGGAACCCCGCTGCCTTTTCTTTTTTGCCCGGCATGAACCAGGAAAGCGTAGACTAAAGCCTTTTCAAAAGCGCTTGTCAGCATAGCCAGTCTTCCTTTCAAAACTTAGAATTATTCCGGTTTCTCCCTTTCAATTTGCTTGATTACATGAATCCGCTCGTCAACCAGAAACGCAAAATCAATATCTTTGGTAGCGCCCGGTTTCAGTTCCACTGTAAACAACAATTCATCAGCTTTCGGCCTCTTCCAGGCATGGGAGACTTTCTCCACATCCGCCGTACCCGGAATCCGGTGCAGGACCTGGATTAAAGCCGGTTCTTCTTTGTGATTCTTCAAAGTAATCTGCCATTCTTCCCGGCGTACTCCCCAGTCATTTCTCTTGTTTAAGCATTTCCTTTCGCACTGCAGATCGAAAGCTTCCCCAATATATAGCCGAATTATTTCATCTTTTGGCGTATGACCGATTTGGTCTTCACCAACTAAGGTTAAGCTGCCATCTGCTTCATCTCTCTGGTAGACCTTGAACGTCCCCGCCGGGAAAGGCATTCCCAGGTCATCCCCGGCCCTATTATCCATTTCAATGACAATTTGGACATCTTCGGAGCAGGGAGCCACTTCATAATAACGGCGATAGGGCACATTATGCGCGCCAAAGAGCCGGACCTGTTTCGCTTGGTTATCCTTTAAAGTTGTGGTCCCCTGCAATGTGTAAAGGTGATAATCGGAGAAGCTCTTTTCTTCAAAATCCGGTGCACGTTCTTCACTCATACTTGAATATACGCACTTCTCCAAATTCAGGGCTTTAATTACCCGGTTCACTTCGCCGGCCAAAAGCTTAAGCCGCGTATCAGTTAAGGTAATCCCCGACTCATTGTGTATTTCCACCCAGGCATCAAGGCCAAGGGTTTCTCCCTTAAGCTCCGCCACATAATTGGCTTCCCATGATAAACCTTTGGTTAAATAAGACACGCCAATTTCTTCAGTTTCGCAAGGCCGGAGTTGAAAGATCAATGCCGGTCTTGCTAATAGTCCATCCGGCAGTTTTGGCAGAATCAGCTCACCTTCAGGGTCAACCAAAACTTCTCCTGTCGCGATATCTTCCAGAATGAGTCCCCTCCCGGCTGACAACAAACGGCATTCCCGTTTCAGATCCTTCGCCTTAAGGTAAACCCTTTCGCCAACATACTTGCTGAGAAGCTTTGCCTTGTCCACCAGATCATATTCATAATTCACCTCAACGACATCCAACCCTTCAATCCGCAAAGACTCAACTTCCATCCGCTGCGCCACATCCAAATACTGAATCCGGGTTTCATCACCGGCCAGCTTCACCGCCCGCCGTTCGGAAACCAACCCAAAGCCATCACTATAAACGGTTAAGCATAAATCCTTGTCATCTTTCATTGTACACATTTTCATCACTAAATCAGCTCCCTTCTGTTCTGTGCTGATTGTAGCACACTCAGGGAGCTGAAGTTCTGGACTATCAGTCCATACCATCAATCATTGGGCCCCAGCAAACGCAACCCGCACTTCTCCAATATAAAGTTAGCTTCCATCGGCGATTTACCTTTATCCAGGCAGTACATGATAATAAAATCGCGTTTGATATGCTCGCTTAAGCCATAGCCGAGATAACCCAGCAACCGCTGGGCTTCTTCCACATTTAATCCTAAAGCCAATGACAAACAGATGATTGTATCCCTTCCCGGCAGTCTTTTCCCGGCTTGAATTTTGTAAAAAGTATTTTCCAGTAACAATGCTTTCTCGCATAATTCCCGTTTCGTCCCGGTCCATTTGGCATTCACCAGCTTTCCGAGTTCCCTGGTGAAATCATCTTCTTCGTCCAGTTCCTCCAGTTTGTCGTAGGACAATGGGGACTCACAGATAACAGGAGCCATCAAGCACCGGTCGAAGACTGCTTCTTCATCATCGGCCAGGAAGGTTATACTCTTTACTTTGTCTAATAATTCCTGCATCCAAAGGGGTAATTTCTGATTATTGTCAGCCAATGGATTCATCCTTTGTCCCCCAAAATAGTCAGACAACTATTATACAGCATAAAATTCTCCATACTCTTATCACCTTTTGCTCAAAGCTTGACTACTTCCTAGGATTATTGTACATTTTTCTGCTTTTCTCCCGTTTATCCTCCTAAAATTGCCCTGTGACAAGAATTGAGCCCATAATTATCAAAAAATCCCAAAATGGGCGGGAGCAGATACAGGATTCTAGACACACGCTATTGAATACATGTGAGAAGCCGTATATTAATCAGCGTGGGGTGGATAATTTGATTAAGTGTATTATCTTCGACGCCATGGGCGTTGTGTTTACCGTGGGCGACGACACGAATGACCTGCTGGTTCCGTATATTTTAGAAAAGAAACCCGATGTGGCGAAAGAAAAAATTCTTAGCTTGTACCATGAGGCAAGCCTTGGCAATATTTCGCCCAAGAGTCTCTGGGAGGGGGTTGGTTTTAGCGAAGCAGAGATACCTTCGATCCAGAGAGAATATTTGGAGACCCGCCTTACATTGGATCCGGAATTCGTCGCTTGCGTGAAAGGACTAAAAGGTAAGTACAAAATCGCGTTGCTTTCCAATGATCTGGCCGAATGGAACCAGTATTTGCGGGCGTATCATCAAATCGAGCAGTATTTTGATTATGCATTTATCAGCAGCAGCATACGGGTGAGAAAACCCGATAAAAAGATATATATAAATGCCCTTGAGCAAATGGACGCGAACGCCGAAGAATGCATCTTTATTGACGACCACCCAGATAGAGTTAAATCCGCCGCTGAACTTGGTATTATACCTATATTATTTAACAGAGAAAACCGCCGGTATAACGGGGTTCAGGTCCGTTCGTTCCGGCAGTTGAGTCAGATTCTATAATCAGATTTTATGCGACATTCTCCAGACCATCACGACATTTCTAATACTGGGAATAATAACGACCATACGGCTTACAATGGCTTTTATTCGTTCCTCCCCTTTAGTTTCTTTAACTCCCCGAGCACCACATGGTATTCCTCATCAAGGGCCTCAAGATCGTCTCGCGGCGAAGCCAGCGCCAGGCGTCCCACGATCTCCGCTAACCGGTTTTCCAAGAGGTTGATTTGGGCCTGGATTTCTTCTTCCTTCTGACCGGTCGCCGAATTCTTCTGGGCTAGAAACTCCTCGTACGTCC
>DUNX01000146.1 GCA_012839115.1 Bacillota bacterium
ATTGATAGGAGTAGATTTATGTATAACCTAAGTGTAAACGGAAACGGTGTTAATTTCAAGGATTTAGAGAAAAAAATATATAAATATGCCTGTGAACAGGCATGTAAGATGATGACAGAGATTCTGACAAATTTAGATAAAATGCTTTTGGAGAAAAGGGATAAAAAAGTTTTTAGATTCAAGGTGTTCAAGCATACTTGTATTAAGACAATCATGGGACCCGTGGAGATTGATCGAAGGGTTTATGAATATGTTGATGAAAACGGGAAGAAAAGCTACAGATATTTGCTTGATGAATATCTGGAAATGGAAACTATAGGTCACATGTCTGCAAACCTTGTTGAGAAGATGGTTGAAAATGCAACAAACGTTTCTATGCGTAAGGCTGCACAGAACATAAAAGAAATGACGAACCAGGATGTAAGCCATATGGCTGTTTGGAATATAGTGCAGGAGTTAGGTCAGCGGATTGAGAAACATGAAGATGAAAAAATTAAGCAATATGAGGATTGTAAACTTAATGGCCAAAAAGAAGTAAAGGTATTGTTTGAAGAAGCAGATGGTGTTTGGCTCTGCATGCAAGGAAAAGACAAGCCTAAAAAGGGTCGAAAGAAAGAGTTGAAGCTTTCAGTGACGTATGAAGGATGGGTCAGGAGAAGTGGGAAGAAAGAAGCCTATTTGGTAAAAAACAAACGTGTATGTGCTGGGTTTACTGATTCCCGTAAGTTCAAGAAACTTAGAGATACAAAGATAGCAGAAGAGTATAATGTGGATGAAATTGAAACTAAGATTGTTAATGGAGATGGAGCAAGTTGGATAAAAGAAGGGCTTGGCGAGGAGGGTGTCTATTATCAGTTAGATCCCTTCCACAAGAGCCAGGCTGTTTTGAGGAATGTACCGGACAAAAAAGAAGCCGTAAAGCTGATAAAGCAGCTTCATGAGGGTGAGGAAGAGAAAGCCTTAGAACGCATAAAGGAACTTATGTATGAATGTGGTGGAGAAGAATTGCCTGTTAAGAAGTTAAAGACGCTTGAGGGATATTTAACGGCGAATAAGGAGGGATTAAGACCTTACCATTTAAGAGAAGACATAAAGATGCCAGAAGCACCGGAAGGGCTTTTATACAGGCATTTAGGCACGATGGAACACAATATATGCGATGTATTGGCTCAACGAATGAAAGGAAGGAAAATGAGTTGGTCAATAAAAGGGGCAAACAATCTTTCGAAGATTCTTGCAGAGAAATTCAGTGGCAGTCTTTATACCACTATAGATAAATTACTATATGGGGTTATTCCTGAACAGAAGTTTGAAGAAATTGTGGATGCTATCAAAAGGGTTGCCAGTAAGGTTCCGAGTAAACTAAAAAAGCAAAAAACATATAAAATTCATGAAGCGACTCGTCCATTTGAAGGATGTGCAGTTACTGAGGGCAGGAAGGCTATTAGAAATATTTTTAATGATCGATGTGCAACAGAATTAATATATCGATAAAGTAGAAAAGATATTTAAGCACATTTACAATGAGGTATTCCTGTATGATATTAAGAAAACAGGTTAACTTGATTAAATTATAAAAAGTAGTGTTTATGCCGCGAAAGCCTCTTGACAATGAGTAATCAGCATGTTAGGCTTCTATGCCAAGCATCAGACATACTTACATAGAATATCTCCTTGTTCAGAATGGTTGATGCCGCTGATGCCTCAAAACATGCTGTAAGAGGCTTGTTGTCAAGAGGAACGTGGAATAAATGTGTGGAACTATGTTGCATAGTAAAAAAAGTGGGTTTTTAATGCATAACCAGCCAAACTTTCCAGAAAGAAGTTCACTAAATTAAAAGTATGAGGATTTCACATTGACCTTCAAAGCAAGTAAACCAATAAAATAACAGGATGAAGAGA
>DUNX01000035.1 GCA_012839115.1 Bacillota bacterium
ACCAAAGCGCGGCCCTGAGGTGGGGTTCGTCGTTCGTCGCCCCCCGTGCGGGGGCGTGGATTGAAACTTAGCAATTAATGCTTCCACTTTCCTTAATTGCCGTCGCCCCCCGTGCGGGGGCGTGGATTGAAACCTTTAACCCTCGTCCCCAGGCCGTGCCTATTACCGTCGCCCCCCGTGCGGGGGCGTGGATTGAAACAACAGATTGCCTAGAACACTACTCGTATAAGACGTCGCCCCCCGTGCGGGGGCGTGGATTGAAACCAAATACAAAGAAATCAGGGATCGACGATTGAAAGTCGCCCCCCGTGCGGGGGCGTGGATTGAAACATCGCCATGGGCGTGGGGAATTCTAGACGATAATGTCGCCCCCCGTGCGGGGGCGTGGGTTGAAACTTGCTTTCCTGGTAGAAAAAGGTTACAATAAAAATGTCGCATTCTCTCGCGAGGGCATTGATTGAAACGACATAGAACCGGAGGCGCAATCACAAGCTAGAAAAGATGTCCCTCTCGAGGGAGCGTGGGTTGAAACAATTCCTCATAGGTAGGCTAAAAACGCCAACTGAGGTTGCAGACATGTATTTAAACACGGGATGCGGACTTAGCAAGGTCCCAATGCACCTCGTCGCCCTCACATATGGGGGCGTGGGTGAATTATGTCGATGAAGCGTTGCCGAGAGATGCTTTCCGTTGCTCTTCTCGCGTGGGTATTGGCTGAAATTGCCAACAAACAGGGAGAAGCAGGAAAATTAAGAATAAAAACGAAAAATATCATAAAAAAAGATAACACAGGGAGAGCGAGAACTATCAAGGAGGGAAGAAAGATGAAGAATGTAAAGAAATTCATCAGCCTGGTCTTAATTGTGACAATGGTGACCTTGAACCTGCCGTTGACGGTTTTTGCCGGCGAGAATGAAGCCCTTAACCGGTTTAAGGAGTATAACAAAGAGAAAGTCAGTTTGTACCCGTACCTTGTCGAGATGTATAAATCCGGGTCGGAAACAAGTGTTGGTCCAAGCCAATATGTTGAGCTGCACGACGGCAGGACGATCTATGTTGGGAGGGAGCCGGAACTCACGAATACCAAGTATAAGATCTCCTGGCGGGCTTTTACTGGAGAGCGGGCGCTCACTGAGACCGAGCTTTATGAGTTGTTGGGTTCTGAAGATAAAATTGAAGAAGCAGTAAAAGCAAATAAAAGAGGGAAAACCTTGTTTTATGGGGGTTTAATCGCCCTTGGCGCGGGGTTCTTGTGGCTTACCGCTTCAGGTAACAAGTCCGGTACTTCGTCGGCCAGCCCCAGCACATCGGCGGCATTATTGGTGGCTGGAGGAGCTTTTACCGCCTACTTCGGCAACAGGATGATAGCGGCAAAGAGCATAGATTACATAGACATGTATAAAATGGTCCAAAAGCATAACCGCCAATTGCTGGCAGGCTATTTCAACGATATTGATCTGAAGAAGGAGATGCGGGAGATTGACAAGATCTATGATCTCAACAGCCTGTACCAGTACGAATACGGGGATTTGGAGATAAAGGATGAATACCGGGATAAAGATTTTGCCGTAAACAAAATAGAAAAAGGCATGGCAAAAGAAGAGGTGCTGGCTGTTTGCGGCAGCCCGTATGTAACCGATAGTTACAACTCCTTGACCTCCTGGGAATATGTGATAGAAAATACGCATAGGAGTGACAAGATGTTTGACTTTGGCCGGCTCACCGGGGAAAGCTTCAATTATACAATCTACACCCTTTATTTTGAGAACGACAAGTTGGTGGACTGGACAGAGCAGAATTATACCTCCTAAACAACAAAACGGGCAAGCAAAAAAAATAGCCGGGCGGGGAAACTGCCCGGCTGTTTTTTGTCACAAGAGCCCCAACACTCACGGTACCAACGTCAGCACGCCCTCGTCAAGGGCGACTTCGTAATAGCCGTGGGGGTCCCATTCCAGGACCTTGTCGCCCTGTTTCAGGGTGCCGCCGTCCACGGTGACCCGCAGGTATTTCCCTTTCGGGAAGAAGGGGGGGAGTGTCCAGGTCCAGGTTGTCTCCTCCCCGGACTGGGTGGGCTTTACTGAAGTAAAGACCTTCTGGCCGGCCCAGTAGGCGCCGATGTTGGCGACCGTATCAATCCAGACATCCCCGAAGGCTTTGGCAAAGTCGATGCTGCCCGTGATCTCTTTGAGTTCGACGGGGGCGTACCAATTGTCATGGGTCGGGCTGATCGTATGGAAACAGAAGATCAGCCAGTGGCCGTCCTCGCGGGCAAAGTCAATCAGGTCATTGAAGAGTTCGGCGGTATCACCGGTTTTTGCCATGTAACACGGGAGGTTATGGGGGTTTACGTTGCTGTTTGGGGCGATCGTGCCCATACCGATCCCGCGGTTCAGGAAGAACCTGGTCTTGGCCACTTCGATCCAGCCGGTATCCCCGTAAGGGGCGGCTATGGTCCAGACGTCCTCCTGGCCGAAGTGCTCTTTAATATACTTGGTGCAGGTGTCAATCTCCTCTTCGGGGCTGCCCAAAGGCCTCCCGAAACTGCTCCCGCTCAGGTTGGCATAAGGATGGCTGGCGGTGTGATTGCCGATCTCGTGTCCGTCTTCAACCGCCATGGACCAAACCGCATCGAAGCTGGGGATCCAACTGCAATTCGTTGAGACATAGAAGGTCAGCGGAACCCCCATTTCATTCAGCGCAAGATAGTGGGCGACATGGGAGGGCTGGCCGTCGTCAAAGGTGTAGGTGAGGGCGCTTTTGAAACCCGCCCAGTCGAGGACCACCAGGTTGCCCGGGGTCCCCGCCGGCCGGGGGAGAGTACCCTCAACCGGAGGCATGGGCAACCCGGACACTGACCGCGTTTCTCTTTCCACAGCGTACACCCCTTGTATAGGAAGTAATATTGTCAACAGGGCCGCGCAAAGCATGGTGATTTTACAGGTACTCATGGTTAAAAACACTCCCTAACCATTCGCGGGCGATCAGGGCATGCCCGGCTTCGGTGGGATGGACGCCGTCGTGCAGCCAGTAGGCGGGTTTTTGCAGGGTGGCCGCCCGGGCAAAGATCCCGTCCAGGGGGATGAGGGTGGCCTCATACTCCCGCGCCAATTTCCGGACGACTTGGATCTTGGGGCCCAGGTCCTCGTGCCAGTTCTCCTGGCCGGCCATGACCGGCAGGACAAAGGGTTCGCAGAGGACGATCTCCGCGCCCGTCGCTTTGGTCTGCTCCAGGATCTCCCGGTAATTTGCTTCAAACGCCTCCACCGGCGTGGGGTCGTTGTGGTCGTACCGCCGCCAGCAGTCATTGATCCCGATCAGGATGGAGACCAGATCGGGCTCGAGGTCCAGGCAGTCCTTCTGCCAACGGGCCTTGAGGTCCACCGTCCGGTCGCCGCTGACCCCCCGGTTGAGAAAAGCCATGTTGCTCCCGGGAAAGAGGGCCTTGCACCAGGCAGCGGCGAACAAGGCGTAACCGCAACCTAAATTCCAATGGTCTTCCCGGTTCCTCCCGGCGTCAGTAATACTGTCTCCTTGAAAGAGAATGAGCGGGTTTTTGCACGAGGCCAGGCTCATAAAGTCACTTCCTTTTTTGCAGCTATATTTTTCTGAGGACCAATTGCCAGGCTGCTTGCACCCGGATTATTATTTATATACAACAGCGGCTTTCTTTTTCCTGCATTTGGTGGTATGATTTATTTTATAGGTTTTGGGTAGACTTGCAGGGAAAAGGAGGGGTTGCCAATGGCAAAAAAGTTGACCGGCGATCAAATTACCAGGGAAAAGGCTTTAGATTTGCTTAAGAAGTACAACCAGGATGAGAGCCTGATCCGGCACGCCTTGGCGGTAGAAGCGGTAATGCGGCGTTTTGCCGATCTGTTTGGGGAAGATGTGGAAAAATGGGGGATTATCGGGCTGATTCACGATCTGGATTATGAGCGCTACCCGGAGGAGCACTGCCAGAAAGTCAAGGAGCTCCTGGAGGCGGAAGGGTGGCCGGATGAATATATCCATGCCGTGCAGAGCCATGGCTGGGGAATCTGTACAGAGGTGGAACCGGTCCACCGGATGGAAAAGGTCTTGTACGCCATTGACGAGCTGACCGGGTTGATTGCCGCCGCCGCGCTGGTCAGGCCCAGCAAGAGCCTTTTGGATCTGGAGGTTAAGTCGGTAAAGAAGAAGTGGAAGGACAAGTCGTTTGCCGCCGGCGTTAACCGGGAGATCATCATGAAAGGCGTTGAACTGTTGGGGATGGACTTGAACCAGGTGATCCAGGAGACAATCACCGGCATGCGGCGGGTGGCGGCGGAGATAAGTTTGAAAGGGAACCTGTAACCCGGGAAAAGTTCCAACGCATTGGCTGTTGCTTTGCTCAATGATGAGTTTTTCCACTCGAAAAGCTTGACTTCCGGTTTTTACTCCTCCTTCAGTGCAGGGATAAGGTTTTATCTCTTTGGTAATGACGGGTTGCGGCTGGAATACGACAGTCTTACCCATCGGGGGCCGGGCAATTATAGGGTTAAAGGCCACCGCATTTCCATAGGGATACCGCTTAAATAGGTTTGCCTCTTAACCGGTGTCCGTGGCTGGCCGGGAAGATGACAGGGGCGCCGCGGCAGGAGAAGACTCTTTTCCGCCGCGCACGACCCTGCTTTCTCTGCCCGCACCCGGCCCGTACAGTGGGCGGCGGAACAAAAAAAGGAACCGTTACGTTTTTATAATAGGCGATAATTTACTGGCGAGTTTTTCTCTTTGTTACGTTACGAACCAATACCAGACGGGAACGCGCATGCCTGCGCGCCCAGGAGAGAGACCGGGAGGTTTGAGCATGTTGGAAGGATTGACAGCCATCAATGAAGCGATTAAAGAACATAGCAGTTTCATTCCCAAGCTGAAGGAGGAGATCGGCAAGGTTGTCGTCGGGCAGGAGGAGCTCATCGACGGCCTGCTGATCGGTCTTTTGGCCAACGGCCATGTCCTTTTGGAAGGCGTG
Organism: Bacillota bacterium; assembly: GCA_012839115.1. Lineage (GTDB taxonomy): Bacteria > Bacillota > UBA4882 > UBA10575 > UBA10575 > JAAYGG01. The sequence goes on from DUNX01000035.1 coordinate 4,994, forward strand.
CCCGGTCTGGCGAAGACGCTTTCCGTCAAAACCCTGGCCGCGGCGGTCCGCGCCGATTTCCAGCGGATCCAGTTCACCCCGGACCTGCTCCCCGCCGACCTGGTGGGCACCTTAATCTATAACCCGCAGACCGGCACGTTTACCACCAAGAAGGGGCCGGTCTTTGCCCACCTGATCCTGGCCGACGAGATCAACCGGGCGCCGGCCAAAGT
>DUNX01000036.1 GCA_012839115.1 Bacillota bacterium
ACCCAAAAGTATGATTACAGTTTTTTTTTTATTTTCTATAATAGTCCCAAGTTTAATCTTGGGAGGGAGATTGTTCTTGAAGAGGATAAGAGGATTATTTTTTGGGATTATTGTTATCGTTTGTTCTGTTTTGGCCTGCGGGCTACTGCCGTTATCCGCCGCCCAAGAAAACCAGGAGGCAGGTTCTTGGGAATTGATTATGCAGCTGGCTGTTTCGCAACCGGTGAGGATGGCGGCCTTTTTCGATGAAAATTTCGGTGTAACAGGAGGGTTTAGCGGAAAAGGCAAAACCAACGTTACGACGGACGGCGGAAAAACGTGGACATTGTCGGAGAGCAGCGGCGGTTGCCTTTATGGGGTTGAAGTAATCGATACCAGCCGGATCTGGGTCTGTGGACGAATGACAGGTCAGAGTTTTACTACACCCGGCGGGCTCCGCTTGAGTAAAGACGGCGGCCGGAGTTTCGAACCGTCGACAAGCTATACAACCATTCCCGGAGAGTGCCCCATGGGTTTTATTAATGAGAATACAGGATGGGTCTATCAAAACAGGGCACTCAGCGCAACCGCGGACGGAGGCAAAAGCTGGCATAAACTTCTGCTGCCCGAAGGCGTGGCAAAGGTCAAAGCGGTTTCCCCGTTATCCGCAAGTGAAGGTTATATCCTGGATGAAACCGGGATGGTATTTTTCACCGGGAATCAGGGGGAAACCTGGGAGTCCTTGGCGCTTTCGAGAGAAGATTTTCCGGGGATGAAGGCCGCCGTTATGGAAGCAACCACCGCCGGGCTACGCTTTTTTGATCGGGAAAACGGTTTGGCCGTTATGGCTTTGACCGGAAGCGGAACGCCGCAGCTTGTCGCTTTTCGCACGGGCGACGGCGGGAAGAATTGGCAGGTGGAGATTATTGATCAAGGAATCGGGAGCGTTTTCCTTTCGCATGACGGACGTTTTGTAACATGCTACCGGCCGGGTGCATCAGGGATCAAGGTTTATCGTTACCGCGGGGACGCGCGCGAAGAAGGGAATTAACAGCCGGTGCGTGGTTTGCTTACTCGTTTATTTGCTTCACGGGCGGGGCTCATTCTCACCGGCGGGACCATTGGGTTACTGGCGGTTCTCTTGGAGAAACTCGGCAACCCGCCGGGTACCGGTTTGTGTATCTCCTGTTTTGAGCGGGATATCGCCGGGGCTCTGGGTCTCCATCAGACCGAAGGCGGCCAGTATATTCGGCCGGAGATTATCGGTTTGGTCCTGGGGTCCAGTTTATCCGCGCTGCTCTTCGGGGAGTTCAAAGCCAGGGGCGGTTCTTCGCCGTTAATCCGTTTTTTTCTGGGGGCCTTTGCCATGATCGGCGCGCTCACCTTTATGGGTTGCCCGATAGGGATAATCTTGCGCCTGGCCGGGGGCAATCTCAATGCTCTCTTGGCTTTATTCGGCCTGGTGGTGGGGATTGCGATTGGGGTGGGCTTTATCAGATCCGGATTTGATCTGGGCGGAAAGCAAACGTTGCCCCCGATTAACGCCTGGCTGATGCCCCTCTTCATGCTTGCGCTCCTTTTCGTCTTTCTTGCTGATTTGCGGGTGAATGACGCCGCCGCTCCTTTCCGGAGTTGGGTTGAACCCTCCTCTTTAAGCGCTCCGCTTGATGTGGCGCTCTTTGCCGGGCTCCTCACCGGTTTTCTTGCCCAACGCACCAGGTTTTGTGTGATTGGCGCGGTGCGGGATCTCATGTTGATTAAGTATGCGGATTTTTTGTGGGGGATTGCGGCGATGGCTGTTACCGCCGGAGCGGGGTATTATTTATCCGGCCAGTTCGCGCGCGTGCGCGCGACACTGAAAGTCTTCACCGTGGGTGTAGAAGCCGCGGCCGGTCTTCACCAGTATGCATGGGGCCTGTTGGCGTCAGTCCTTACGGGATTGGCTTTTACCCTGGGGGGTGGGTGCGCCGGGAGACAACTCTTTCTTTCCGGGGAGGGCGACACTGACGCAACGGTTTTTATCCTTGGGATGTTCAGCGGCGCTGCTTTTGTCCATAATTTTTCCCTGATTGACCGGCCGGCCTGCGGCACGGTTGGCGGAATTCAAACCCTGGGCGGAGCGGTGGTTCTTTTCGGTTTGGCGTTCTGTATAGTTACCGGTTTTGCCATGCGGCGCCGGTGGGAGGTGAATTAACTGATCTACCTTGATAATGCGGCAACCTCCTGGCCTAAACCTCCAGGCGTGCTTCAGGCGATGGCGGATTTTTCAGAACGGGTGGGGGCTAATCCCGGCCGCGCCGGACACCGGCTGGCCGTGGAGGCCGGGCGGATCGTTTATAATACCCGTGAAGCCCTGGCAGAATTCTTTAACGCCCCCGATCCGCTGCGAATTGTCTTTGCCGCCAATATAACGGAAGCGATCAACATATGCCTGCACGGGCTTTTGGAACCCGGCGATCATGTCATTACCAGCAGTATGGAGCATAATTCCGTAATCCGCCCTTTGCGGTATTTGGAGAAAGCCGGAGTGGCGGTATCGGTAGCCCAATGCACCCCTGAAGGTGAACTAGATCCGGAAGAAGTGGACAAACTGGTTAAACCCTATACGAAAATGGTAGTAATAAATCACGCCTCGAATGTGGTGGGCACACTCCTGCCCGTGCGCGAAATCGGGAGGATTTGCCGGCGGTACGGCCTTTTATTCCTGGTGGATTCCGCCCAGACCGCCGGGGCTTATCCTCTTGACATGAAAAAGGATTTTATTGATCTATTATGCTTTACCGGTCACAAGTCGCTCTATGGTCCGATGGGCACCGGAGGAGTAGCCATCGGCAACCGGGTGGCTACGGACGCATTGCGCCCGCTAAAGCAGGGTGGAACCGGCAGCCATTCGGAAAAGGAGGAACAACCGGATTTCTGGCCGGACGCCTTGGAATCAGGTACTCTTAATGTGGTCGGTTTAAGCGGATTAGCGGCCGGCCTGTCCTGGCTGCGGGAGCAGGGCGTGGCAAAAATCCGCAGGCAAGAACAGAAATTGGTTCGCAAACTGCTGGCCGGTTTGGAAGAATTGAAAGGGGTTACGGTCTACGGGACAAAGAACGCAACCAAACAAACGGGGGTGGTTTCATTTACCCTCCGGGATATTTCACCCTCCGAAGCCGGTTTACGATTGGATGAAGAGTCCGGTCTCTTGTGCCGGGTCGGCCTTCACTGCGCGCCGCTCGCCCACCGGACCATCGGGACCTTTCCCCAGGGAACAATCCGCTTTGGTCTGGGCGCCTTCAACACTAGCGAAGAGATTGAAGAAGCCGTGCGTGCCGTTTACCAGTTGACAAAGAGGTCGTAAAATGGCAGGGCAAGGCTTCTCCGTGTTTTTGTTTCAATCTTCCAGTTATGCCCTGCGCGCTGAAAAGCTACTGGCGCAGGAGAAAATTCGGAGTAAATTAATACCGGTGCCCCGTTCCTTAAGTTCCGACTGCGGGGTTTGCCTCCGGACCGGCCGCGCCGACAAGAAAAAGGCCATTATGGTAATGGAGAAAAACAGCCTCCGTTTTGAGCAAGTGCATGATCTGAAATGAGTTGTAATTTATAAGTGCAAGCGCACACGATTGATTATTTGCCACCGGGTGGGACAAAATCGATACGCCAAGGGCCGGAAAATGTAATATTATGGTATTAGGCGCGGAAGCGCGAAGATAAAATGTCTATGGGAAAAGTGCGCGGAATAAAAAGCAAAAAGAGGTGACGGCATGGGGGAAAATAAAACCGTGCAGGTACGTACGATTTTTCTTGTGGGATTGCCGGTAATATTAATTTTTATTCTATTATTAGGGGGTAAAATGAAAAAGAATAATACCGCCGATTTTTTTGAAGGAATTGAAATCCAATATGAAACCAAAGAGCAAAAGGCAGTAATAATAGAAGCTATAGAAGACATGCTTACTTTGGATGCGGAGGATCTGAGAAAGAAAGAATACCTCGATTATTTCCGGAAAGGCGAAAAAATAGGCATTGAACAGGTAATATACAGCTATTTTGTGCCGGATGACGTAAAAAAGACGCTCGGCGGCGATTTTTATCAGGAGTTAAACACGAAAGAAGTTAAAGAACTGCTTACCAAGCTACTGCAAAAATTGCGCCCGGAAAGCGAAGAGGATATTGAACTTAGCAGTAGTTAGCCGTTGGAAATGACATGCGACGCATGTATGATTGCGACGCTTACGCGGGAAAAGAAGACGTAAATTTACCGTTTGCGCAGACATCTCACAATGACATGAGTACGGATGATGAGATGTATACGCATGATGCATGCGTTAGGGTTTGCCCGTAATTATCTATTACAAAGCCCCCAACTCATTTTTCCCCATCACAAACTGCGCCCAATCCGTGCTCTTGATCCCCCAATCGGTAAAGCTGTCGATAGCTTTGACCAAAGCCGCTGCTGCTGCCGGGGATCTCTCCTCCAGTAGCCGGTAAATCATAGGCATAAGGTTGTCCGGCTTATACGCGGCGCCTTCCAGCACCCGGAGGAACCATTTGTGATAGGGAAAAAGCAGTTCGTTATAGGCTAAAATCGCCCGCCCGCCGCAAAGCACCATATTGGCGATGGCGGTCGTAATCAAATAGGGGTTCTTCTTCTTTAGCCCGTCCTCATAGAACCAGTACCACTCTCGGAATTTAGCATAAAACCAGCTCATCCTGGCCTTTTTATATTCCACCGGGTACCTTGTGGCCTCTTTAATTAACTCTTCCAGCCCCGGTATTCGGGAAAAGGCGAGGTAAGCATCTTTGAAGGCAAATTTCTCAGGTTCACTGCCGTTTTTGGCTACTTCTTTGATATAGTCGACACTTACATACTTGCCGTCGATGTACCCGTCCTCATAGTTGCAGCTCTCCCCCTCATAATAGACCAGCTTTTTCTCGTCATACCTTCTTTCGTATTCTTCCTGGGAAACAACGATCATTATATCCACATCCGCATCGGCAGCGGCAAACCCGTGGGCGATTGAACCGGCGATGAGCAAAGCCAGGACATCCTCGTTTTTCTTCATCTTCACGGTAATGTTCTCAATTGCTTCTTGATGGTGTTTGTACAATTCATTTCCCTCCGTTGCGCTGGTGATTTTTTCCCCATTTATCTCCGGTTATTTATTCTGGCTAAATAATAACTGCTGAATAATTTATCGTCAGATACTGGGCAAAAAAACATCTTTTTTTCGCATACAGCACCGGGGTATTCCCTGATTCTCCCCATTGTTACAGATGGATTTCTTCTCTATAAAATCAGGGGCGGCGTAGAATACCGCCATATCTGTATATAAACAAAGATGACCGGCCTAGATTAGTTACTTGTCACCGACCAAGCAGGGGAAAAAAGCGGGGCGCCGAAGATCTAGAGTATGGTTAAAAAGTGGAAAAATGCGGAGATCCAAATCCGTGATCCTTTTGTTTTCCCGGACCAAAAGAGCGGGAAATATTATATGTTCGGCAGCACCGACCCGGATATCTGGGGGCGGGGGACCGGGTTTGATCTATACATAGGAGAGGATCTGGAGAATTGGGCGGGACCTTTTCCGGCATTTCGCCCGGGTAAAGACTTTTATGCCGAAGAGAACTTCTGGGCGCCGGAGGTCCATGAATACCAAGGCCGTTATTATATGTTCGCCACTTTTCTCCGGAAAGACAACAAACGGCGGGGAACCGCCGTACTGGTCGCGGATGACCCGGCGGGTCCGTACAAACCCCACAGTAACGGGCCGGTAACCCCGGAGGACTGGTTTTCCCTGGACGGCACCGTTTATCTGGATGACGCCGGCAGACCCTGGCTGGTCTTTTGCCATGAATGGGTACAGGTTGGCGACGGCCGGATCTGTGCCGTAAGGTTAAGTGAAGATCTGAAAGAGAGCCGGGGGGAACCGGTGGTTCTCTTTTCCGCCTCGGAAGCCCCGTGGCCCACCCCATTTAAACACCACAGCAGGAAAGCCCCGGATAACTACGTGACCGACGGCCCCTTTCTGTACCGGACCGCCGGTAACAAACTGCTGATGCTCTGGAGCAGCTTTATCCATAACGTCTATGCCCAGGGTGTTGCTTTCTCCGTCACCGGGGTGATAACCGGTCCGTGGCGCCATGAGGGGGAACCCCTCTACCGGAACGACGGCGGACATGGGATGCTCTTTCGAACGTTCACGAACAAGCTGATGCTGGCGTTGCATTCGCCCAATGTTACCCCGTTGGAACGGCCTATTTTTATTGAACTCGAAGAGAAGAACGGCCGGCTGCAATTGGCCGGCCGGAACCGGAGATAAACATATAAATTAAATGCGAATATGGATGGGTGCAACCGGCGGGTTGGCAAATGGGAAAAATGCAGGGAAGGAGGGGGTTGTCAATGATTGACCGGAGAGCCTTGGTGCGACGGCACAATCCGGTAATCACAAGAATCGAGCCGCTGTCTCCCCTCTCCATCGGCAACCATGAGTTTGCCTTTACCGCTGATTTTACCGGGTTGCAAACCTTCCCCGGAAGCTATGAGGTCCCCCTCGGAACCCAGTCCACTTGGGGGTGGCATTCAACCGTTGCTCCCGGGTACTATACCTACAAAGATTTGGAGTTACAGGCCTTTGCCACCTATGGCCGGGAGGTTTATTACCCCGTCGCTCCGGGGGCGAGGAAAGAAGCCTACCATTGGCTACGGCAGAACCCCCACCGCCTTCACCTGGGCCGGCTTTCCTTTTTGCTCTACAAAGAAAACGGGACTTTGGCCCGGGTAACGGAGGTGGCAGGGATCAGGCAGGAACTGGACCTCTGGGAGGGTTGCCTGCACAGTCTTTTCACGGTCGCCGGCCGGCCGGTGCAGGTGACTACTGTTGTCCACCCGGAGAATGATGAGATTGCGGTCCGGGTCATTTCCGATCTCATAAAGGAAGGGCGCCTACAGGTGCTCTTGAAATTTCCCGCCCCCGACATGCTCTCGGATAAATGGGAGGAAGCCATCGACCTTGATTGGGAACACCGCGAACGGCACCGCACGGAGATAATTGCCCGCAACGCCAACAGCCTCCGGTTGTTAAGGAGTATGGACCAGGACCGGTACGAAGTGGCCTGGTCCTGGCGGAACGGGGAGTTCCGCGGGGTTCCGGAGCGGTGGGCGGGGATGCGCCCCGGGCACTGTCATGAGTTTCTCCTGGCGCCCCTGGATAGCGGGGAGTTCACTTTTACTGTGGCTTTTGCGCCAACATCCGCCAAGACCGGTGATTTTGCTGAAGCCAGGGAATTGGCGAAAAGGCACTGGGAAAGGTTCTGGCTCACCGGCGGGGCGGTGGAATTCGCCGGGAGCAAGGACCCACGCGCCCGTGAACTGGAAAGAAGAGTGGTGCTTTCCCAGTATCTAACGGCTGTTCACTGCGGCGGGTCATTACCGCCGCAGGAAACAGGGTTGATGTATAATAGCTGGTACGGCAAGTTTCATCTGGAGATGCACTGGTGGCACGCGGCCCATTTCCCCCTCTGGGGCCGGGTCCACCTTTTGGAGAAGAGCCTCTGGTGGTACCGGAGGATTTTACCCAAGGCCCGGGAGTTGGCGGCCGCCCAGGGTTACGCCGGAGCCCGCTGGCCAAAGACGGTGGGGCCGGACGGGGAACAGAGCCCCTCGCCCATCTCGCCGCTGCTCATCTGGGAGCAGCCGCAACCGATTATCCTGGCGGAATTATGCTACCGGGCGCATCCGGACCGGGAGATACTGGAGAAGTATAAAGAGATTGTCTTCGAATCCGCTGCTTTTATGGTCTCCTATGCGGTCTATGACCGTCACAGGGACGAATACCTGCTGGGGCCGCCGTTGATCCCGGCGCAGGAGAACCATAAACCGGAAGAAAGTTTAAACCCCACCTTTGAGCTGGAGTATTGGCAGACCGGGCTTGAAATAGCCCTGGCCTGGGTTGAGCGTTTGCGCGCCCTAGAGCCCAATGCACACCACGGCAAAGAAGGGTACGGTAGGCAAGGCGGCAGTTCTGGTACGGATGATCGCGCCGCCTATGGCTGCGGCACACATAACTACGCCGCGCGTGCTTGCGCGTTCAAAAATCCGGAGAACTGGAAAGAAGTCGCGGCAAAAATCGCCAAACCGCCGCATAGGGCCGGGGTCTATCTCGCCCATGAGAATTGCCCGGAGACCTTCAGCAAATACAACCAGGATCACCCTTCCATGGTCGGGGCCATGGGAGTTTTGCCCGGGAGATTAATCGACCCGGCGATTATGAGGAACACCCTGAAGCGGGTCTGGTCCGGCTGGCAATGGGAAACGGCCTGGGGATGGGATTTCCCCATGTGCGCCATGACCGCCGCACGCCTGGGTGAAAAGGCGCTGGCCGTGGCTTTTCTCTTAATGGAGACACCGAAAAACACCTACCTCCCGAACGGCCATAATTACCAGTACCCGGGGTTAAGCGCCTATTTGCCCGGGAACGGTGGGCTATTAACGGCGGTGGCAATGATGGCCGCCGGGTGGCAGGGCCTACAGCGCCCGCCCGGCTGGCCAGCCCGCGCCGGCACGTACAGCGGGGGGCCGGGGTTTCCTGACGACGGTAGCTGGTCGGTGCAATGGGAAGGACTCTATCCATTTTTGTAAGGGAGGAAATAGAGGATGGCGAAAAAGAGATATGCTCTGGTTGGAACAGGGGGCAGGGCCGAGTTTTTTTACGGGGCGCTGGTTGGTGAGTACAGAGAGACCAGTGAGTTGGTGGCCTTCTGCGACATCAACCGGACCAGGATGGATTATGCCAACAAGTTGCTGGTGGAGAAATACCAATACCACAAGGTTACGACCTACTTAAGTAATGAATACGAAGAAATGATCAGAAAAGAAAAACCCGACTTTGTCATTGTCGCCTCCATTGACCGGACCCATCACACCTATATTATCAAAGGCTTGGAACTGGGGTGTGATATTATCACCGAGAAACCGATGACGATTGATGCCGGGAGGTGCCAGGCGATCATCGACGCGGTTAAGCGCACCGGGAGAGAGGTGCGGGTGACCTTTAATTACCGTTACGCGCCAACCAACACCAAGGTTAAAGAGTTGATCCAGAGCGGTGTGATTGGGGAGGTTTTCTCCGTCCACTTTGAGTGGGCTCTTGACATCTACCACGGGGCCGACTATTTCCGCAGGTGGCACCGGGACAAGCGCAACAGTGGCGGGCTCCTGATCCACAAATCCACCCACCATTTTGACCTGGTCAATTTCTGGCTGGACACGGAACCGGAGACGGTCTACGCCAGGGGCGGTCTCCGCTTCTACGGCAGGGAAAACGCGGAAAACCGGGGCCTAACCAAGTTTTACTATCGGGCTTACGGCAGTGAAAACGCGGTGGGGGACCCCTTTGCCCTCGATCTAACAGAAGACCCGCATCTGGCCGCCATGTACCTGGCGGCGGAGAAAGAAGACGGTTACCACCGGGACCAAAGCGTCTTCGGGGACGGGATCAGTATCGAGGATACCCTGGCTGTCCTGGTTACTTATAAAAACAAAGCCCTCCTCACCTATTCCCTCAACACCTACCTGCCCTGGGAAGGCTATATTGTTGCCTTCAACGGCAGTAAGGGCCGGATCGAGGTGACGGTGCGGGAAAAATCTGCCATTAATGCCGGGAAAGAAAGGCCGGAAAAGGGGGTAATGAAAGGGGGTCTCCAGGAGGAAAACACCATCCGTGTGCTGCCGATGTTTGGGCAGCCGTATCTAGTGGAGATCGATGAAGGCCAGGGTGGGCACGGCGGCGGTGACCCCCTGTTGCTGCGGGATATTTTTGGTCCGCCGGGAGAGGATAAGTTTAACCGCGCCGCCTCCCATATTGACGGGGCCAAGTCGATTCTAACGGGAATTGCCGGGAACATTTCCCTACAGACCGGGCTGCCGGTGGCAGTCGACGGGTTGGTTAAGTTCTGACCAAACTGATAAGCGGGGGGACCAATGAAAGCCGATTGTTTATTGATTCATAAGGACGACAATGTGGTGGTGGCATTAAGACCACTGGCCAAAGGGCAGGCGGTTACTGCCGGCGGTGAGACTATTTTCCTAAAGACCGATATCCCCGCCGGACACAAAATTGCCCGCCGCCAAATCGGCAAAGGGGAAAATGTCATTAAGTACGGCCACCCCATCGGCCACGCCACTGCGGCGATCCTCGCCGGGGGGTGGGTGAACAGCCACAACCTGAAGACCAACCTCTCCGGGACGCTGGATTATTCGTACCGGCCGGAGCGCCTGCGGTCACCGGGCCCGGAGGCGGACCGGGTTTTTCCTGGCGGCGAGGCCAGTTTTAATGGCTACATCAGGGAAAACGGGGATGTGGGAATCCGTAACGAGATCTGGATACTAAATACCGTTGGTTGTATTAACAAAACAGCGGAGACCATCGCCAGAATCGCTGATGAACGGTTCAGTGACAAGGGGCGCCCGGAGCCGCGGGGAATCGACGGGGTCTATCATTTTCCCCACCCCTTTGGCTGCTCCCAATTGGGGGACGACCTCCTGAATACCCAGAAGATCCTGGCCGGCCTTGCGCACCACCCGAATGCCGGCGGCGTGCTGGTCCTTGGTCTCGGTTGTGAAAACAACCATATCGATGAGGTCAAAAAGGTCCTCGGGGATTACGACGAAAGGCGGGTCAAATTCCTTGCCGCGCAGGAAGTTGAGGATGAAACCGCTGAAGCATTGCGCCTATTGGAAGAACTCGCCGGTTATGCCGCCGGTTTTAAAAGGGAACCGGTTCCCGTCGCCAAATTGAAGGTGGGCTTAAAATGTGGTGGTTCCGATGGCTTCTCCGGGATCTCCGCCAACCCCTTGGTGGGGGCGTTTTCCGACCTTCTTCTCGTCCGCGGCGGGACCGCAGTCTTGACAGAGATTCCGGAGATCTTTGGGGCGGAAACGATTCTAATGGCGAGGGCCGAAAGGGAAGAGGTCTTCGCGAAAATAGTGAAGCTGGTGAATGATTTTAAAGATTATTACCTCCGGCACGGGCAGCCGGTTTATGAGAACCCGTCGCCCGGGAACAAAGCCGGCGGTATCACCACTTTGGAGGAGAAATCCCTGGGGTGTATCGAAAAGGCCGGGTCTGCGCCGGTGGTGGATGTTCTTTCCTACGGGGAACGCCTGCAGAAAACCGGGTTACACCTCCTGGAGGGGCCTGGGAACGACCTGGTCTCCGTAACCGCCCTGGCCGCCGCCGGTGCGCAACTGGTGCTTTTCACAACCGGCAGGGGAACCCCTTACGGCGGTCCCGTACCGACAGTGAAAATAGCAACCACTTCCGAACTTTATCAGAAAAAGAAGCACTGGATTGATTTTGATGCGGGGGAGATCCTGACCGGCATTAGCGGCCTTACTGAACTGGCGGACCAGTTGTTTGCCTATGTCATTGACGTCGCCTCCGGTCGGGCTTATACCCGTAATGAGATTAACGGCACAAGAGATGTCGCCATCTTAAAGAATGGAATATGTCTTTAGAGGATGGCGGCCATCTTAAAGAATGGAATATGTCTTTAGAGGATGGCGACCATCTTAAAGAATGGGATATATCTTTAGAGGATGGCGACCATCTTAAAGAATGGGATATATCTTTAGAGGATGGCGGCCATCCTTAAGGATGGTATATATCTTTAAGAGATGGCGGCTATCTTCAAGGATTGCGTATATTTTTGGGATGGCGGTCATTTTTAAGGATAGCGTATACCTTTAGGAATGGCATTATAATAAGTTGGGTAGCGCAGGCACGGAGGAAACTTGGAAAGCGGTGTATGCCGGGGGAAGCAAGAAACCGGAAAACTTACAAGCCTGTATGGGTCGGGTGCGGAGACATATGTTGCTTTCCAGGCCACTGTGGAGGGAAAGTGAATGGAAAGGTTAAGCCGGGCGGTACTGGTAAAAGAAAAAGCACTGGCTGAAGGAAAGGCGCCGGTTGAAGGAGAGGCGCCTGCTAAGGGAAAGGTTTCGGCTGAAGGAAAGATGCCGGCCGGAGTCGCCCGTATGGCTGCGCGGAGCTTGGCACTGCAGGAAGGTTTACCGGAAAAAGTGATCCAGTTTGGCGAAGGGAAATTTTTGAGGGCCTTTGCCTGCTGGATGATCCAGCAGATGAATGAAAAAGGCCTCTTCAACGGCAGGGTTGTCGTGGTCCAACCGCTCCCGGAGGGCTTAATCGATGCCTTGAACCGGCAGGACGGGCTTTATACCGTAGTTCTGCGTGGCATCGAACAAGGGAAAAAGGTGGAGAGGGTTGAGATCATCTCCGCGGTATCAAGAGGGATCAACCCCTACACCGGTTGGCCGGAACTGCTCAAGGCGGGTGAAGGAGAAGAGATCGAATTAATCATCTCCAACACAACGGAAGCGGGCATCACCTACCTGCCGGAAGAGTATATTGAGGGGAAGACCCCCCGCTCTTTCCCGGGGAAGCTGGCCGCCCTTTTGTACCACCGTTTTCAGGCAACCGGGGGTAGCCCGGAAGCCGGCCTGACCATCATCCCCTGCGAGTTGATCCCTGATAACGGCAAGAAACTAAAGGAGATCGTCCTGCGGCTGGCTACCGAATGGCGGCTGCCTGGGGAGTTTAGCGCCTGGGTAAAGCAGCATAACCGTTTTTGCAACACCCTGGTCGACCGGATTGTCACCGGTTATCCTGCAGAGGAGACAGAATACTTCCAGTCCTTACTGGGTTACGAGGATCCCCTCCTGACCATCGGCGAACCCTTTCACCTTTGGGTCATTGATGGCCCGCCGGAAATAGCTAAGAGATTCCCCCTGGAGAAAGCCGGCTTAAATGTGAAGCGGGGAGATGTCACCCCCTACCGGGACCTGAAAGTCCGTCTTCTGAACGGGCCCCACATCATGATGGTGGCCGTCGCTTTTTTGGCAGGGGCCGATACGGTCCAGGACGTAATGGAGGATGATTTGTTAAGGGATTACATCCGGGAGGGGATAAAGGAGATCTACCCCACCGTTGCCCTGGCCGACGCCGAAAAGATAAGTTTTGTCGAGGCGGTAATGGAACGCTTCGCCAACCCCCATAACAAACATTATTTGCAAGATATTGCCCTGAATTCCGTCACCAAGTTTAAAGAGCGCCTAATCCCGGTGCTATTGGCTCATGTGCGCCCACGTGCGCACCGCACCGGTGCGCATGGCAATACGCATACACGCGGTGCCGACCGCACCGGTGAGTACTGCACAAGTGCACATCGCAATCGCACATCTGGAGAAGCCGGCGCGGAGAATGAACGATTGCCTGAAACAATCCTCCTGACCCTGGCGGGGTTGTTGGTCTTCAACAGGCCTGTTGATACAGGTACGCACAGCGGCAAAACCGTCCGTCCCGGCGAAGTCGATGACGGGTTACAGGGGAAGCGGGGCGAAAACGGTTATGTTATCGCCGACCGCCCGGAGATCCTGGCGGCGTTTGCGAAGGCCTGGAGCAGGTTTGACGGTACAGAAGAGAGCCTTTTCAGTTTGGTAGCGGAAATTCTGGGTAATATGGGGATCTGGGGGGAGAACCTGCATGGGATCCCCGGCTTAACAAGGGCCGTATCTCGCTATTTAGCTGAGATTATAAAAAACGGCATGCGGGAGACGGTGGAGAAACTGTTGCGTGCGCGGTATAAGACAATATAACACGTTTCCAGAAAAATCCTCCGCCGCAGGCAAAGGGATAAGGCACAGGCAAAGGGATAATCTGCAATTCAGCCAAAGAAAAGACGGCTGCCTTCTCAGTCAGCCGTCTTTTCGTGTATGTTCGTGCCGATTACCAGGTATATCCCAGTGCCAGGCGAAGTGCAGGCCCGAAACCACCAAAAGTGTATCCTTCCATTTTAGCTGTGATATAGGATCCTCCTGCACCGGCTTCGACAGTGAAGCCCTTGTCAAAAACCCATTTGAAACCACACAGTCCCTGAATTGCAAATCCTGTGGCAGAAGTTCCCGGTGCACTTACAGATACAAAGGACACATCTCCTTCGGCAAAAAGACCGGATCTTTCTCCCTTCAAGTATTTTCTGTAACCGGCGCCGACTTCAAATCCACTAACAACTCCTACGTTGACAAAACCCGCGGAAAGTAAGAGGCTGTTTAGATTGCCCAAAGGTTTCTCGTACTGTGCGTTTAAAACTCCGCCCATCAGGCCTAAGGGGTTCACCGTAATGGTTTGGTCTGCCGCCATTGAGACACTGGCAAAGGAGAGAATAAGCACCAAAGTTAATAAAATGGATGTTATCTTTTTCATTAAATATACCTCCTTATAAGAGATTTTTTTTAATTATATTGTAAACTTATTAAATTGTCAACATATTTTGGAAAACTATTATGGACAAAACCGGATGTAAAAATTAATTTAGGTTCTTGTTTTTCTTCATCTGTCCGGTATAATTATTACCGGAAGGTGACACCGATGTTTATTATCAATCAAGCAGATAATAACAACCCAGCAGTATCGTTTGAAGGATTAGAAGCCCTCCTGGCTTTTTACCGGGAAGTCGATACTGTAACAAACGAGTTCAAGAAACAGGGGAAAGTGGACTGCTTGCGCTCTTGCCGGGAATGTTGCCGGACGTCCGCGGCCAACATTGAGGTGTCGGTCTTTGAATTTCTCCCTTTGAGCATTCATCTTTGGCAGACGGGAAAAGCCGAATTCTGGCTGGCCCGGGCGGCTGCAGCGGCGCCGGACTCTCCTTGCGTGCTTCTTAATGAGAATGCCCTTTTTCAGCCGGAAGGAGGGTGCCGGTTCTACGCCTGGCGACCGTTGTTATGCCGTTTATTCGGGTTTTCCGCGGTGGAGGATAAATACGGGCAGCCGGTCATCTCCCTTTGCCGCAGGATTACTCAGAAAAATCCCGGACTGCGGGAAAGACTGCAAGCGCAGGTGGAGAGTGGCCTGCCTGTACCAATCAATTCATCCTACGCCCGGAGAGTTTCTCTCCTCAACCCCGCCCTGGGCCAAACGCGTTACCCGATTAATAAAGCGCTTTTGTTGGCGCTGGAAACTACCGGGTTCCGTCTGGCCCTGGCCGGGGAGGATGGACACCCGCGCGAGACGCCGCCGGATGTCCCGCCGGTAGGAAAACCGGCTTGAGGGTGAACCGTAAAAAATGAGAAAGGGAGCGAAGTTTGGAAGAAGCGGATCTGGGAAAGTGCAGAATCTGCCTTCTTTAGCGCTGCATACAAAAAAACACGGAAGTATCCGTGTTTTTTTGTAAACGCCGGGTGATGAGCAATGGGCGTCGAGTAACAGGCATTGAACATCGAGGGAGAACGACGAAGGTCGAACAACGAGTGGGTCGAGCGCCAAACCCCGGGTGACGAGCGACAAGTAACGAGGGCCGGGACCTGTTGCCCCGAACAAATGTTTGTGTTATAATATAAAAGAACATGTGTTCGGAGGCGAGAGAATGGATCTTCTGGAAAAACTGGGTATCCTGGCTTCCGCCGCCAAGTATGATGTTTCCTGTGCCTCATCGGGAAGTAACCGGAAAAACACCCCCGGCGGGTTGGGAAATTCTGCTGAAGCGGCGATGGGGATCTGCCACAGTTGGTCCGCGGACGGGCGGTGCATCTCACTCCTGAAGATCCTCTATACCAATTGCTGCAGCCATGACTGTGCCTACTGTATCAACAGGAGAAGTAATGATCTGCCGCGGGCCGTTTTTACCCCGGAGGAAGTAAGGAAGCTAACCATCGGTTTTTACCGGCGTAATTACATTGAGGGTCTGTTCTTGAGTTCCGGGGTGTTGAAGACGGCCGATTACACAATGGAGTTGCTGCTCAGGACTGTAAAAGACCTGCGTCTGAAGGATAATTTCAACGGGTATATCCATCTGAAGGTCATCCCCGGCGCCGACCGGCGACTGGTGCGGGAAGCCGGCTTTTATGCCGACCGGTTAAGTGTCAATATTGAGCTGCCTTCGGAGCGGGGTTTAAGACTCTTGGCCCCGGGGAAGGATAAGGAAGCGATTTTGCAACCCATGGCTTATATAAATGAGCGAATTGTTGCGAATCAAGAAGAAAAAAAGAAATTTAAGCGGGCAAAGGCTTTTTCCCCGGCCGGACAAAGCACCCAGTTGATTGTGGGGGCCACCCCCGAATCGGACCTGCAGATTCTCAGGCTTTCCGAAGGGTTATACAAGAAAATGGGGTTGAAAAGGGTTTATTATTCCGCCTTTATCCCCGTGGCCAAAAATCCTTTGTTACCGGCGATTGATGCGCCGCCGCTCCGGAGAGAACACCGTCTTTACCAGGCCGACTGGTTGCTGCGGTTTTACGGCTTTAGCGCGGACGAACTCCTGGAGACGCCGGCGCCGTTTTTAGATGAGGACCTGGATCCAAAGACCGTTTGGGCCCTGCGCAATCTGGATTTCTTCCCAGTGGAGATCCATAGGGCTTCGTACCGGATGTTACTGCGGGTACCGGGCATAGGGGAGCAGTCGGCGCGGCGGATCATCTCCGCCCGCCGCTGGGGAACACTGGGGTTTCCGGAATTGGCAAAACTCGGGGTGGTGATGAAAAGGGCCCGGTATTTTATTACCTGCCGGGGAAGTTTTTTGGAGAGACTGGATAACGAAGAGAGGATCCGCGCCCGGTTGCTGGCCGGGGTAAAGAAGAAGGAATCCCTGGCCGGGCGGCAGTTGCCATTGAATTTTGCCGCCGGCCTGGAGTCATACGGAGGGGAGACCGATGCTGACCTATGTCTATGACGGGAGTCTGGAAGGACTCTTCACCGCCTTGTATGAGGGTTTATTCAGCGGGGAAGAGGTGGCGGAGATTACTAATAATCGCCGGTACAGGCCGTCGCTCTTTTCCACCGCGAAGGTTATCGCCACCGATCCGGAGAAGGCCCGGAAACTACGGCGTTTTTTACAAAAACGCCTTTCGCGGCAGGCCTTTCAGAATCTCGTCTATTGTTATCTCTCTGAATCCGGGATGGAAAAAACAATCCTTTCTTATATAAGGCTACTGATGCCCGCGGGAAGAAAGGCGGGGGGTAATTCGCATGCCCGTAGCCGGGAGATTATGGCGGTGCTTGGCGCGATTACGCAAACCGCGAGGAAAGTGGCTTATGAGGTCCATCGTTTCCATGGCTTTCTCCGCTTCCGGCAGGTACGCGTTGGCACGTGGAAAAACGCGTGCCCGAACACGTGTACCAGCGCACATACGCCCGACGGTGACCCTGGCGCAGAAGTCGCTGATACTCTACTATCGTCATGCGGGAACACGCACGCAAGTATAGACGAATGCGACGGTGACTTCTATTATGCGCCGATCGAGCCGGACCATAATATCCTGGCCCTTTTAGTCCCGCATTTTACCGCCAGGTTTGCCGGGCAGAAATGGTTCATTCATGACCGCCGGCGCAATTTAGGCGCTTATTACGACGGGCGGGAATGCCGGTTGGTGAGCGGGGTTGAGATTAGCGACCAATTGGCCGCCTCCCTCCAGGGGAGGAAGGCCGGTAGCGAAGATGAAGAGGAAATGCTCTGCCGGGAGCTGTGGCAGGAGTATTTTACCTCTACCGCTCTGGAAGAGCGGAAGAATGAAAAATTACAAAAACAACATATGCCGGTCCGGTACTGGAAGTACCTTACCGAGTTCGAATAGTAAATGGATAAAAAGATTTACATACCGGTCCACTGAAGACCTTTTCCAAGGCGCCTTGGGCTCCTCCTTGTTCTTCATTCTTCACAAATAACCACAGATTACTGCCCCGGTGACGCATTGTCAGTATACCCCCCCCAATCCCAACTACAAAAATATGGATTATTTTCTTGACATTGGTTATATCTGCATGTTAAAATCGGATTAATGAAAAAACATCGTTCCGCTGAGCGGAACAAAGATGGGGGTTTTGCCATGAGTGCAAAGCAACCGCTTTTAATAATTGAGAGAATAGCCCGGATCCTTCAGTTGTTCAATTTTGAAAAGCATGAATGGGGAATTACGGAGATTGCCCAAAAGACCGGTCTCAGCAAGAGTGTTACATATAGGTTATTGCACAGTATGGAAGAATACGGTTTTATCAAGCAGAATAATGCGACCAAGAAATATGGTTTGGGGATGAGGTTTTTTGAATTGGGCCAGATTGTTAAAGCGAATATGGATTTGCGGACTGTAGCAAAGGAGGTGATGACGGAGCTAAGCCGCAAATGCAACCAGACGGTTATCCTTTGTATAATAGACCACTTGCAACAGGTGTGTATTGAAAAAGTGGACGGGCTAAGTATCATCCGGATCGCCTCCGAAGTAGGGGCGAGGATACACCTTCATGCCGGCGCCTCTGCCAAGCTTTTACTGGCATACCTACCGCCGGAAGAGAGGGAGAGGTGTTACCGGGAATTCGGTTTGCCCCGTTTTACTAAAAAAACCATCACGGACAGAGAGCAACTGGAAACCGAGCTTTCCCGGATCCGAGAACAAGGCTATGCTTTATCTGTGGAAGAAAGGGACATTAATTTAGCGGCACTGGCCGCACCGGTCTTTGATTACCGTGGTGAGGTTGTTGCCAGCTTGACCTTGATTGGCCCCAAATGGGATTTTGGTCCGGGACAAGCCCGGGTGTATATAAAAGAAATAAGAGCAGCCGCGGGTGAGATAAGCGAAAGGTTGGGCTACAAACGGGAAAAATAGGCAGACAGTGGGAAAGAAGCCTCGGAAAAAAGAATGAATGACCAACACCTCATTAATTAATTGTAGCTTGCTATTGGCGCCGTTTTTACAACCGGTATACGAAAAAGAGAATCAAAGAAGAAACGTAGTAAGGTAGGAGATAAAAATCAAAGCATAGGAGTGAGTTAAATCATGACAGAAATACCGGTAATACCGGTTTTATCAGCAAGCAAGCAGCCGGAAAAGATGTGGGCGAGGGCGGATAGATTTATTGACGAACTCAACACTATAGAAGGGTTTGAATTTCGAGTCTCCCAGGGAAACGGGGAAGACGAAGAGGCAGGGGTCTTATTGGTCTTGAACGGTGGAACCGGGATCCCGGCTGTAGAGTGCGGGAAAAACAAGCCGGGGCCGGTCATTCTTTTAGCCCACCCGCTGGATAATTCTCTCTCTGCCGCTTTGGAGATCCTTGCCTATCTCCGGGGGATAGGGAAAAAAGCAGTGGTGGTCCAGGCTGTCGGCGACTGGAAAAAGGACCTGCGCCAACTGCTGATAATCTGTGCCGCCGGAAATGAAGTGCGGCAAAGCAGGATTGGCCGGATCGGGCAGGAGCAATTCACTGGCTATCCTTTTCCCACTCCTGTAGAGGAACTGATTAAGAAAACCTGGGGCCCGGAAATAGTAGATATTCCTTCTTCCGCGGTTACCGAGAGGTATAAAGAACTCCAGGATGATTCCCGCTCTGCAGAACTGGTTAAAGAGATGGCAGTCGGCAACAGGGGGGTGGCGGAGCCCGGAGCGGATGGAGCCGATGATCTGAAAGGAGCCGCCATAATCTATCTTGCCTTAAGAGAGCTTGTTGACGAATATGAGGTGGATGCCGTTGCCATTAACTGTTTCGACCTGTTGCCTGTTTTGAAGAATACCGCCCATTATGCCCTGGCGAAATTGAATAACGATGGGGTGATGGCTGCCTGCGAGGGGGATATTATTACCGCCACCGGGATGCTGATCGCAAAAGAGGTGACCGGCCAGCCCTCCTTTATGGCCAACCCCTGTATGGTTGATGTGGAAAAGGGCTTAATCACCCTGGCCCACTGTGCAGTCGCAAGAACAATGTGCAGTAGCCATAAGCCGTGCTCCCGCTTTGAGCCGGGGATAGGCGCTGCCTGCCAGGGCCATATGCCTCCTGATGACTATACCCTTTTTCGAATCGGCGGGAAAGACCTGCAAGAAATCTATACCGCCCTCACAACCTACCAAAGTAATAGTGAGGGCGGGAACCCCTGCCGCACCCAGGTTACATTAAAATTTTATGACCCGAAGAAGGCGGAGGAACTTCTCCGCAGGCCACTGGGCAACCATCACCTGGTCATAAAAGGCGGGCACGAAGAAAAACTCCTGAAATACCATGACCTTTTTTTGACCCAAAATTTGTCGCCGGTAGGACAATAGAAACCAATACGGAAATTAATAAGAAAAAACATGAAATATGACCCCAGCCTTTGAGGTGATAAATATGGATCTCAACAAAATCATCGACCACACCCTCTTGAAACCGGAAGCAACTTACCGGGAGATTGAAGAACTCTGCCAGGAAGCGAAAGAATACGGTTTCGCCACGGTTTGCGTCAACCCGGTCCATGTCAGGCTGGCCGCCAAATTGTTACGCGCGTGCGAAAAGACCGGCGTCAAAGTCTGTACGGTGATCGGGTTTCCCTTGGGCGCCGGCGTCCCCTTGACCAAAGCCGTGGAGGTGCGGGAGGCGATTGCCAACGGCGCGACCGAAGTGGATATGGTCATCAATATCGGCGCTTTGAAATCCGGCGATTATGAACTGGTCTTCCGGGATATCAAAGCGGTGGTGGATGCCGCCGCCGGGCAGGCCTTAACCAAAGTGATCATTGAGACTTGCCTTTTAACGGATGAAGAAAAAGTAAAAGCCTGCCTGTTGGCGAAGGAGGCCGGCGCCGGTTTTGTTAAAACGTCTACCGGGTTCAACAAGAGCGGCGCAACAGCGGAAGATGTGGCCTTGCTGCGTAAAGTGGTCGGAACGGCAATGGGCGTTAAGGCCTCCGGCGGGATCCGGGACCGCCGGACCGCTGAAGAGATGGTCAAAGCCGGCGCCAACCGGCTGGGAACCAGCTCCGGGGTGGCGATTATGAAAGAGGAACAGGAAAAAACTCAAGGAAGAGACATGGGAAAAACATGAAATGTTTTTGCGGACGCTTGTCTTCAGGAGAATCCAGCATAATAAAGGGGAGGAACTATACGGCTATGACCAGAAAACGTGTTTTCCTGATCGTTCTGGATGGCGTCGGCGCCGGGGAAATGCCGGATGCCGGCCGTTTCGGCGACGAAGGCAGTAATACCCTGGGGAATACCGCCCGGGCGGTGGGGGGGTTAAGCCTCCCGGTAATGGGCGGCTGGGGCCTGGGAAATATAACCGGGATTATGGGAGTCCCGCCGGTCGAAGGCCCGGCGGCGGCCTTTGGCCGGATGGCCGAAGCCTCTCCCGGGAAGGATACCACCACCGGGCACTGGGAGATGATGGGCCTTGTGCTGGAGAAACCGTTTCCCGTCTACCCGCATGGATTTCCTCCCGGGCTGATAAAAAGGTTTTCGGAGGCGGTCAACCGTGGCGTGCTGGGAAACAAGCCGGCCTCCGGAACGCAAATTATTGAAGAATTAGGCCCGGAACATATGCGCACCGGCGCCCTGATCGTCTATACCTCGGCGGACAGTGTTTTTCAGGTGGCGGCCCATGAGGAAGTAGTCCCGCCGGAAGAATTGTATGATATTTGCCGGACAGCCAGAGAAATGCTGGTGGGAGAGGATATGGTGGCGCGGGTAATTGCCCGGCCCTTTACCGGCAAACCGGGGGCTTTTCGCCGGACGGAACGGCGGAAAGATTTTTCCCTGGCGCCGCCGGACGAAACCTTGCTGGATTTTTTCTCCGGCCGCGGCATAAAAACGGTGGGAGTAGGCAAAATCAAGGATATTTTTGCCGGGCGCGGCCTGGCCGAAAGCTACCACACGGGAAATAACCGGAAAACCATGGAGACAGTACTGAAGATAGCCAGGGAAGACCATTCGGAGGCGCTGATCTTTGCCAATTGCGTAGATTTTGATAGCCTCTACGGCCACCGTAATGATCCCCGGGGATTTGCCGCCGCCCTTGAGGAAGCCGACCGTTCTTTGGGAGAACTCTCCGGGCTGTTGGGGAAGGAGGATCTGCTTATTGTCACCGCGGACCACGGGTGTGACCCCACCACCCCCAGCACCGATCATTCCAGGGAGTATGTGCCTTTGCTGGTTACCGGCGAAATGGTTGCAAAAGGCAGGAACCTTGGGACCAGAAAAAGCTTTGCGGATTTAAGCGCCACCCTGGCGCAGGTTTTTTCTTGCGACGGCTGGGAGAAGGGGGAGAGTTTTTACACGGACCTGAAAAAATAACACAAAGTTTTATGATACTCGTACGCGTCACATAAAACTTTTGCTGCATTTTCGCGTCTTATTACGGTTTTTCTTTATATCCCCCGGGAAACCGCCTTTTCCGGGGAAAGGGATAGCAGGCCGGAGAGAAAATCCTTTACCACTGTGTGATTTTAGTGTATTATAATATATAATGTAGAGGCTTGTCCATTGTTATCTATATTATCTATGGAGGTGCTAACGGGTGAAGAGAAGTTATCTCTATCTGCTTGTTTTTGTTGTGGCCGTGGTGGCGCTGGTCATTGTCTTTACGAACAAACCGCAAGAAGAGGCGCAGGCGGTCTTGCGGGTAGGAACAGATGCCGCCTATGAACCGTTCGAGTATATTGATGAGGACGGAAATTTTGCCGGTTTTGACATGGAACTTATCGCTATGATCGCAGAAGAGATGGGCAGAGAGCTGGAATTGCAAAATGTCCAATGGGACGGGATCATCCCCGGGCTGATGAACGGGAATTACGACTGCCTGATCTCGGCGATGACCATTACCGAGGAACGGATGAAACAGATTAATTTTTCCGACCCATACTTCACGATCAAGCAGGCGATTGTCGTCAGGGAAAACGACGATTCCATAACCGGATCGGCGGATCTGGTAGGCAAAACAATTGCCGTTCAGAACGGGACAACCGGTGATCTCTATGCCAGTCAAATTGAGGGCGTACGGATGAAACGTTTTGATACCAATCCCCAGGCGATCCAGGAGTTGCTGAATAACAATGCCGACGCTGCCGTGATGGACGATTTAGTAGCTTACCAGGCGATTTCGAAGATGAGCGGCTTGAAAATGATTGAAATCCCCGATGCTGAAGTGGAGAATTACGGCATTGGGGTAAAGAAGGGCAACGAGGAATTATTGGCAGGGATCAACAAAGCCCTCGCCACTCTTAGAGAGAATGGCAAACTCGGCGAGTTGGTCGAAAAATACAGGTCCATGTAAGAAGTTGGAGAAGAGATGTGGTCAAAGAGCCCCCGGGTTTTTTGACCACATCTCTTAGTATATGCGCACGTGCCGTAGGTCTGTATGCGTGCATGCTGCAGGCCGGAAAAGGCAACTGGCAGGAACACAATCGCCGGGATAACACCGGGTACCGGTTCGCCGGCGGAGAAAAGACGAAGGGTGTATCAAAAAAGCAGATGAAGCATGCAAAAATGTTATTAGCCCCGCTGGTCATAGCCATAATCCTTCTCTTTGCCGCCTCCAGCAGTCAGGCGCAGGAAATTGCCGTAGATACGGCCGGCACAGAGACGGTTTTAAGGATTACTTCCAATCCGGAAGGAGCGGAAGTTTTTATCAACGGCGAGCCTTATGACGGGGTGACGCCGCTGACCATCAGAGGCCTTTCACCGGGGAAGTATTTAATTGAAGTTGCAAAGGCCCGATACAAAAAAGAAAGCCGGAATGTGGAGGTTAAACCCGGTGAAAACGCGGTCCGGTTTTCCCTGGCGGAAACCGCCCTCCATTACCTCTGGAAAATCGCCCCCCTTTTAGTGCTCGGGGCGGTGATGACGCTTTTCCTGACAATGATTTCGGTTTTTAACGGGATTGTTATTGGCATCTTTGCGGGCATGGCCCGGGTGGTGCCGGCCCGGCTTCTCAACATTATTGCCGGGGCTTACGTGAATTTTTTCCGCGGTACCCCGCTTTTGGTCCAGATCTTTATGATTCATTTTGGGTTGCCACCGGTGTTGGGTTCGCTGTTTGGCGACGGGAACCCCATTCCCCTCAATCCTTTTCTCTCCGCCTTCTCTGCTTTAAGTATTAACAGTGGTGCTTACGTTGCGGAGATTATTCGTGCCGGGATCCAATCTATCGACCGGGGTCAGATGGAGGCGGCCAGGTCATTGGGGATGTCGTACTGGCAGGCTATGCGTCATGTCATTTTGCCCCAGGCGGTCAAGAGGGTCATTCCCCCGCTGGGTAATGAGTTTATTGCCATGTTAAAAGACTCTTCGCTGGTTTCCGTCATCGGCATGGAGGAACTGGTCCGGAAAGCCCAGGTGATCGTGACCCGGACTTACCGGCCGACCGAAACCTGGCTTGGCGTGGGCCTCGTTTTCTTAATGATGACCCTGCCCTTTACAAAAATTGTGACCGAATTGGAACGGAGGTTGAAAACCAGTGATTGAAGTTGTGGACCTGCATAAACGTTTTAACAGCCTCCATGTGTTGAAAGGTATCACTACCCATGTAGAGCCGGGCGAAGTGGTTTGTATCATTGGACCCAGCGGTTCGGGAAAAAGCACCTTTTTGCGCTGCCTCAACCTTTTGGAAGAGCCCAGTGCCGGGCAGATATTTATTGAGGGCGTCAATATACTGGATCACAAAAATGCCAATATTAATGAAGTCCGGGCGGAAATGGGCATGGTTTTTCAGCGGTTTAACCTCTTTCCGAATATGACGGCGCTGCAAAACATCACCATCGGCCCGGTTCAGGTCAGAAAACTCTGCCAGGAAGAGGCTGAGGAACGGGCTTATACCCTTCTGGACAAGGTCGGTTTACGGGAAAAAGCCCATGAATACCCGGACAACCTTTCCGGAGGGCAACAACAGCGGGTGGCCATTGCCCGGGCCCTTTCCATGCACCCCAAAGCCATGCTCTTTGATGAACCCACCTCCGCCCTGGACCCGGAGATGATTAAGGAGGTCCTGGATGTCATGAAAGACCTGGCGAAGGAGGGTATGACCATGGTTGTGGTCTCGCACGAGATGGGCTTTGCCCGGGAAGTCAGTGACCGGGTGCTTTTCATGGACGACGGGGTGATTGTTGAAGAAGGCCCGCCCAGCCAGGTTTTTAATCATCCGCAGAACGAAAGGACAAAAAGCTTTTTGAGCAAGGTCCTATAGGCTGGACGGGGCGGACCCGGAAATCCGGCAAAAATCAGTCATTTCTTATGGCAATGAAATTGCTTGCTATAGAATTGCTTGCCACGAAGTTGCAAAAAGCCGATGCCAGCAGAGGCTTTTATTTTTTGTCACCAGGCCCGGCCCGTGGCCGGGGGCAACCACGGCAAATTAAAGAAATTCCGGAAAAGAGCAGGACTTACCAGTTTCTTCACCAAATACTAATAGGACCGTCCAGTGAGACATGGAATTCCAAGCGACGGGAAACCGGCGGGAGGTCGAAGAGGTTTGGTACCAAATACGGCAACAGGCAGGTTTATAGCAGAAAAGTACCATACGGGCGATTTTAAACTTGTCTTTAGGGAAAAAGCAGCGGCGATCTTTGTTGAGTCCACCGGCTATCCGGGGGTAAAGAGGGCTGCCTACGACCTGCAAGAAGATATCCAGCGGGTGACAGGGCAAACCCCGAAAATCCTTGACACCCTTGAAGGTTGTGGTGAAGAGTATGTGGTGATCATCGGAACCCTTGGGAAAAGCGGGATCATCGAGGACTTGATCGCCCAAGGCAAGGTTGATGCCGGAAGTATCCGGGGGAAATGGGAAGCCTATCTGATCCAGGTGGTGCCCGAGCCGGTACCGGGGGTGGGCTGTGGTTTGGTGATCGCCGGCAGCGACCAGAGGGGTACGATTTATGGCATATATAACATATCGGAGCAGATCGGGGTCTCGCCCTGGTACTGGTGGGCGGATGTCACACCGGAGAAGAAGGAGACCCTCGTGGTTAAGAAGGGGGTTTACCGGCAGGGTGAACCGTCCGTTAAATACCGGGGGATTTTCCTCAACAATGAAGCGCCCAGCTTGACCCGTTGGGTACAGGGACGGTACGGCGGCTTTAACTCATTTTTCTATGAAGATATTTTTCAGTTGCTTCTGCGGTTGAAAGGGAATTATTTGTGGCCGGCCATGTGGAGTCCAAAGAATTTTTTCCGGGACGACCCTTTCAACCTGGTCAAAGCGGAGGAATACGGGGTCGTAATCGGTACTTCCTACCGCGATCCGATGATGCGGAGTTGGGGCGAATGGAGCAGGTACGGAGAGGGAGAATGGAATTTCCTTACCAACGCTGAGGCGATCAAAAAATTCTGGGCGGACGGAATTGAACTGGCCAAAGATTATGAGAAGATTGTCACCATCGGGATGCACGGTGAGGGGGACGCGCCGCTGTTAGCGGACGGGACGATGGAAGAGAAGATCGCCGTCATGGAAAGGATTATTGAGGAACAACGGAAGATCCTGGCGGAAAAGATCGATCCCGATCTTAGCCGGGTACCGCAATTCTGGGCCCCCTGCAAAGAAGTGCAGCAATATTACGAGGCAGGGATGGGGATCCCTGACGATGTCACCATTCTTTTCGCCGACGACAATTACGGGAATATAAGGATGCTGCCCAAACCGGAAGAGAGGGACCGTCCCGGCGGTTACGGCATATATTATCATTTTGATTATGCCGGCAGGCCCAGGTCATACCGGTGGGTGAATACCGTGCCGCTGCCGAAGATTTGGCAACAGATGCGGTTGGCTTATGACTATGGGGTCGACCGGATCTGGATCGTTAATGTCGGTTGTCTTAAAACCCATGAAGTAGCCACCGAGTTCTTCCTGGATATGGCCTATGATATCGACAAATGGCACAAGGA
Organism: Bacillota bacterium; assembly: GCA_012839115.1. Taxonomy (GTDB): domain Bacteria; phylum Bacillota; class UBA4882; order UBA10575; family UBA10575; genus JAAYGG01. The sequence goes on from DUNX01000036.1 coordinate 26,657, forward strand.
TAACATCACTGATTTTGCCCGGCAGTGGGCGGAAAGGGAGTTTGGTCCGGAATACGCTGCCCAGATCGGCGAGATTGTCATGAAATACAAGAAATTCAACGGCCGGAGAAAACCGGAGATCGTCTTTCCGGATACCTATAGCCTCCTTAGATACAGGGAAGCCGAAAGGGTCTTGTCGGAATTTACGGAGATTGTCTTCAAGGCTGAGGAGATTTATCAGGCCTTACCGGCGGCGAAGAAAGACGCCTACTATCAACTGGTCTTGTACCCGGCACGGGGAAGTATGAACGTGCTCAAGCTCAATATCTACGCCGGCCTGAATAATTTTTACGCGCGCCAGGAAAGAACAAAAGCCAACGTCTATGCGGACCTGACGGAATATATCTTTGCCGAAGAAGCGGCCGATACTCTTTATTACAACAACAAGCTGGCCAAAGGAAAATGGAAGGGGATCATGTCCGACGCCCATATCGGGCAGACCGGATGGCAGACCCCGGGGCGGAATATCATGCCCGAAATCAAAAGGTTGGTGGTTGAAGCCGGGGCGGCCATGGGCGTGGCGGTGGAAGGGTCTTTGCATGTCAGGACCAAAGACGATTTCATCGGCAGGCTGCCCGGGTTTTCGGTTTTTACCCAGGAGCGCCGTTATATCGATGTTTTTAACCTGAAGCGCGACCCCTTCCCGGTGACCCTGACAACGAGCGATCCCTGGATCAAGCTGAGTATAAACGAGGCTTTTGTTGAAGACCAGATCAGAGCCTGGGTGGATATTGACTGGGAGCGGGCCCCCAAAGGGAAGAAGGTTAACGGCAGGATTAAGATTGCCGGGACCGGCATTGAGACCATAGTGGAGGTAATTGTCCATAATCCGGAAACCCCAATCCCGAATGAACTGGAAGACCGGACCTTTGTGGAAAGTAACGGATATGTTGCCATCGAGGCCGAGCACTACGCCAAGAATGTGGTGGTTGGTGATACCGGCTGGCAGGTAGTTCCCGGTTATGGACGGACCCTCTCTTCCATGGTGGTCTTGCGCGAGGGCGCCCATCCCGGTACCGGCCTGAGTGCAACCCCGCCGGAGAACTCACCTTACCTGGAATACCGGGTTTATATTGAGAATCCGGGGGATATAAAGGTTATAACATATACCGCCCCTACCCTGAATGTCACCCGGGACCGGGGCCTCCGGTATGCAATTTCCTTTGACGAACAGCCACCGCAGATTGTCGATACCTTCCCCCAGGAATTTGCTGCGGATGATACCTGTCAGGCCTGGGAATTCGGGGTCATCTATAATATCAGGCATAATGCCACCCAGTACAAGGTGGAAAAGGCAGGGTACCATAGTTTACGTTTCTGGATGGTCGATCCGGAAGTGGTCTTGGAAAGAATAATCCTGGACATCAAGGGTGTCGAACACAGCTATTTGGGACCGCCGGAGAGTTTTTATAAAGGGAAGGAAAAGGAACCGCCTAAAGACGGGTATTTGGATCTCTTGACCGCCTTTGATTATGGGCGCTACCTGAGGGAGGTTACGGAAACCGGCAGTAATCACGGGCAGACTACGGAAGAAGCAAAAGAAAAACTGGCCGCAGGCATCCTGCCGGCAAGGAAGGTTTTAAGCAACAGCCGGGCCGATCTGGAGGAACGCCTGGCGGCCTTGGCCGGTGTTGAACAGGCAATCAGGGCCTTTCAAGCATCGTTTGTCTATAAAGAAGGTTATCAGGAGTTGGAGGCAACGATAGTCCGGGCGGAGGCAGCCCTGGTCGATGTGCGCACCGGGTACCGGCATGGCGAATACCCGCCGGAGGCGAAGGAAGTCCTGGAAAGGGTAATTGCCGCCGCCCGGGAACTCCTTGCCGCTGAAAATGCTGTTTTAAAAGAACGGCAAGAGATGGTCAACCGGCTTGACCAGGAACTTGAAAAGTTCCGGGATTCGGTGATCATCAATTTGAAACATAAAACCCTCTACCCCACAGCCGATACTTTCGTCCGGGGTGGTGAATACGCCGGTCTCAAACTGGGGGGCCTTCCCCGCCTGGAAGTGAAGTTGGAGAATGAGAACCCCGAAATGACCAGGTTTGCCTTTTTACGCTTTGACCTCGGCGGTCTTCCCCCGCTGGAAAAGGCGGTCTTACGGCTTTACGCCGAATATGCCTCCGATTTGCACACCAGACAGCTGAGCCTCTATGATATTTCAGATTTGGAGTGGCCGGGGGACCACACGACCTGGGAGACAGCTCCTTTGATCGGAGGTGACCTCATTGCCGGTTTTAATGTCACTAATAAAATCGGGGTTTGGTATGAGATCGATGTCACGGAGGCTGTAAAGAGGAGGATGGAAAAAGGTGAGATCTCCTTCCGGCTGCAGGTGGACACGAGCCACTGGGGGAGCGCTGTCTTTTTTACCAGTAGAGAAGGGGAGCGGAACCCGCCGGAATTGAGTCTGGTCCTGGCCTGACCGGCGGCTCACGTGTCCGGTGTAACCGCATGTTCCTGAGGAAACAAAAGGAGACAGAAGGAGACAGAAGGAGACAAAACGAGACAAAAGGCGACAAAAGGGAAGAAAAGGAAACTAAAAGCGTTAAAGAGAGCAAGAAAGGACGGGGCGGATAAACCCCGTCCTTTTTGGGTGCGCCCAGCATGGGCGCAATCTAATCCTGATTTTTTCCGCGCGCGCCGTAATCCCGATCTTTCCCCTTAATCCTGTAACCGGATTGTCCAGGTGCGCTCTGCCGGCGGGGTGTCATCGGAAGGGAGATGACAGAGAAAGGTGGCTCTTTTCCCGCCGGCGGTTATGGTGACTTCATAATCGCCCTGGAAGCCACGGAAGGTGGTCCGTCCTTCCCCGTTGGTGGTAAGGGTTTCTTCCGTATGCCATGTTTCATGGATCAGTTTTTTTATCCGGTCATAAACGGGTTTGGGTGACATGTCCTGCCGCAGCATCCCCCCGCCTTTCAGCCAGGAACCGTTATCCGACAGATCCCACCAGATCAAGCCGACCATAGCCGGGTGGGCAAAACAGATCCTGTAAAACTCCTCGGCATATTCAGCCTGGGTCTCTTCATCCCAGATCCCCGTATGGTAGGAGTTGATGATCTCCGCTCCGGACGAGGTGGGAGTGAACTCGGTGATGTGCAGATCTTTGCCGAGGGTGGCATAATGGTCGAGGACGGTTACGACATTATCCAAGTTGAAACGCTGGGTCCGCGGTTCGTGGGCCTGGATCCCGATGCCGTCAAAGGGAACACCATTGGCTATGGCCTCTTCGAGCATGGTAAAGAACTGCGGGGTGCCGGTAGCCAGGACATTATAATCATTCACAATCAGTTGGACGCCGGGGGCGGCCGCCCGTGCCCAACGGTAGGGTTCGTCAATCTTGATCTTAGGCAGGTGGGAAGGTTCATTGACCACTTCCCAGTACTCAATGGCGCCGGCATACCGCGCCAAAATCTCTTCAACCCTCCGCTTCTGCAGGTCCGGCCCTGGGTGGTCGTCGGCTCCGCCGTTGGCCCAGATCGGTATTCCCGCCTCACGGTCCCAGAGGAGCGGGTGGCCTTTCATGCGGATCCCCCGCTGGGTGCACCAGGCCACCACCTGATCCGTATAATCATATATGGGTTTACCCCGTTCCCATTCATAACTCCGCCAGTAAAAACCAAGGGTTGCCGCGTTAAAGAGCTCTTCGAACCGCTGCTTGTAGAGGTTATTTAGGTTCTCTGAAGAGTAGCGTCCCCATTGGAAGATGTTACAGCCAAAAAGAAAGGCGTGACGGATATGTTTTACGTGGACCTGCGCACCGGGTACGGGGGCGCCGTCCGGGCCCAAAACCGTGATTACCGCGCCGGCCTTGCGGTGCTTTTCGATCTGCTCGTCAGCCATACGGAGCAGTTGGCGTTCCCGTTCGCGGCCTTCCGCCGCCCAAGCTTCACGGCTGCCGGCTTTCAGGAGTTCACCACCGGGTTCGCCACTGGATGAGGGAAGTATTTCAAGCCACCGTACATACAGATTGCGGTCTTCCACCCACCGGGTACTGCCGGGACGTTCCGGTACGGCCGCATCGTTGAGAAAGGCCACAGTGATCCGGTGCACACCGGCGGGTAGGTGCTCTTCGAATATGTAATCGGTAAACTTCTCACTGTCGACGGTTTTTACCCCGACGTTAACCCCATTGACGAGTAAAGCCATGAGCGGCCATTCTCCCAGGGCGGGTGAGCCCGCGGCATGGGCTACAATGCGGTAAGAACCGTCGGACGGGATCATGATATATTCACCGATCTCCCCGTTGGTCCAGACATTCCAACTCCCGGCCAATGGATCGCCGGGGGGCATTTTACCGCCAACTGTACGGATGGAGAGGTCCGGCGCTTTGAGAATGAAGGCCGCGGCTACCGGGGAAGGGAAGAAAACCCAGGAGAGGATGGTAATCAACAGAAAACCCAAAAAGGCCAGAATTTCTCTTAGTAACATCATCGTTTCTCCTCTCTTGCTGTTATGGATCTGCACCGCTTGTCTATTGCGTATCTGCTTATAGCGTATTAAATCCCCGGGGAATTGTCAACAGGAACTGAAGGTCCGCTACTGTTCTGGGGAGAAACAGGGAAGAGCCTGATTTGCCGGGGGTCAAAACCCAGGGTGATCTGGTCTCCCTCCCGGAGGTTCCGGTATTTTTTTGCGATAAAAGCCCTGATTACCCCGGCGCCACAGCGGACTTCCAGCCGGTAGCCGGAACCCAAATACTCCAGGGTCTCAATTTTTCCTGTTACCCGCCAGGCAAGTACCGGGCCGGGGGAGAGATCCTCCGGCCTCACCATCAGCAGGTATGTTCCGGGCGGTAAGTCTTCCTGGAGCGGCAGTTCAAAACAGCCGTCGCCTTCCAGGCGGACCCGGGCCCGGCCTTCTCCTTCCTCCACAGAGCAGGGCAGGAGGTTTGCTTCGCCCAAAAAACCGGCGACAAAAGGGGTGGCCGGGTTTTCATAAACCTCTTCGGCGGTTCCGGTCTGTACCAGCCGGCCGTTTTCCATTACTCCCAGGCGCCCGCCGAAGGATAAGGCCTCTTCCTGCTGGTGGGTGACGAAAATAGCAGTGAACCCCAGCTTTGCTTGGAGCTTTTTCAGCTCTTGCCGCAGCCGCTGGCGGAGGCTGTAGTCCAAAGCGGAAAAAGGTTCATCCAAAAGGAGCAACAGGGGTTTGGGGGCCAGGGCCCGGGCCAGGGCGACCCGTTGCTTCTCCCCGCCGGAGAGGTGCTGGATCTGCCGGTGGGCCAGCCCCTCCAGGCTGAAAAGGGCCAGTAATTCAGCCAGGCGTTGCCGGCGGGCGGGGGCGGGCAGGTGTTGGACTTTGAGCCCGTATTCAATATTTCCGGCCACCGTCAGATGGGGGAAAAGGGCATAATCCTGAAAAACCAGGCCCACCCTTCTTTGGGCCGGCGGCAGGTTTGTTATCTCCCGGCCGTCCAGGATTATTACCCCGTGGTCCGGTTGCTCCAAACCGGCAATCAGCCGCAGGAGGGTGGTTTTCCCACACCCGCTGGGCCCGACCAGGGAGAAGATCTCCCCCCGGTTGACCTGTAAAGCGACTTCCATCCGGAATTCGGGGTAGGCCTTTTTTATTTCCAGGCAAAGTTGTTCGCTGCCGGACAATTCATTGCCGGACAATTCGTTTTCGTTCATTATTCTTCTTCAGCCTCCTCCGGCCGGGGGAAAATATCTTGCAGACGTGGACGGGAACGTCCTTCCATCAACAAGAAGAGCAGCAGGGAAATAAGGATAAAGATCGTACCCAAGGCTATGGCCTGGGGAAACCGGTAATGCCCGATCAAGCGGTAAATAGCCACAGAGAGAGTGACCACCCGGCCCCGTCCCAGCATGAGCACGGCCGCCAGATCGCCAAGGGAAAAGGCGGCGGCGTAGGCTGCAGCCGTACTCAAGGCCGGCCGCATTAATGGCAATTCCACTGTTTGCAGAATGCGGGCAGGGGTCGCCCCCAGGAGGGCCGCCGCTTCCAGCAGGGGTTCTCCCAATTCGCGCCGGGCTGTTCTCAGCATTGAATAAATCAGGGGGAAGGCCAGGAATAATTGGGCCCATAAAATAAGGACCACAGAAGGGAGAACCTTTCCGGCCAGCATAAACAGGCCTGAGGAAAAGGTGACAAAGGAGACGCCCAGCGGCAATTGCAACCAAAGATCGGCTTTGCCCCAGGGACGGTCTCTCCTGAGCCGGGCCAGGTAATAAGCGAGACTTACCGCAACAACGGAAACAGTAACCGCCAGGCCGGTGCTGGTGGTGATTACTGAGAGAAAACTCCGCCCGACCGCAAACCGGAAACCATCCGTCAGGAGCAGGCGGTAATTCTCCAAGACCGGGAGCCCCCCGGACAGCCCGCGGGAGAAAAAGGAACGGGCAACCACAGCCGCCAGGGGACTGAAGAAAAAGAAACCGGTAAACACCAGGTAAAACAGGAAGAGGATGGTCCGCCCCGGATAGTCCCGGAACTTCAGGGCGGGAAGGGTCCCGGCAAACAGTCCCTCCCGCCGGCGCCGGCGACCGGAGAGGGCCTGCAGGTAAAGGAGACCGGCCAGCAGGAGCAGTTGGACGATGGCGATGAGCGCCGCCCGGGCAAAACGGAGGCGGCTGCTGTATTCAATATAGATTAAGACCTCAAAGGTCTTGTAGAGATAACCGCCGAGGACCAGAACCACGGTAAAACTGAAGAAGGAATAGAGAAAGACCAGGAGAAAGAGGTAAAGTAGGGTCGGCGCCATTAAGGGCAGGGTTATCCGGCGCCAGGTGTAAAAAGGCCCCGCCCCCAGCAGGGCGGAAGCCTCGTGCAGGGTAGGGTTGATCCGTTCCCAGGCTTCGCCGGTGAGGCGTAGGCAAAAGGTGAAATTATAGAAAACATGCGCCAAAATAATCCCCCAGAAGCCGTAAAGGCCGGTAAAACGCCACCCGCGGTCCGGGAAGAGCAAAGTCAACCAGTGGTTGAGGACGCCGTTATTGCCGTAAAAAACTACCATCCCGAGGACCACCAGGATCCCCGGGAGCATGAAAGGGAGGACCATGGCGCTCCGCAGGAGGCGCTTGCCGGGAAAAGCAAACCGGCCGAAAAAATAGGCCCCCGGCAGGGCCAGCAACAGGCTGAAGCCTGCGCTGTATAAAGCCTGCCGGCAGGAGAAGGAAAGGGTATTCCAAAAGAGTTTTGACCGGAGAAAACCGGTCAACTCTTGCCAAAAGCCGGCGCCAAAGAAGACCTTGACCAGCAAAGAAAGAACCGGCAGATAAAAGAGGAGCAGCAAGAGAAGGTAGACCGGGTTCCGGTCTGCGTGCCATTTTTCCCGTGCGTGCGGGCGTGAGTGTTCACGGCAAGCACGAATTAGTCCGCCGGCTGGTGGTCGCTTCTCCCCGCGCGCGCGCGCAAACACACGTGAGCGTACGTCATCATAATTGCCGTCTTTCACCCTATTGCCGCTTTTCACCCTTTATCCCTGTCCCCTTCTGTCTCTTCGTTCACCTGTCTATTCGTATCAAAAAGGGTCCGGCGCCGGCGGCCAACGGCAACTAGCGCCGGACCGTTATCAAGCCCTTTCCATCTTTTGTTTTTTCCAGCTTACAGCTATGCTTTATCTTTTAATCACCTGTTTTTCACAGTCCGCAACCGGCGTCTATTTTTCTATCGCCTGTTCCCAGCCGGCCAGCCATTTGTCCAGGTTGGCCTCGATACTTTCCAACGGCAGGTTCAATAATTTTTCAACCGGTGTTGCCAGTCGGAAGGCGGGGTCCAGTTCCACATCGGAACGGGCCGGATACATAAACTGGTTCTCCGGGATCAATGTCTGAAACTCCGGGGAGAGCAGGTATTCGATAAGGAGCTCCGCTGTTCTTGGATTTTTACTCCCTTTTAGGATACCCACCCCTTCAATCTGGGCATAGGCCGCCCCGTCCAAGACCAGCGGCTGGTACCGTTCGGTTTTTTCATAAAGTATGTGGTAGGCGGGGCTGGTCCCGTAGGAGAGGACGATCGGGGCTTCCCCGGCCGTATACATGCCATAGGCCTCATCCCAACTGGCGGCGATTGCCAGGACATTTTTACGCAAGGCCCGCCAGTAATCGATATAACCGTCTTCGCCAAAAAGGGCGATAGTTGTCAAGAGAAAGATCTGCCCAGGAGAAGAGGTCAGCGGGTTGGTGAGGATAATTTTCCCCTGGTAAGCCGGGTCCAAGAGGTCCTGATGGCCGGCGGGTACCTGCGCCAATTTTTCCGAATCGTAATTAAGGAGCACGTAACCAAAGTCAAACGGGGTCAAGCGGAATTCCGGGTCAAAAACCAGATCGGCCGGGATGTGATCCGCCGCTTTCGGCCGGTAGGCACGGAAAAGGTCCTCTCTTGCCGCGCGTAGGAAGTAAACACTATCCAAGCCGATGACAACATCAGCTACGGGTTTCTCTTTTTCCCGGATCAATTGGGAAAAAAGTGTCCCTGTATCATTAAAGGATTCGAATACCAGTTCAACCCCGTGTTTCTTCTGAAAGTCCTCACAGGCCCGGTCGACCAGGGCCGTAGGGAAGCTGGCATAAGTATAGACCGTGAGTTTCTTCTCCTCCTGACGCCCGCAACCGGCAGATAAGATCATCCCGGCCGCCAATACCGTCAATAAGGCAAACAGCAGGCAAATAGAGAGATGCATGCGTCCCGACTTTTTCATTTTAAAAAGCCTCCTTTTCCGGAGCGCCCCGGGAGAACCGCCCGACCGGAGGGGAGAGGTGGCAAAAAAAATGGATAGAAAAAACCCCACAAAAGGGGTATGAGTCTTCTCCCTACGCCGGTATTACCCGGATCAGGTTCAAAGGGTCTAATCTCAGCCCCGTTATCCGGAGCACCCCTCTAATTTGGTAATTTATCAGATTTAATTCAATTTATAGCACACCCGGCGCTTCTTGTCAAACGCCTTTTTGCGAGTGGCGTCAAGCCCAGCTGCCACCAGGACACTTTTTATAGAGAGCAACAAAGATATTGGGGGAGCCGGTTTCCCGCAGGCTCTTACTTTTTTCCTGCGCCCAACATGGGCGCAGTCTAACCGGTGAAAGTCCGTAGTCCGCCCTGGTAGTGGGAAGGACATAGCGGCGGAAACGGAGTATGAAGCGCGGTTGAAATAAAATTTGTCGTGAGAAGTCAGCAGCAGCCATAGTACGAACTCTCTGCTCATGAAAAAAACCGGGCCGGTTAATACTATAAACAATTGGGGGAGATTGAAATATGAGTGTTATTCCTCTCGAGTATTACGCTCCGGTTTTTAGCCTTTTTCTCCTTTTTCTACTGGTGATCTTTGTCCCCCGGGAGCGGTACAAGGAGTTGTTCTGGTTTGGGCTGGTTTGGGGCTTTCTCTTTAGTACAGCCGTGACCTTTCTTATCTCCGAGGTATTCCATTTATTCCATTATGAACGGGTCATGCCCTTTATTCTGTTCGGCGCTCCGCTTTGGCTGACCTTTGCCTGGATCCCTGCGGTCATGCTTTACCTTCATTTTCTCCCGGAAGGGGGAGAATGGTATGTCTTCCCCCTTTACCTGGTGGGTTTTGCCGTCGCCGGGATGGAAATTGACGGGGTTCTCAACCAGGGCGGGATTTTACTCTATGACCATTGGACGCCTTTTTGCCGTTTTCTCCTCTCTTTAGGCTGGTTTTATCTGTTAGCCCGCCATTACCGGTATTGGCGGAAGAAAAACCCTGTCTAGCCCCTGAAGAAAAGGTTACAGAAGAAAATTGAAGCGGCAAAACCGGCAAAATCAGCGGCCAAACCAACCAGCACGGCGTAACGGGGGTTTTTTACGCCGACGGAACCAAAGTAAACACCGGTAATATACATGGTGGTATCGGTGCTGCCTTGAATGGTTGCCGCCATGAGCCCGGTGAGGGAATCCGGCCCGTATTTCTCCATTAGCTTTAGGACCAGAGACATGGCGGCGGAGCCGCTCATCGGGCGGATAATTAAGAGCGGTAGGATCTCTGCAGGGGTTCCGGCCGCTTTCAGGATTGATTGGAAAGGGCGGAGGAGCCAGTTCAGAACGCCGGTCACTTGGAATAACTCCACTGCAAAGTAGATGGCGACAATATAGGGGAGGATCTTTACGACCAGGGTGATCGCTTCGGCCGCCCCCTCGACAAAGCAGGAGAAAATATCTACTTTTGTTAAATACCCGTGCAGAACCACCAGCCCAATCATTATCGGCAGCACCCACATGGAAAAACGGATAAAAAAATCGGTCAAGGCTTTTTGCGCCTCCTCCGCATGAAAAGATCGAGGAGAATCGCACAGAAGGTGGAGATGGAGGTGGCGAAGAGAGAAGAGATAACAATGGCTTCCGGCCTGACCGAGTCCAGTGAGGCACGCATGGCCACCATGGTGGTGGGGATCAGGGTGATATTCGAGGTGTTCATGGCCAAAAATGTACACATCGCCTCTGAAGCATCCTTCGCGTGGCCGTTTAGTTCCTGCAGTTTCTTCATGGCTTTCAGGCCAAAGGGTGTGGCGGCGCTGCCAAACCCGAAAAAGTTGGCGCTGACGTTCATGGAGATGTAGTCCAAGGCGGGGTGGCCCCGGGGGATACTGGGGAAAAGCAACCGCAAGAGCGGATACAGGATTTTACTACAGGATTTAAGAAAGCCGGATTTCTCCGCAATTTTTGCGATCCCCAGCCAGACGCTGAGGACCCCCAGGAGGGTAAAGCTCCTGGTCACTGCAGCATTTGACGATTCCACAAGGGCGGTCATGACCAGTTGCGGTTCACCGTTGACCAGAGCCGCAATAATCCCTAACATAATGAGGGAGAAAAAAATAGTCTTCATCGCCGGGCCCCCTTTCATTCCATGCATACAATTGAAAGGGGGAGTTTATGCTTGTTTTTCCACCGGAACATGGGCGCCGGGAAGGGGGATGCATTGCTTCCATTTTTTATGGAAAAGAACAGCAAGGGAAAAGAAAAAAACCCGGCAGGAGGACCGGGCCTTTCTTTTTTCAGTTGATCCGGAACCGGTCGGGGAGGGAAGGATCTTTGGTCCCTGTAACCGGCAGTTCCAGGCGGCGGTGTTCCGGCCCGCCGCCTAGTATCCGGGCGGCCGTCTTTTTTCCGGGAGGGAGGTCGCTGTAACGGGCGGTCAATTGCGCGAGATTCTCCAGATCAGCGGTGGAAGGCCGGCCGCAGCCGAGGGCCAGGGGCCCGGGGGCGCTCATGGTTTTTACCAGTAAAAGCTGGGGGTCGCGCCGGCGCCGGAAAAAGTGGAAAAAGAGCCGGCGGTTTTCTTTTTGGTTCCTGCCGATGACGGCCTTAAATTCCGGGCTGAGCCGGAAATGGCGGCCTACGGAGAGCAGGCGCATGGCATCCAGATCCAGGCGGCCGTTGTGACGGAGAAGGTCTTCTACTTTCCGGCCGTATTCTTTATTGGTCAGGAGGCAGCCGCCGGCCGGGGACTCATATTCGTGGAGTCCGTATTTTTTTGCCAGTTCCATCTGGATTTTTCTTTGCCGTCCCTGGATGGATGGACAATGGTCCAGGGAGATCCAGCCCTTTTCCTCCGGGATAGTGGGCGGGAGGAGACGGGCGGAGAGCGGCCGGACAATCAGCCCCTCCAGGCCGGCCTCCCGGTCGATGAGGGGGAAGGCCCCTTTGTACTGGGATTTTGGCCGTTGGCCTACAACTTCACCGGTAACAATAAAGGAGGCGCCGGTTGCCTCCAGCATCTCGCCGGCCCGGCGTAAAAAGTAAATATGACAATCCAGGCAGGGGTTAAAAGCCCGCCCGTAGCCGTGTTTTGGCGCTTCCAGCATCCGCAGGTAATCCTCGTCCAGGCGGACGATCCGGAGCGGGGCGCCTGTTTGGGCCATCAACCGCCGGAGACGTTCTGTTTGCTTTGCTTCTACCTCCGGGGGGAGAAAGGGCTGGAGAAAATGAACGGCCTCTACTTCAACACCGGCTTCTTGGATCAACTTCACCGCCAGCAGGCTATCAAGACCGCCGGAAAAAAGAACAAGTGCTTTCATTTTTGGTTTCATCCTTTCCGTGTACCCTAGATTCATTATTGCAATATATTATATAATACACTAGAAAGTAAAAACTGTGTAATTGGGCAGATTTATCTTGAAGGATGCGCCCGGAGGGGAGTCATCCTGAAGGATACCATCCGGAGAGATATCATCCAGAGGAATGTCATCCGGAGGGACAAGGCCATCGTCAACCGCTTCCGGACTGCTTTTTTCTCCTTCCCAGTTGTTTTCGGCCGGGATTAAGTCGGGAGGAAGCTCAAAGTATTCGGGTGGAATTGGGCCGATGTTAAAATCAATAACCTCCACCAGGATTTCGGAGATGATTACCCCTCCTTTGACAATCCGCTCCAGCTTTTTTAGGGGAAAATAGCCTAATTCCGGTGCTTTCCAGAGGGTAACCTCCCAGCCGGGTGTTACCGGATTCCGGAAACGAAAAACCTCACAGTCATAACCTAGAATTTCCTGCTTGCCCAAGGTTTCACTGACCAACTGATCCGCCTCCACCTCCAGATCCAAAACATTGGCGACAAGCATGGAAGAATAGGGCGAAGTAAAATACTCCCATCCCCCTTCGTCAAAAAACCAGATGAGATCGAGGTCTGGACGGACTATGGTTACCGTCGGTGGAAAAGGTGAAGCATAAATCACCTGACGGATTAATTCATTTGCTTGGTAATGCCGGATTTCCTGGAAATAATCTTCGGAAGTGACGAGGGCGTAATAGGAGAATTCTGCAGGCAGTGCGGAAGAAGCAGGAATCCCGGCCGGGAAGAAAAGCAATATCCCGAGAATGCAGGATAGAAAGGCAGCAAGCCGCAGAGTTGTCATTTTCTTTCCCCCCTAAGAAAAACTTCGCCAATTATTACCTATTTCCTCTTTTCATAACACATAACCACTCAGGCGCAGGCCAACCGGTTGTTCACCGGCTGGAGAGTTTCCCCCCGCCTGTATCAGGTCTTCTTTTTTCAGGGGCTTTACAGGAAACTGATTATGGGGTATAATTATGGTCAGAGCCGAAGTGGTGGAACTGGCAGACGCGCTACGTTCAGGGCGTAGTGGGAGAACTCCCGTGCGGGTTCGAATCCCGCCTTCGGCACCATCTTTTTTAGTTTATGACAAGCCTGGCAAAACAATGCCGGGCTTTTATTTTTTTGGATCGACCCATCGCCCGGGTCGAGGGCTCCCCTTAACTTCAACCGGCAATTGGTGTATAATGCTAAGAGAGGAAACAACCGGTCAAGGAGGTTCCTCTGCGCGTGGCGCACGGATTAGAAAAATGGGGGAGAGAAAAATGACCAGAGCTTTTTTTCTTTTCGTAACATGGGTTTTCCTGATTTTCCTGCTGTTTTCTATTATGGTGGTGCCGGTGGCTGCTGTCGAATTTTATTTCACCATTTTACATACGAATGACGAACATTCCGCCTTGATTCCCCATTCCGCGGCTGTGGACTACGCCCTCGCCCTGGAAGGGAACGTGCACGCGAACCCGGCTGTCGGCGGGTTTGCGCGGTTGGCCGGGGCGGTAAAACAGTTGCGGGAGGAAAAGACCGGGCAAGGCGAGGAGGTTCTCCTGATTTCAGCCGGTGATTTTCTGGGGGGAACCCCCTATTCCTGGCTCGCCCTTTCCGGCCAGGCTCCCGAGTTGCTCCTGATGCAGTCGATCGGCTATGACCTGGTAACCCTGGGTAATCATGAATTTGATTACGGCCCGGAGGTACTTGCTGGTTACCTGCAAGCCGCCGGGTACCCGGAGGCCGCCGCCGGGATGCCGGTGGTGGCAACGAATACCATGCCGCCCGCTGATCATCCCCTGGCCGCCGTGGGACTGACCCGGACGCATCTTGTAGAATTGGCCAACGGCCTGCGGGTTGGC
>DUNX01000037.1 GCA_012839115.1 Bacillota bacterium
TATTTCTGGTCAAACCGTTACTGAAGACCCCGACCACCCGTCCGTTTTTATCGATGGTAAAACCGTCCAGGTAACCCATGGGGTAACCGTCCTGGGTAATATCAACGCTGGAGTCCCCCACATACTGCGTGATCCCGCTGAAATCCGGCTGGATGCTGATGAGAGCGGCCCCCGCAGGGGTAAACGTAATCGGCCCGCCGGTAACACCCGTCAATTGCCCATAATTATTAAAATTGAGCGTACCGCTGCCGACCACCCCGTCGGCGGCGGTGGAAGTCTCCCATTCCCACGCGTTATCGCCGGTCTTTCTAAAGACGGTGGTCAAGAGATGGACGTCCCCCTGCGAGTCGTAGATCTCCACCGTAGAAGTGACGGCCGGCGCCGGGGTGAAGTTGCCGGTGGATAAAGCTGTACCTGTAGTAGTGTGTACAAAAGTGTTGTTGTTGGCGGCCGATGGGAACTCAACATCTACCGGCGTTCCGTCGATGTCAACCTGAAAATCGGCGCCCGTAGCAATTATATTGCCATCTGCGTCAAGGGTTATGGTGCCACTGTCAGGGCCGGCAATTGTCCCTCCTGTCACGCTGATCGTGTAATTCCACTCGTTAAAATGACCGGTGGGCACCAGGGTGACAGTCACCTGCGCCTCATTGCCGAGACCATCGTCCACAGTAAACGGGCTCGGTTCGTAGGTCAGTCCACCGTTATTCGAGGCGTCCAGGTTGGCGGTGACGGTGAGATTCTCAGCGGCAGACGGTTCGATGGTGGCGCCGATCGGTAGCGTGATCCCGGTCAACGGCTGGTTGGTATCGATCCGCCCTTCATCATCAGCCATCCAACCCTGGAGTAGCAGGCCGTTGCTGGGGTAGACCAGGCGGCCGTCGCGTTCCAGGGTGAACATGCCGGCCCGGGTGTAATACCTCTGGGTGCCTTCGCCCAGGATAAAGAAACCGTCGCCCTCGATGGCCAGGTCCGTCGTTTTCCCGGTCATCTGGAGATTACCCTGGGTATGCAACACGTCGACACTGGCGACGGACATGCCCAGGCCGATCTGGAAGGCATTCATCCCGCCCCTTTCCCGTTGCGGGGCTGTGGCAGCCCTGATGGTCTGGGAAAGGGTATCCTGGAAAGTGACCCGGCTACATTTATAACCAACGGTATTAACATTGGCGATATTATTGCCGATGGCGTCCAGACGGATTTGGTGATTCCGCATTCCGGAGACCCCGGCAAACATGGAACGTAACATCTTTTTTATACCCCCTCATTCATTTTTTTGCGGTTTCGCCGAGTTGACCGCAGTCGGTTGGTCAACCCCCACGCCCATGTCCACTGGGCGCTACCAGGCTTCCTCGAGGAGGTCCGGCCTAGTTTTTGCTGTTACGGACGAAAACCGCACTGTCGATATTGGTGAAAACATTCTCCCGCATGTTTTGGGCATCGACCGCCGTAACCACGGTCTGGTTCTCAACACTGACGACCAGCGCCGCCCGGTCCAGGACGACCAGGGCGTCCCGGCAACCCTTTCCTCTTGCCCTTCGCACCGCTTCCTGCACGCCGTCCAGTTCCGCCTGGCTTAAGGTAATTCCGCGATGTAACATCCGCTGTTGCGCATGGGCGGAAAACTTCAGGGCCGGCGCCATTTTCTCCTGGAGTATCTTCTGGAACTCCAGGCCCGTCTCAGGAGCACGGGTGCGCTGTTTCGGTGCAACCCCGGAAGTCACCCGGCCTGCCGGTGCTACCGGTGGCGGAATAATCCGTTCGCTCATGAGAATCCCTCCTATCCAACAGCCCAAACGTCAGCCAATGGAATCCGTTCCTCACCGGAAATGATGTAAGCCACTCCATTAAGAATCTCGTAGGAGTCCACCAGGACCTGACGTAAATCAATGGCTTCTCCGGCTTCATTGTAAACCCTGACCCAGGCCCGGCTGCCAACCAGTCCCTGCAGGTACTGGGTTAAGCCCTTTTCGTCCATAACGGAAATGACCTCGTCCGTTTTAACCTCCGTGCCGTTATCCAGCAGCAAAAGCACATTGTCGCCGAAGGTCCGGACACCGGTCACCCGGCCATAGACCTGCTCGGGAAGACCATCCGTCTCTTTTGCCGCCAAAACCGACCGGCCCAGGAGAGAAGTGGCCTGCTGTACCTGGTTGAGCCGGTAGAGGTTCCGGATCTGTTCCAAGGAGGAGAATTGGGCCATCTGGGCGATGAACTCTTTATCCTCCATGGGTGACAAGGGATCCTGGTATCTGAGTTGCGTAATGAGCAAACGTAAGAAGTCATCTTTGCCCAAGGTATTCGATGCGGCGGAGCTTTCCGTTACTGTTTTCCCGCCTGTCACCGGGCCGACACTAGTAATCATCACTTCACCTCCTTTCAATGAACACCGGCTGTGGAGTTTGCCCGTTATACCCGGAGATTAACCCGTCCCGGCCAGAGCGTTTCTTCGCGTATGCCTTCTTCATCCCCGGTTTCGCTGAAAAATGCCATTCCCAAGCCGTCCATTTCCGGGCCGTCCGGTCCGGACGAAGAATTCTCCGGCATAAATTGCCCAAAAGAGCCGTTCTGCGATCCGGCGTCGGTTTGCACCTCCACCTGCAACTGATCCACCTGCAGCCCGGCTTCTTGGAGGGCGGAACGGAGTTCCGGCAGGTTGGTCTCGATGAGCGCTTGCACCGTCTGGGATTCAGCGGTGAAACGGGCGGTTACCAGTTCCCCTTCAACCACCAGTGCCAACTGGAGTTTCCCCAGTTCCGGTGGTTGCAGCTCCAGATGCATATGGGCCACGCCGTTTTTCACCATAAGCCTAGCGCCTTGCAGGATCTGGTTCATTACTTTTTCCGCTACAGAAGCCCTTTCGCCCTGGTTGACCCCGGGTTCCTCCACGACCGGAAGCAAATCCGCTCTTACCGGGTCTGCCGTTAACCGGCCGGCGGCCAAAATCTCCGGTTCTTCCTTCTCAGCAGTCGTACGCGCGTTAGCCTTTTTCAGTACAGAAAAGACCGGTCTCTGTTCTTCGTTTTCCACCTTTAGCTGTTCTTCAGATAAGACCGGAATTCTTGTTTCCCCCGCCAGGTGCGGGTTGTTTCCCCGCCGCCCACGGCCGGCAGCCGGTGGCGTCTTTGCCTCCTCTGCAACTGCAGGTTGGCTAAACGCGGCTGAAGGTTTCGCAGATCCGGACGGGTTTCCCGTTCCGCCGGGTTCACCGTTCTCAGCTACACCCTGGGCGATACCGGACGCCTTTTCTTTTGCCGCCTCCCCGGTCAACTCCGCCCCGGACGGCAACTGCCCTTCAAAAACCGGCATGGTAGTACCGGAAACCACCGCCGGGCGGCTGCCTTCTTCCTGTACCGGTTCTGTTCCCGCTGCTGCCGGTGTTGCCTGGGGGATAGTTGACATGGCCGGCTCTGTCTGGAGCCCTGTTTCCGCCGGCGCTTCCGTTTCCACAATTATTTCCGCTAAACCCGGAAAGTCCTCACCGGTGGCCTCTGCTGTCACCTGTCCGCTCTGAAAGGGATTTGCAGGCCCATGTTCCCCGTTTTCCAGCCAGCTGCCGTCAACGGGTCCGGTCCCGTCCGGTACCGTTGTTGCCCAATCCGGGGAGTCGAGAAGAAAAAACCAGGCGGGATCGAAAGCCCTGGTTACATCCCCTTCCTTCCGGATCGCCTGTGCCTCTGCGGTCTCTTCTTCTCCGGCCCCATGGGACCGGGCCCGGCCGGGAGAGCTTTTTCCTTTTTGGCAAGTCTCCCGGAAGACCGCTAAAAATCCGCCTTCGGCGGGGTGTGCGGGTTCTTCCGCCCGTAAACCCGGGGCCGCCTGGGCTCTTGCGGCGCCTTTACCCCCGGCGCTGCCGCTGAAGAAGATTCCCGCCTGGACCATTTCATTCATCATCCGTTTCTCACCTCCTTTCACAGGTTTTTATATCCACGCCAGTCTTCCGGAGGCCCTCATTTGCAGCTCTCCGTCGACCGGCGCCGGTGTGCGGATCTTATCGCCAACATCAAGGCAGAGTGATTTTATCCAGGTATTTTGCGCTTTTATCCGGCGGAAGCGCATCAAGGATCTTCCCGGCTTTGCGCGGATCCACTGCGGACAGCACCGCCACTCCGGTCTCAAAATTCATTTTCAAGAGGGCTTCCCCGGCCGCCTCCGGTGACATCGCCTCCAACAGCCGGGCTGAGATTTGCACGTCCGTTCCCTGCATCCCGCCGGCTCCCCCTAACTGCAGACGCCTTATTTCCAGTTCGTAGCGTCTTTTCTCCGCCGCCCATTCCTCCTCTTTCTTCGTCATCTCTTGACGCAGGTCGGCCAAGGCCTGTTCTTTCTCTGCCAACAGCTGTTCTTTCTCCTCTACTGCCTTGATTTGCAAGCGTCCGATATTATAAGCCTCAAAAACTTCCTCCCATCCCGAAAACCGGGAAAGACCGGCCAAGACCGCAGGCTTTAACTCAACGACGCCTCCTTGGTCAAATATGTACAAGAGGCCACAGATAGAAGCCAAGAAGAGAAATGTTGTGATGATACCTAATAAATAGCGGAGCATACCCGTCACCTCTTTTCCTGGTAAACCCGGTTAATCCCAACCTCGTCCAGTCTTTTTTGCTCCTTTTGCAGGTATTCCTTGTACGCCCGCTCTGCGAAACGCTCTTTCAGTTTGTCCATAATTTTCCTTTCTTTGCTGGCGTCTACCAATACCTGCCTGGCTTTTTCCACCTCTTTTTCCTGGCGCAACTCCCTGCCTCGGGCATCCGCTCTTTTCTGCCGTACATAGGTGAGATATGTACTTCCATGCTCCAGGAGGGTGGGATCAATGCGGCCGGTACCAAACTCCTCCATGATCCTCTCCTGCCGCCTGGTTCTCTCTTCCCAGGCCACCACTTCGTTATGGATCCGGGATAACCGTACCTGTTCTGCTCTCAGCCGGATTTGGCAGTTCTCTTCCCGGTGTTTCCGCAGGTTTAAAATGGGCTGAAAGCGAAAGTTCACTCCTGGCCGCCTCCTTACCGCAGATTTTCTTCATGCCCTGCCGCCGCTGGAGCCAAGGGTTCCTCGCGCTCGCCCGCACCATAGGCGCGCGCCATCAGCTCAAGAAGGGCTTCTTTTGTCTCGTCAAAAGTGGTTTTTTCGTCAACCTTCTGGCACAAAAAATCTTTAAAAACCGGATAAACCCGGATTGCCTGGTCTATCCGGGGGTTACTCCCCGCAGCATAGGCGCCGATATTAATCAAATCCTCATTGGTCTTATAAACCGCCAAAAGCTCCCGGAAACGCGCTGCCGCTTCCCGGTGTTCCTCGGAGACCAAGTCAATCATCAAACGGCTGACACTGGCTAAAATATCTATCGCCGGATAATGGTTCTCATGGGCCAGGGCACGGGAGAGGGTAATATGCCCGTCCAGAATCCCCCGGACGGCGTCGGCCACCGGCTCATTCATGTCGTCGCCCTCTACCAGCACCGTATATAAAGCGGTAATACTGCCTTTCCGCGCGGTCCCGGAACGTTCCAGCAACCGGGGGAGGAAGGCAAAAACCGAAGGCGTATAGCCGCGGGTGGCCGGCGGTTCACCAATGGCCAACCCCACCTCCCGCTGGGCCAGGGCGATCCGGGTGACCGAATCCATCATTAACATCACATCCAACCCCTGGTCCCTGAAGTATTCGGCGATGGCTGTTGCGGTCAGGGCCCCTTTGATCCGGACCAAAGAAGGCTGGTCCGAGGTGGCGGCCACCACCACCGAACGTTTCAACCCTTCTTCCCCCAGGTCCTTCTCGATAAACTCCCGGACTTCCCGGCCGCGTTCGCCAATCAGGCCGATAACGTTCACTTCCGCCGAGGTATTCCTGGCGATCATCCCCAGAAGCGTACTCTTCCCGACCCCGCTGCCGGAAAAGATCCCCAAGCGCTGGCCTTTGCCACAAGTCAACAGGGCGTCTACCGCCCGGATCCCGAGGCTTAAGGGTTCATGGATCCGTGAACGCTCCAGGGCATTTGGGGCGGAAGCTTCCAGGGGATAATAGGCTTCCCCTTTGACCGGTCCTTTCCCGTCCATTGGGACTCCCAGCCCGTCAACGACCCGGCCTAAAAGGTCCCGGCCGACACGGACCTCCAATCTTTTTCCCAGGGCGACGATCTCTGCACCGGGGCCGACCTGTTCCATCTCTCCCAGGGGGAGAAGAAGAACTTTTCCTTCCCGGAAACCCACCACTTCCGCGAGGGTTCCCCCGTTGACCGCCGGTTGCAACAGGCAGGCTTCGTTAAGAAAAACCGGCGGCCCGGACGCCTCCACAGTAAGGCCGACCACCTTTTGCACGCGGCCAAGCCGGCGCAAGGTTTCAGCCCGTTGCAAGACTCTGCTGTAACGCGCCGCAGAAAACGGTTCCGGCCAGGTCTCCCCGGTTATTTGCGCCCACGCGCGCTGCCGTGTCCCGGTTGTCATTGCCCCATCGCCTCTTCCTGTAAAGCCTGGGCTATCCTCTTCAGTTGCTCCTTAATCCTTCCGTCGATCTGACCCAGATCGGTCTGGAGAACAAAATCTCCCTTTTTCAAGGTAGAATCCGCCAACACCTGTACTGGCGGTGATTCGGATAAAATTTCTCTAACCGTTCCCAACTGCAGGACCACGAACTCTTCATCTTCCGGGGCAACCCGCACGATTACTTCTTTCGCCCCGGCCACTCTTTCCACGGCATTTTTCACCATCTTCATCCAGGCATCCGGGGTCTCTTCAATCCTTTCGGTAATTATTTTTTCGGCAATTTCCACCGCTAACTTAAGTATCTCTCCTTCAGATTCCTGAATCCGTGTTCTTCTTTCCGCTTCCGCCTGTTCACGCAGGCGAGCGCCCTCCTCTTCCGCCTCCTTGCGTATCTGCTCGGCGGCGGCCAGCTTTTCGCTGTATTCCGCAGCCGCCTCTTCCCTGCCACTGCGGAGCCCCTCCTCAAAACCGGCTGTATACGCCTCCTCCCGGATCCTTTCCCGCTCCTTCTCCGCCTCCTCCAGGATCTTTTCCCGTTCTTCCCCTGCTTCCCGCCGTAGTTTTTCCGCCTCTTCCCTGGCGGACTCCAGGAGCGCGGCTGCTTCCTCCTGCGCGCGGGTTTGGAGGTTTTCCGCCTCGTTCCGGGCTTTTTCTATCTCCTCTTCCATCCGGAACCGGAGGGCTTCATGATCTATTTCATGATCGGCTTTATGATCTTCGTCTTCCGGCGGCGCCGGTTCGACCGGGTCTTGCCGGTCTTGTTTTTCTTCCTCCTTTTCCTTCTCCTCCGCATCCCTGATGATCTCCGTTATGTCCGGAGAATCAACCAGCCGGATTTCCCGGCGGATCCGGGGGGATTTGAAGACACGGCCGCTAGACAACGATCTCATCCTCTCCGCCACGGGCGATAATAATCTCCCCGCTCTCATCCAGCTGCCGGATAATATTGACAATCTTCTGTTGTGCTTCTTCCACATCGCGGAGGCGGACCGGACCCATCAAGCTCATGTCTTCCTTCAACATCTCCACGGCACGTTTGGAGATATTCTTAAAGATACGGTTGGTCACATCCTCACTGGCGGTCTTAAGGGCCAGGGCCAGATCCTTCAGATCCACTTCCCTGAGGACTCTCTGGATCGAACGGTCATCCATGGTAACAATATTCTCGAAGACAAACATCCGTTTTTTGATCTCTTCCGCCAGTTCCGGATCTTCCTCCTCCAAAGATTCGATGATGGTTTTTTCCGTTCCCCTGTCCACCCGGTTAAGAATGGCGACCGCGGTTTCCACGCCGCCGGCATTGTAATCCTGCAAAACAAAGGAGGAAAGCCTTTTTTCCAAAACCGTTTCAATCTCCTTCAGCACCTCGGGAGATGTCCGGTCCATGGTGGCAATCCGTTTAGCCACTTCCACCTGTTGTGCGGCGGGAAGCGCGGAAAGAATAGCCCCTGCCTGCTCCGGATGGAGATACGACATGATTAAAGCAATGGTCTGCGGGTGTTCGTTCTGGATAAAGTTGAAAAGTTGTGACGGCTCGGTTTTCCGGGCAAAATCAAAGGGCCTGATCTGCAGGGAACTGACGAGTTTCTGAATAATGCCGCCGGCCTTTACCGGCCCCAAGGCCTTTTCCAGCATCTCTTTGGCATAATCAATGCCGCCGATCGCCAAGTAATTCTGGGCCAGGCATAATTCATAAAACTCCTGCAACACAGTTTCTTTAACCTCTGGGTCCACCCGGCGCATATTGGCAATTTCCAGGGTGACATCTTCGATATCATCCTCATCCAGGTGTTTTAAGACCTCCGCTGAAACCTCCGAACCCAGCGAGATAAGTAAGACGGCGGTTTTTTGTCTTCCTGTCAAGTCACGGATCTGTGCCATATTTCCACTCCCTAATCCGCGCGTGCGCGCCTAATCCTCCAAAATCCAGGTCTTAAGCAAAGCGGCTACGTCTTCCGGCTTCTCCTTGGCCAATTTCTGCAAAAACTCCTGACGCTGCCGGCGTTTCTTCTCTTCGACAGAGAGTTCTTCTTCCTCCATGGCAGCTGCCTCCTCTTCTTCATCGCCAACCACCATATCAACGGCAGGCGGCCGGCGGGCCGGAACCAGCATTCTCCAGGCAAACACCGCGCCCAGCGCTAGAATTAAGACAAGAGCCGCCCAGCTGAGCACTGTCTGCCAGGAAAAGGGCGCCGTTTCGGGATGAAGGACCTCAGGTTCGGCAAAAGGCATGCTGACCACCGAAATCGTATCGCCCCTGGCCATATCATAGCCGACGGCAGTACCGGTCAGTTCTTCAATCCGGGCTTGTAACGCCGGTGACAACTCCTGTCCGATCAGGAGGGCCACACTGATCCTTTCCACCCGTCCCGGCGTTTTTATCAGGTGCTCCTCAATCCGGTCGATTTCATAATTGACAATTCTTTCTTCCCGGCTGTAAACGGCCTCCTGGTCATCGCCAAAACGGTATTCAGTGATATTGGAATCCGTTCCGGGGATCCCCAGCGGCCGCACTCCTCCTTGCCCTTCGTAAGCTTCGCTGATCTCCTGTTCGCTCCGGGGGACCCCCCGGGTACCGAAGGTTTCTTTTTTAATCTCCTGTTGGTCAAAGTTCATCTCCACACTCACTCTGGCCGCCACTTGTCTCAGGCCAAAGGCTTTGCCCAACAGTCTTTCTAAACTTTTTTCCAAATCCTTTTCCAAAGCACGCCTGGCGGCGTATTGATCCTCAAACCACGAAGTACTGGAGGGAACCTCTTTTTCTTGCATGAGTTCGGTCAGGTCATTTGCATAGTTATCAATGATCGTTATGTTTTCCACCGACATCCCGACGATCGTCCCGGCCACCAGATTGGCAATGGCCGAGATCTGGCGGGGGGAGAGGATGTCCGGCGCCACCAGTTTCAAAGTAATGGCTGCGGAAGGCGGTTTCACTTCATCCCAAAAAACCGGTTCTTGATCCGGAAGGTCCAGAATAACATGGGCGTCCAGAATACCGTCGATCTCCCGGAGGGTACGACGGATTTCGTTTTGCAAAGCCCTTTGGTAATTAACCTGGTTCAAAAAATGGGTTGTCCCCAGGCTTGTCCGGTCAAATATTTCCCAGCCCACGATCCCCCCTTTGGGGATACCGGCCTTCATCAACTCCGCCCGCACTTCTGAGGCGTTTGGCACATAAAGCGCATCTTTGCCCTTGCGGTAGGGTATATTCATCTCCCGCAGGCTGCCAATGATCTCATCCTGTTCAATTTGGGAGAGGTTGCCATAAAGTAATTCATAATCAACCCTACTGATCTGGTAAACAAAAATACTAAAAGCGACTAAAAACAAGAGCGTCCCGCCGATCAAGAACAGGCGCTTTTGTTTGTCCAACTTTAACCAGATCTGCTTTAACTGTTCCAAAAATTTCGCCACTATCCGTTTCCCTCCTTAAGAAGGGATATAATCTTTTATACTGTCATCCTCATAAATTCTTGATATGCTTCCAACAGCCTGTTTCGGACCTGTGCCGTGAGTTCCAAAGCCAAAGCGGCTTTTTCTGCGGCAATCGTCACCTCGTGGATGTTCTCTACGGTACCCGCCGCCAGTTGCCGGTCGAGTTTATCCGCTTGCAACTCCAGGTCGTTAACAACCCGCAGGGCATCGGAGAAAATCTCACGAAAGCTCTTTCCGGCCTCCACAGGCTGGGACTGAGCTTGTTGCGTGGTCGCACGTGTCCCCGTTGCCCGTA
Source organism: Bacillota bacterium (assembly GCA_012839115.1). GTDB lineage: Bacteria > Bacillota > UBA4882 > UBA10575 > UBA10575 > JAAYGG01. The sequence continues at coordinate 10,210 of DUNX01000037.1, forward strand.
AAAAGGCTGTCCCCGGCTCAATCCTCATGACTCTCACCTCTTTGTCGCTTCTCGCCACAAAATAATTGCCCACGAAACAAAGAAAAAGGCGTAAACTGCCAATCCTTTGGCAATTACTCCAGAACGTCCTTTTCCCTCCGTGGGCAGGTATCCCCGTCTGTAATTATTTGTGTTCGCGGACGCGCGCGCGCGCGTACGGATCTGCCACTCCGCAGGCGGCAGTCTTACAGTAGACGGCACATGCGGCGGCTATGCAAAATGACTTGACCCCGTTAACCCCGGCCAATCCCCAGCGCCGCCCGGTATAACTCTTTCTGCGCGTTAAGAGCCGTTACATTGGCTTCATAAGCCCGTCCGGCCTCCATCAGATTGACCATCTCATTGACAATGTTGACATTGGGATATAATACGTAACCATCCTGGTCCGCATCGGGATGCCCGGGCTCGTATACTCTACGGAAAGGCGAAGGGTCATTTTGCACAGCAACAACCCGTACCCCTCCGGGTGGAGTCCCGCCGGCAGCAGCCAGATTCTCCGCAAATACCGGTACCTTCCGGCGGTAAGGGCCTCCTTCCGGAGTCCGGGTTGTATTGGTATTGGCAATGTTAGCGGCGATCAAATCCAACCGGAGCCTTTGGGCGGTTAAAGCTGTTGCATTAATCGTCATGGCTTGGAAAAATTTCATCGCCTATCATCTCCTCTCAATCGCCTTGCGCAGGGTCTGGAATTTGCCGGTCAACCGCTGGGCCACCCCTTGATAGTAGAGGGTATTCTGCGCCAGCCGGACACTTTCCACGTCAAGATCCACATCGTTTCTATCCACCCGCGCCGACCACCGCCCGCGCCCGGCGCCGTAGCCGGCGCTCCGGTCTGTGCCGGGAAGATGCATAGGATGCGTTGTGGTCAGGGCAAGCTTCTCTGCCAATACCTGCGGAAAATCCAGTTCCATCCGCTTGTACCCCGGGGTGTCGACATTAGCTATATTATGAGTCAGAATTTTCTGTCGCTGGGCTGCCCAATCCAAAGAAGTAGCAAGAAACTCAATGGTTCTGGAAAACATGGATTTTACCCCCTTGCTTGTACCAGTTTCCTATTTCCTTTATCGGTACCCTCTTCCAGGAAGTTTAGGGGGTTTTTCAGCGCCTCTCCGCGTCACCTCCTTTTCCTTCCGTGATTTTTCGTCTTCTCTCCTATGTATCCTTATTTTTCCCGCCGCTTGAGTTCGGCAAGGAAATCACCGTTTTTAACCTTAATATAGGTACCCTTCATCCCCAGGGAACGCGATTCCACCACCCCGGCGCTTTCCAATTTCCGCATGGCATTGACAATTACCGAACGCGTAATCCCGATCCTGTCCGCCACCTTGCTGGCAACCAGAAAACCTTCTTCTCCCCCCAGTTCGTTAAAGATGCCTTTGATCGCCGCCAACTCCGAATAAGAGAGGGAATCCAGGGCAACGCGGACATTGGCAAGTTTCCCGGCTTTTGACGGTTCTTTTCTGCCCATGAAGACCGCAGCGACCAGCGCCGCTATTTCCAGTAAAGCTATTTCCTCCTCAAGGAACTTGTCCATTCGCGCCAGGATAAGGTTGCCCGCTTTTTCCCCGTTATAAAGCAGGGGAAAGAGGGAAACCAGAAGCCCTTGGGGAAAACAATCATCTTCCGCAAAGAGACAGATCTCCAAGGGAAGATTGACGACAGGCTGGAAGAGGAAGGTCATCCTCTGGGAAAATTGAGGAGTAATTTCCTTCCGGGGCCGGCCTTTAGTGCAATCCATTCCCCGTTCACAAAAGGAAGCAACCACAGCTCCGTCATTGCCTACCAGGTAAACGTTGCTCTCCAAAACCGCCCCCATCTTCGCAGCGGCAGTCTCCAATTCGATGGTAGCCCCGTCTTGCGCCAGGATATCCCGAATGCGCCGCATCCGCTCCAGTTTAGACATGCAAATCGCACTCCTTTACACATGGTCAAAGAATATAGCGCTTTAAATCCTTATACTGTAGAATCTTTTCCAACCTCTGCCTGACAAAATCCTCGTCAACCTCTACGTCCCGGCCTTGATATTCCGGGGCGTCAAAAGATATCTCCTCCAACACCTGTTCGAGAATGGTATAAAGGCGCCGGGCGCCGATATTCTCTTGTTCTTTGTTCAATTGGAAAGCGATCTCCGCCATGGCCCTGATCGCCGGCGGGGAAAAATGCAAATTCACCCCTTCGCTCTTTAACAAAGCCGTCTCCTGTTTTAAAAGGGCATTCTCCGGCTCCACCAGTATTCTTTCGAAATCTTCCGCGGTCAACGCCTCAAGTTCCACCCGGATGGGAAACCTCCCTTGGAACTCGGGGATTAGATCCGACGGTTTGCTGATATGAAAAGCCCCGGCCGCAATGAAGAGAATATGGTCTGTTTTCACCGGCCCGTATTTTGTCCAGACCGTACAACCTTCAACAATCGGGAGAATATCCCTTTGCACCCCTTCCCTGGAGACATCGGGCCCTTTCCCACCGCCCCCGCCGCAGATCTTATCGATCTCATCGAGGAAGACAACTCCCGACTCCTCCACCCTGACCAGGGCTTGACGGGTGCACTCTTCCCAATCCACCAGCTTCTCCGCTTCCTGCTGGGTAAGGATCTTACGCGCTTCCGCCACCGGTACCCGGCGCCGGCGCATCCTCCTTGGCATCATCGAACTGAAAAAATCCTGCAACCCCTGGCCGATTTCTTCCAAACCGCTCTGGCCAAGAAAGCCGACCATGGGCGGGGCCGATTCCGCCACCTCAATCTCGACCATCTCCGTTTCCAGTTCACCCCGGCGGAGCCGCTCCCTGATCTCTGCCAGATCAACCCCGGCAACGGGTTCAGCCTGCGGCGGCCGTCCCTTGTCAGGAGCGAACATCTCAAAGATCCCCATTGGCCCGCTGCTGCGCCCGGGTTTTTCGAGACCCGCCAAAATCCGGATTAAGCGGTCTTCGGCATTATTCGCGGCTTTCTCCTGGACGGCTGCGGTCTTTTCCTCTTTTACCATGTGGACGGCTGTCTCCACCAAATCCTTAATCATCGACTCGACGTCCCTGCCGACATAGCCGACTTCCGTAAATTTGGTGACCTCTACCTTGATAAAAGGGGCGCTCACCAACCGCGCCAGTCTCCTGGCGATCTCGGTCTTTCCCACGCCCGTAGGGCCGATCATCAAAATATTCTTCGGCCGGATCTCCGCCCGCAGTTCCGGCGGGAGTTTCCGGCGGCGCTGCCGGTTACGAAGGGCGATCGCCACCGCCCTTTTCGCCCTTTTCTGGCCGATAATATGCTTGTCAAGCTCTTTGACAATCTGTTGTGGAGTGAGATTAAGCTCAGTCACAAGCTTTAAGCCTCCAATTCCTCAAGGTGGATTTGGTCATTGGTGTAAATACAAATCCGGGCAGTAATCGCCATGGCCGCGGCCACAATTTCCCTGGGGGTAAGCCGGGTATATTGCTGCAAAGCCCGCGCGGCGGCCAGGGCGTAAGGCCCCCCCGAACCGATGGCCGCCACGCCGTCATCCGGTTCAATCACCTCGCCGGAGCCGCTCAAAAGCAACAAGCGCTCTTTATCGGCAACCAGCAATAATGCTTCCAGCCGCCGGAGCATCCTATCGGTCCGCCATTCTTTCGCCATCTCCACCGCCGCTCTGACCAACTGTCCGTTGTACTCCTCAAGTTTTCCCTCAAAGAGACTGAAAAGCGTAAAGGCGTCGGCCACCGCACCGGCAAACCCCGCCAAAACCCGGTCATGATAAAGCCGGCGGATTTTTTGGGCCCCATGTTTAACGATGGTCTGCCCCATGGTAACCTGCCCGTCGCTGGCCATGGCCACCTTCCCGTCTTTATGTACAGCCAGAATGGTTGTGGCGGTAAACGTCTCCATTCCCTTCCCTCCTGCTGTCTACAATGGCGTATTACTCTTCCCGGTAGCACCCGCCGTTTTCCCAAGAACCCGCTACCGTCTCCCGCAGCCACCGGGTCCCATCCGGCAAAGGCAAACCCCGGAGGAGACCCGTAAGCCCCCGGGTACCCTCTGGGTAGCCGGAGGTAACCCTTTGGAGACCTTCCGGGTAGCCAAAGGGTTATCAGGCCCGTGGATGAGCCCGGTCATAGACCTTCCGGATTTTTTCGCGGCTGAGATGGGTATAGACCTGGGTAGTGGAAACGCTGGCATGCCCCAGCAATTCCTGGACCACCCGGAGATCGGCGCCGCCCTCCAGAAGATGAGTGGCAAAAGAATGCCGCAGAGTATGGGGGGAGACTTTCTTGTTGAGGGCCGCCTTCTTAACATACCCATCCAAGAGCCGCCGCACACTACGGGTGGAAAGGCGTTCTCCCCACCTGTTCAAAAAGACCGCTTTTTCTCCGGGGCCTTTGCCCTTTCCCCGGTTGCGCAAAAGGTATGGTCTTCCCCGTACCAGGTACTCCTGGAGGGAGTGGCAGCCCTTTTTGCCCAAGGGTACCAGCCTTTCTTTACCGCCCTTGCCAAAAACCATGAGATAACCACGGTCCGGATCCAGATCTTCCAAGTCCAAACCGGTCAGTTCACTCACCCGGATCCCGGCCCCGTACAGCAATTCCATAATCGCCCGGTCCCGCAGGCCAAAAGGGGTGAAAGGCGGTAACGCCAGAAGTTCCTCAATCTCCTTTTGGTAAAGGAAACGGGGAAGCCGTTTCTCTTTTTTGGGATTATGTAAATTCACCAACGGGCTCTTTTCAATAATCTCCGAGCGGAGCAGATACTTAAAAAATGACCGGAGAGAAGCAAGTTTACGGGCGACCGTCGCCCGGGAAGCGCCTCCTATCTTCAGCTGGGCCAGATATTGCCGGAGATGGTGATGTTTCACCTCTTCCCAGTTTTTAAGGGCTTCCTCCCGGGCGAATTGTAGAAACTGTTTCAGATCAACAGCGTAGTTCTCCAGTGTATGCGCTGAGTAGTTTTTTTGCTTCAAGATCTGCAAAAAACTTTCCACATGTTCCTCCAGCACACCAATCCCCTTCCGGTCCGCGACATGTGCAGAAATAATGGAAGGCGGGGGAATGTTCCGACGAGACATGCCACCCCTTCCGGTCCCGCGCGTATGTAAGAATAAAGCCTTTATTGGCGTCCGTACCTGGGCGCACAGGGACAAAAGAGTCTCATAGCGTGCCCGTTAATACCCCAGGCAGTTCCTTTTGTTAACTTTCATGGTATATTTATCATAACATAACATAATAGATTTGACAATCAAAAAATTCTGTAATTAATAAAAATTCCCTTTTCCATACCAATTCTGCTTCCCATGAATAGAAAAATTATATGCATTATTCAGAATTTTTAAGGCCCAAAATAATTTAAGCTATATGCATGATTCAAAATTTTTGAGAGGTCCAAAATTGTTCAATCTCTAGTTTGTCTCATAAAAACAGCAAGTTCCGCCAGGGCCCTTTCAACCAGTGCCTTTTTTCTCTCTTTTTTTCCCTTTTTCCCCCCGGCCAACGGCGGCAGGAGTCCAAAATGACAATTCATCGGTTGAAAATGCGCAGGGTCCGCGGTGGTGATGTGGGCAAGAAGCGCGCCGGTCGCCGTCGCCGCCGGAACAACCCGGGGCGGATGTCCGGACCAGCGGCGAGCCAGATTAATTCCGGCAACAAGGCCGGCGGCGGTGGATTCCACGTAGCCTTCAACCCCTGTAAGCTGCCCGGCAAAGAAGAGGTCCTCATTGCCGCGGAGTTGGAGGGTGGGCAGGAGAAGTTCCGGGGAGTTAATAAAGGTATTGCGGTGCATCATCCCGTACCGGGCAAATTCCGCCTCTTCCAGCCCGGGGATGAGCCGGAAGATCCTTCTTTGCTCCGGACGGCGCAAGTTGGTCTGGAAACCCACCATATTGTAGAGGGTTTTTTCCCGGTTTTCCGGGCGTAATTGGACGACCGCGTAAGGGCGGCGGCCGGTACGGGGATCAACGAGCCCCACCGGTTTCATTGCCCCAAAACGCAGGGTATCCTTGCCCCTGGCAGCAAGGACCTCCACCGGCAGGCACCCTTCGAAGAAATGTCTTCTTTCCTCCGGTAAATGGGCTTGGCTTGTCTCGGCTGTCCGCAGGTTCTCCCAGAAAACCCCGTATTCCTCCTGGGTCAGGGGGCAGTTCAGATAGTCGGCTTCTCCTTTGCCGTAGCGGGAAGCGGCAAAGATCTTGGAAAAGTCGAGGGACCCGGCGGTCAGTACCGGCGCGGCGGCGTCGTAAAAATATAAATAATCCCGACCCAGGATCTCCCGGAGCCACTGGGAGAAGGCCGGTGAAGTCAACGGTCCGGTGGCGATCACCGCCGGCTGTCCCGGCGGGATCGACGTAACCTCCTGGCGCACCACCTCAATCCGGGGGTGGCCGGTTATGGCCGCTGTCACGCCGTCGGCAAACTCTTCGCGGTCCACCGCCAGGGCCCCTCCTGCCGGTATCCTGGTCTGGTCGGCAATCCTCATAATCAGCGACCCAAGACGCCGGAGTTCCTCTTTTAACAGCCCGGCCGCACTCTCCAGATAATCTGCTTTCAGCGAATTACTGCAGACCAATTCCGCCAGGTAAGAAGTGTTGTGCGCCGGAGTCCCGGTATGGGGCCGCATTTCCAATAAACGCACGGGTACGCCGGCTTCCGCCAATTGCCAGGCGGCTTCACTACCGGCCAGCCCGCCGCCGACGACCCAGACCGGGCTCCGCCTAACGGCGTGCGTCATCCCTCAGCCCCCTTTTTTGCCGGTTCCTTAAAGCCGCACCCTTGCGAACAGACAATCTCTTCCCCCCGGCTCTTGGAGGTCTTGAGGACGCAAAAAGCCCCGCACTCCGGGCAGGATTTCTCCACCGGCCGGTACCAACTGACAAAGGTACATTTTGGGTAATTGCTGCAGCCGTAGAATTTCCGCCCTTTCTTTGTCCGCCTTTCCACCACCTTGTTTCCGCACTGGGGACAGGCCACGCCGACCTCGACCAGGAGCGGTTTGATATTCCGGCATTCGGGATAGCCCGGGCAGGCCAGAAACCGTCCGTAACGGCCGGTTTTATAGACCATCTGGCGCCCGCACCGCTCACACTTGACGTCACTGACCTCGTCTGCCAGTTTAACCCGTTCAATGTTCTCTTCGGCTTCGGCCAAATCCTTGGCAAACGGCTGGTAAAAGCCTTGGATTACCTCGACCCAGTCGGCACGGCCTGCGGCAATTAAATCCAGTTTCTCTTCCATCCCGGCGGTAAAATCCGGGTCAATGATCTCCGTAAAATACTCTTTTAACAGATCAACTACTACCCGTCCCAGTTCGGTGGGGAAAAAACGCTTCTTTTCCAGGAGTACATAATGGCGGCGCAAGATGGTATCAATAATCGGCGCGTAGGTGCTCGGCCGGCCAATCCCCTTCTCCTCCAGAGCCCGGACGAGCATGGCTTCGGTGTAGCGGGGAGGCGGCTGGGTGAAATGCTGTTCTCCCCTGACGTCCAGTAAGGAAAGGGCGGCCTCCTTTTTAACTTCCGGAAGCGCCGTCTCTTCCTCATTTTTCTCCTCATCCACCCCCTCCTGGTAGAGGATGAGGAAGCCGGAAAACTCCACCCTGCTGCCGGAGGCCCGGAAAAGGAAACGGCCGCCAGTAATCTCTATGGTCATAAGCTCAAGGACGGCCGGACGCATCTGACTGGCCAAAAACCGGTTCCAGATCAATTCATACAGGCGGAACTGATCTCTGGTTAAATAGGGTTTTACCGACTCCGGCCGCCGCGCGGTACTGGTCGGGCGGATCGCTTCGTGGGCCTCCTGGGCCCCGGCCACCTTGGTCTTATATACCGGCGGCGCCGCGGGTAAAAATTCACGGCCAAAAAGGGAAGTAATCACTTCCCCGGCTTCTTTCTGTGCTTCGGTACTGACCCGCAGGGAATCGGTGCGCATATAAGTGATCAGACCAACGCTGCCCTCTTTGCCGATCTCCAACCCTTCATAGAGTTGTTGCGCCAGGGCCATGGTTTTTTTGGCGCTGAACCCCAGCTTACGGGAGGCTTCCTGCTGTAAAGTGCTGGTAATAAAAGGAGGAGCGGGATGCCGCAATCTTTTCCTCTTTGTCACCGCCGAAACCGCATAGGACATTCCGGCTTTGATCTCTTTTTCCAGCTTCCGCGCGGTTGTTTCGTCGGGGATCACCGCTTTTTCCCCGTCAATCTTGGCCAGTTTGGCCTGGAAAGCCGTTTCCTCTTCCGCCCCGGCTTTCCGCCGCCCATCGCCGCGCTTGGCCCCGGCCTCTTGCCCGCCGGCGAGAAAGGTACCAGTAATTGTCCAGTACTCTTCCTGTTTGAAATCTTCAATCTCCTTCTCCCGGTCACAGATGAGGCGTACGGCCACCGACTGGACCCGACCGGCGGAAAGCCCCCGTTTTACCTTGCTCCAGAGTAAAGGGCTGAGTTTGTAACCGACCAAACGGTCTAAAATTCTCCGCGCCTGTTGCGCGTTGACTCTATTGTAATCGATGCCCCGGGGATGCTTAATGGAGTCCACCACGGCTTTCTTGGTAATCTCATTAAATTCAATCCGGCAAGGCGCCGAAGGATCCAAATTCAAGGCCTGCGTGAGATGCCAGGAGATTGCTTCTCCCTCCCGGTCCGGGTCGGTGGCGAGGTAAACCCGCTCAACCTTTTTCACCGCATCTTTCAAGTCCTTTATGATCTTGCCTTTCCCACGGATCGTTATATATTTGGGGCGAAAATTTTTTTCCACATCAATCCCAATTTGGCTGCGGGGCAGATCAATCACATGACCCATGGAAGCCTTTACCTGATAAGACCGGCCAAGAAATTTTCCGATGGTTCTGGCCTTGGCTGGTGATTCCACAATAACTAAAGTCCGGGGCATGAAAGCACCTCCTCGTTACTCGTGCCCGCTATCTATTTTGCTGCTGCGCCCTGATTCGTGCGGTATCCGCCGTATTATCACCATATTATTTATGGGAAAGCCGTTGATAAGTTTTTGTCGCAACGGCAGAGATCAACCCCTTCATCTCCAACAAAGCTAAAGCCGCCCCGACCTCCGAGGCGGGCAGGCCGCTTTCCCGCACCAGCAGGTCAACATGGCAGGGGCCGTCCGCCAGCAGTTGCCATACCCTGGCTTCCGCCGCTGTAAGACCCGTTGGTTTCGGTTTACCCGCAATTTCTGAGGCAGCGGCGGTCTCTTCCCCTGCCGGGAACGGGAGATTCAGGGCGGAGAGGATATCGGCAACCCCTTCCACTAAAGCCGCACCCTGTTTAATTAGGCGGTTCGATCCCTGATTGGCTTTTCTGGCTACCGGACCGGGAACGGCAAAAACCTCCCGTCCCTGTTCCAAAGCATGCCCGGCGGTGATTAGAGAACCGCTGTCCGCTGCGGCCTCCACCACGACAACCCCCAGGCTCAAGCCGCTGATAATCCGGTTCCGTACGGGAAAATTCCCGGACAACGGTTCCGTACCCGGGGGAAATTCGGAACAGACGGCTCCCCGCCGGCTGATCTCCCGGGCCAACTCCGCATTTTCCCGGGGATAGATCCGGTCAAGGCCGCTGCCTAAAACGGCAATCGTCCGCCCGCCGCCGGCGGCCAGGGCTCCGTGGTGGGCGGCGGTATCAATCCCCCGCGCCAACCCGCTGACGACCGTAATCCCCTGGGCCGCCAGTCCTGCCGCCAGTTCCCGGGCGATCTCCAATCCCCCCGGGGTGGCGGACCGTGACCCGACCACAGCCACCGCCCACTGGTCTTCGCTTTGGAAATCACCGGTATAATATAATACCGGTGGGGGATCCGGGATCTTCTTCAGTAGTCTTGGATATTTCTCCTCCGGGTAAAGCAGGTATTTAATGTTCTTTGCTTTTAGTTTCTCCCGTTCCTCTTTCACATCAATAGTGCGCCGGTAAGCAAGAAACTCCCTGGCCAGTTTCTGGCCGATGACACCGGTGAGCAGTGCGGGGGATGCTGTCCAGGCTCCGGCGGCACTACCGAAGGCCTCCAACAACCGGAAGAACCGCCTGGGACCAATCCCCGGTACGCGGCTTAACGCCAGCCAGTATAAGGCTTCTTCCTGTAACATCCTTCTCCCTCCCGCGCGCGCGTGCGCGAGTAATCAGGAGCCGGACCGGTTCTCTTGTCTTGTTTTACGGGGGTTATCTGCGCTGTTTTGGCGCGGCTTGTCACTGGCGTTTGGTTCTTGCGTGGCTTTATCGCGGCGCACGCGCGGCGACAAGCCTAAGCTCCGTCCTGGTGTTTTTCTTGGCGCACACACGCTCACACGGGTGTACGTTCCCCCCCAAGCATGGCAGGGCGGAGTCCGGCCTCTACTTTTTCCGGTACCAACAGGTGGAGGGCGGCGGGCTCCTTTTTCACGCCCAACCACCCTAAACCGGAGATATAAAATTCTTGCCCGGGCTGTATCTCTACAACCTGTTCCAGGCGTTTCCCATTCCATCCGGGACACTCCGGACAGGCGGCCTGGAGCCAATCCGGCGCCTGTGCCAGTAAGGCTTCGGCTTTATTACCGCTGGTGCGGTGGAGGGTTATCCGGTCACCGGCAAAAAAAACCATGGTCCGTGGAGAAAAAGACAAATTCCTGCAGGCAGCCAGGTTACCGAAGAGAACCGTTCCCCCTGGCGGTAATTCCCAAAGCTTAACGTTTAACCGCCGGTGCGGTAATAATTTGCCGGCACAGGCGGGACATAAATGATCCGGCATCCTGGTCCCGGGGACCAAGCCCGGGGTGTCAAAAAGTTCGATCCCGTATTTCTCCAAAACCCAACCGGTCATGCCCTGTGTTGTTCCAGGGTAAACAGAAACCACCGGGGCAACCGGTGCTTTTGCGCGCGTGCGCGCCCCCTGCTTCTTCTGTTTCTCCTGTTTCCCCTGCTTCGCTGTGCCCGCCGCCTCCAGCAGCCGCCGGAGGAGTGAAGATTTTCCGGTATTGGTTACGCCGGCGAGGACCACCTTTCCACCGGGTGGCAGAGGAAAAGACCGGAGGTTTATTCCCCCTCCGGGGTTAAACCCTCTCTCAATGGCGCTCACGGTTTTGACCGCCTCAAGACCATGGGAAGGGAAACGCTTCTCCCATAAGGCTCCAGCCCATGCTGCCACCTCTTTCCGGGAAGTCCGGGGCGGGATCAGATCGCCCTTATTCACCAATAATATTATCCGCCGGCTTAATAGTGACGGCCAATCCGGAGCGAGGGAACCCTCCAAATCGAAAAAATCCGCTACCAGCAAAGCCAGGCCGGCCTTGCCGGCAACAGTTTTCACCAGCCCCGGAAGGTTGGCGCCGGCGTCCTTTCCCTCAAAGCTGCCGTAATGAAGGAGCCGGTAACAGCGGCGGCAAAGGAGACCGTTGCCGGCCTTCCCTGCCGGAATAAACCCGGGTGCTGTCGAATCCCGGCTCTGCAACGCAACGCCGCATCCGGGACAAACACGGTTTTTCACTGGAAAATCCCTTTTTTCCGGAATTTCTTTACCACCAACCGTTCGAGCCTCCTCACCGCCTTGGTACTGATAAACTCCTCAGTCGATAAGGGCGTGGTCCAGATGGTATAGAGCCGCATCCGGTTTCCGCCCCAGATATCGGTAAAAATCTGGTCGCCAATGACCGCAGTTTCTTGAGGGGATGTCCCCAAGATTTTTAAAGCCTGCCGGAAAGGGTGTTTCCGGGGTTTAACCGCCCGGGAAACCCATGGGATCCCCAGGTTTTCCCCCACCGCCCGCACCCTGTGTTCCAAGGCATTGGAGAGAATGCAGATTTTTAACCCGGCGGCCTGAATTTCCCGGACCCATTCCCGCATGCGGCGGCTGATTTTATCTTCTCCCCAGGCCACTAAAGTATTATCCAGGTCGATAATCAACCCGCGAATACCCCGGGTCAAAAAAAAACCGGGCGCCAGTTCATAAAGGGTGGTTGCAGTGGCACGGGGACATAATCTCTTCCACAATTGCCTTCCCTCACTGTTCATCAATGTTTTCCAGGAGATTCCGGTAAGGACGTTTTCTATTATACCACAGGGCAAAGGAGATTTGTCAATCCTCCCCCCATTTCCTGAGAAATAAAGAGCCGTACCTTTGGCTGGTCCAGACAAAGGTACGGCTTGCTCTTGAATCTACTGGGACGCGACGCCCGCTTTCCAGGCGAGGTCCGGACGAGCCCGGTGACCGGGACGCCCGCTTACCGGATCACCCGCTTACGGAAGCACTCGCTTACAGGGCCGGACCGCCCGCCGGTTGAGCCGTTTACTGGGCACACCTGGGTTTCAGGCACGCCCAGGCTCCCGGGCACGCCCGTGTCACGGGCGACACCGCCTAAACATACTCGCTATTGGCACGGCGCCGGCGGAACCTGGCGCCCAAGGCGTCGAAAACAGCATAGATTACCGGTGTGACCACCAGGGTTAAAAAGGTTGAACTGGTCAGGCCGCCGATGACCGTCACCCCCATGGAAGCGCTCAGTTCCGCCCCTTCGCCAATTCCTAAACTCATGGGGACAAGCCCCAGGATGGTGGTTAGAGAAGTCATTAGAATGGGACGCAACCGGATAGCTCCGGCCTCGATAATGGCCTCATTGATCTTCATCCCCCGGCGCCGGAGGTTGTTGATATAATCAATCAAAACAATGCCGTTATTTACGGCAATACCAACCAACATAATCAGGCCAATAATCGAAACCACCGAGAGATGATGGCCGGTCAGGAAAAGGGCCCAGATGGCGCCGATCGCCGCCAACGGCACAGTGGACATAATGGTAAAAGGATGAATAAACGACTCAAACTGGGCGGCCATGATCATATAAACAAAAAGCGCCGCCAGGAGCAGGGCGAGGAATAACTCGCCAAAAGCCTCATACATCTCCTGGGCCTCCCCGCCAATCTCCAGACTGTACCTGGGGGGGAGCGGATAGGAGTTGGCAATCCTCTGGAATTCCTGGGTTATGCTGCGCAAGTCGGTGCCGGCAACTCCGGCGGAGATCGTCACCACCCGTTGCTGGTCCTCCCGGCTGATGCTCACCGGACCCTGCATGGTGATGAAAGAGGTCACCTCCCGCAAAGGAACTGTCGTCCCGTACGGGGTGGAAACCATCAGTGCGTACAGGTCGTCAATCCTCGGCAGGTTATCCCGGCGCAGGCGGACAAGGACATCATACTCCTGGCCGTTGATCCGCAATTTGGTAGCGGTGGTCCCCTCAATGGCTGTCCGGACCTGCGAGGCAATGGTATAGGCGTTAAGTCCCCAGGCGGAAGCCTTCGCCCGGTCAACGGCCAGCCGGAGTTCAGGCCGGCCAGTCTCCAGGCTGGAGCTGACCTCCCTGGCGCCTTCCACCTCTTTCAAGAGTTCCACCAGGTCGTTGGCGATCTCTTCCAAAGTCGCAAAGTCATCGCCCTTGATTTTGAGGCTGAGACGTTGGCCGCCCATCCCCCCGAACATAGCGGAAGCAGAATAAGCGCCGATTGTCGCGCCGGTAACCGGCGCCACTCCCCTGCGGACCTCTTCCAGGATCTCCTCTACCGGACGGTCCCGATCCTCTCGCAAACGCACGATATAACGGGCCTGGTCCGGTGAATCGCCGCCGAAACCCGGGCCGCCCCCGGCGCCAACGCTGACCATAATGGTATCAATCTCCGGGATCTCCGCCAGGACGGCATCGACCTGCTCCACTACGGCAGAGGTCTCCGTGAGCATGCTCCCTCTGGGCATCTGGATATTGACATAAAACTCCCCCTGGTCCATTGGGGGGATAAATTCCATGCCAATGAACCGGATGAGAAAAAGGGTCCCGATAAAAACAAGCAAGGTGAGGACGAGGACGGTCTTTTTATGCGCCAACGCCCAGCCCAGAGCCTGCCGGTATTTCCCGAGGAAAACGGAGTAGAAACGGCTACTGGCCGCTGCTTGTTCCGGTTCTTTTTCAAGGGCAGTCTCTTTTTTCCGCAGCCCCAAAAATTTTGAACAGAACATCGGGACTAGGGTCAAGGCCACAAAGAGCGATGCCAGCAGGGAAAAGCTTACGGTCAGGGAGAGTTCACGGAAGATCTGCGCCGCCATTCCCCTGGTGAAGACCACCGGCAAAAAAGCCACCATGGTGGTGAGGGTGGAAGCGCTGATCGCCATCCCCACTTCAGAAGCGCCGTCGCGGGCTGCGTCAGCCAACGAGGCCCCTTCCTGCCGCAAACGGTAGGTGTTTTCCAGGACGACAATGGCGTTGTCCACCATCATCCCTACGCCCAGGGCCAAACCGCCCAAGGTCATCATATTAATAGTCAACTTGCCAAAGTAGATCAAGGCAAAGGTACCAATAATCGAGATCGGAATGGCCAACGCAATAATCAAGGTGCTGGCGAGGTTCTTTAGGAACAGGAGGAGTATAAAAACAGCCAAGAGACCACCGACAATCGCATTATTCCGGAGTTCCCCGATGGCCTCCTGAATAAATTCGGCTTGGTCCTGAACCACACTGAGGGTAACCCCGTCTTCCAAACCGGCGCGGATCGCCTCCAGTTCCTTACGAACCCTCCGGGAGACGTCAACCGTATTGGCGCCAGCCTCTTTTTGCAGGTTTAAACTGACGGCCGGTTCACCGTTTAGTAAAACATAACCGGTTTGTTCACGGAAAGTATCAGTAATCGCCGCAATCTCGCTCAGCTTGACGGCGCCGCCGGCCGGTGTCGCCAAATTGATCCCCGCAATATCCCTGAGATCAGTAAACTCCCCCAAGGTGCGGACGACCAATTCCAGGGTTCCCGTTTGCGCGAAACCGCCGGGAAGGTTCAAATTCTCCGCCTGCAAGGTCTGGACCACATTTTGCAGGGACAAACCGTAAGCATTGAGCTTCTCCTGGTCAATATCAACAGTAATCTGCCGGACCAGGCCGCCGGCCACGCCAACCGAAGCCACGCCGGGGACCCTCTCCAGCCTGGGGCCGATCTCGTCCTCGGCGATCTGTTTTAGTTTGGCCTGACCGGTATCGCCGCTGACCGCCAGGTTCATCACAGGCATCATGGACGGATCGAATTTTATGACGATCGGATCCCCGGCCTCATCAGGCAAAAACCCCTTGATCAGATCAATTCTTTCTCTCACATCCAAGAGGGCAAAATCCATATTCACGCCCCAGTCGAATTCCAGGACCACCAACGACCTTCCGCTGGCGCTCTGCGAATTGATCCCGGTGATATTGGCCACCGTGGCCAGGCTTTCCTCCAGCGGCCGGGTGATCATGTTCTCGACTTCATAGGGGCCGGCCCCCTCATAAGTGGTTATTACCGCCGCCACCGGTATGGTCATCTTCGGCATCAGGTCCAGCTTCAGACGGCCAAGGGAAACCACGCCCAAAACCACAACCAAAAGAAAGACCATCACTACAGCCACTGGACGTCGAATGGATAAATCCGGAAGATTCATTTTTTCACCTCGACTAACATCCCGTCTTTAACCTGGTGCTGTCCACGGGTGATCACCAAATCCCCTTCTGACAGGCCGGCCGCGACCGCGGCCTCTTCCCGGCTTTCCAGGCTGATGGTGATTTCCCGCCGGACCGTCCGGTTGTTCTCCACCACATAAGTATAGGTCCGGGCGCCGTCGTAGAGGACGGCGGCAACAGGAATAAGCAGAGCATCCTTTTCCACAGCCGTCACCAAGGTGACACTGCCAAGCATCCCGGCGCTCAGCTGTCCGCCGGAGTTGTCAACGATTATTTCTACAGGAAATTGTCGGCTTTGCCGGTCGGCAAGGGGGCTCACTGTTAAAATCCGCCCGGAAAAAACCCTTCCCGGCCAGGCATTAGCCGTAAGAGAAACCGTATCCCCAGGTTTGATAAGTACCACCTGGGTCTCGGGGACAAAAACCTTGGCCTTCATCTTGCTGTGGTCAATGATCGTACCGGCAGGAGTCCCCGGCGCGCAGACCCCGCCTTTTTCCACATTGAACTCAGCGACTGTCCCGGAGATCTCCGCGGTCACCCGGGTATATTCCAATTGGAGTTCCGCCATTTCCAGGGCGATAGCCGCCTGCTTTTCCCCCTCCACCGCCGCCTGGTAGCCGGCTTTGGCCGACTCGTACTGCAACTCAACGGCGTCCAGTTGCTGCCGGGAGAGCATTTGCCGTTCAAAAAACTCCTTGGCCCGTGAAAATTCCTCTTCCGCGTTGGCCAGCGCAATCTCGGCCTGCCCGGCAGCGGCTTTCGCCGCCCGGTGCGCCGCCTCCGCCTGCTTTACCCCCAGGCTGTACTGGCGGTCCTCAATTTCAAACAAAAGATCCCCCTTGCGCACCCGGTCGCCCACCCCCGCATGGACCCGGGCAATTGTCCCGGAGACCTTTGGGATAACCGGTATGCTGCTTTGCGGGAGGAAGGTAACATTAAGGGTGGCGGTACGGATCAAGTCTCCCCTGACAACTTCCTCCGTCTCCACCGGGACAGCCCATTCCGCCATTGCCTCCGGCATTATTGCCGGCTTGTTTTCACCGGAACCGCGCCGGAGAAAAATGACTGTTGCCAAAACCAGCAGCACCAAAACGATAAAGAATATGACCCAACCTTTACGCATCGGGTTTTACCTCCTCAAGAAACTCAAGAAATCTCGCCATCTTACCCATGGCTTGATAAAACTCCATTATTGCCAGGAGATAGTCATAGCCGGCTGCCAACTCTTCAAACCGGCACTGGTAAAGGGTGTTTTGCGCCGTCAAAACCTCCAGATTTTGGGCTGCGCCCAACTCATACCTAGCCCGGGTAAATTCATAATTCTCTTCCGCTTGTTTAAGGGTGAGGACGGCCAGTTCCAAACTGTCAATTTTTTCAGCAACCGCCAGGTGCTTCTGTTTTATCTCCAGTTTGATCCCTTCCACCGCCTGCCGGTAACTGTATTTCCTCTTTTCTACTGCGGCTTCTTTCTCCTTAATCTCCGCCAGTTTACCGCCGCCGCTGAAAAGGGAGGCCTCCAACCCTAAGGTTACGGTGAAGGTGGGATCTGAAAACCCCGGAGATTTGCTTTGGTCCTCCGCGTACCTCCCCACCAGGGCCACGGTGGGTTGCCAAAACCCCTTGGCCATCTGCAAATTCTCTTCGGCGATGGCCAGGTAATACCGGAGGCCCGCCAGTTCCTGCCGACACTCCAAAGCGGTCCCGGTGGCCTCTTCCAAAGCGGGAAGGGAGAAATTCTTCTCCACTCCGGGAAGTTCCGCCAGGATCAATTCGTCCTCCCCTGTCAAGCCCAATAGGTTTTTGAGGTTCATTTCCGCCAAAGCCCGCCCGTGTTCCGTCCGGGCCAACCCTTGTTCCGCCTGGGAGAGACGGATCCGGGTTTCCAGGAGATCGGTCTTGGTGGCCGCTCCCAATGCCATCTTCAGCTCCACCATCTCCAGGTGTTCCTTGACGATCTCCACCTGCCTGCGGCTGATCTCCAGGAGTCCCTTGGCTTTCAACAGATTCACGTAACCATTGACTGCTGAAGAGATTACCTCTTCCCGCCGTTTTTCATAATCGGCCCGGGCGGCCGCCAGGCCAAGGCGGGCCATCTTAATCCCGGAACTCACCTTGCCGCCGGTATAAAGTGGCCAGCTCAAGGTAAGCCCGGTGGAATAGGATGGGTTGGTAATACCGCCACCAATCGGTAACGGTATTGGCGACGGCTCCGGATCGATCCTGGTCCCGCTTGCACTCAAGGAAAGCCCGGGCCACCGGGCGGCCTCCGCCTTCTTCAGGTTCGCTTCAGCCTCGGCAACTGCAGCTCCGGCGGCGCCCAGGTTGATCTGATTTTCCAAGGCCATGGTCACCGCCTCTTCCAGGTTAATCCGCAGTGGGTTACTGCCGCCGGCCGCCGGCGGCGAAAAAAACAAGGCCAGGACAAGCAGGCCAAGGCCGATACCTGCCGCCTCTCTCTTTCCCATCCGCAATCTCCTCACTCCCTGTCTTCCATTCTTACCTGTATTTACTGATTTCTCCCGGGTTTACAGGCTTTTTCACGGGCTCCTATTCCCTCAAAAAGAAGGTGGCAAATGAAATCAGCTGTTTCTTCCAGTGGAGAGTAATTCTCTCCAAGCATATGCATTTTCCCAAACTCCATAACTATGCCGGCAAAAGCGGTTGCAATTTGCCGGCTGTCCCAATCGGACCGCACCAAACCTTCGGTGACGCCTTTTTCAAATAGCACCCGGTTCAAACGGTAAAACTCTTTGCCCCACTGTTGCAACTTGTAATGAAATTCCGTAGTAAACTCGCGAATGTTATTAAGGATCACTTTCCCCAGGTGCGAGTCGCCAAAGACCCGCAGATACTCCAGGATAATCCAGTGAAACTTCTCACCGGTCGACAACTGCGGATCATCTTTAATCTTCATCCCGCGTTGCAGCAACGTGGAGAAAACCTCTTCCATCAGGCCGATAAAAAGCGCTTCTTTGCCTGGAAAATACCAGTACAAAGTACCCTTGGCCACGCCCGCCCGTTTGGTTATCTCGGAAATCGTGGCCGCGTGAAAACTCTTCTCGGCAAAAACCTCCGCCGCAGCCTGCAAAAGCCGTTCTTTTGTCTCTTCACCCTGCACCGGCTGGCCGTGTTGCGTGCGCGTGCCTTCTTCTTTCAGCAAGCGTTTGCCCTCCTCTCCCGCGCGCGCGACTCGATCGGTTCAGGGCTTAAGCAGCAGTGGCGTAAGCGCTGTCTCTTTCTCGCGCGCGCGACTCGACCGGGCGGTCAGTCAAAAAATATCATAACGGGAATATCTCACCGTGTCAATATAAATATGGTATTTGTCACAAATTTGTCAAGTTGCAAATCCTCTGGTACGCCTCTGCCTCTTTATGACCCCATAAAACCGTTTTATCTGCGATGGAAATAAAAAATCCGCAGCCTGCCGCCGGAAAAAACCGGCAATGGCTGCGGACGATAATCACTGTCCCGTATTGAAAATGGACTTAAAATTCCACCGAAACCCATTCCCTTTGGTGCCATGCGCTCTCCGGAAACTTCTTCTTGAGTTCGCCGTGGAGTTGCTCCGGGGTTTTGACTTGCTTGATCTGTTCTACCTCTTTTTCAGCATCGGAATACCAGCGAAGGGCGCCGAGGTTTGTCAACGCGACAATTTTCTTTTCAAAATGATCCCTCCCGAGTAAAATATATATCCTTCCAGTAAAGTTTTCCATTGTTAATTATTATATCATTAGGGTATCATTGGATCAATATTCAGCGGGTTGCGCGGTTGCTTTCTCTCCATGAACGCCTTGATAATCAGGGGTGTAGGACGGTTTTTCATCTACAGGAACCGGGACCCCTTCCGCCAGCGATTCCAAAATGGCAAAGATGGTTTTGGCGTCGCCGAAAGCCATTTCCGGGGTTACGGCGATGGGCTCCTTACCGGTACAGGCATTGTAAAGGTTAAGCAGTTCATTGTGGAACCCCCGTTGCGGGCGGTAGGGGATCGCCCTGGCCGAGCCGTCGGCATAGGTCAGGTTGATTACTCCTGAGTTCCTGTCCGCCTGGTAAATTTGGCCCTTATCCCCAATGATCCGCAAGCCCACCGGAGGGTCGATCAGTTCGCGCCCGCCGGCATAGAATGTATACTGGCCGGTAAGGCCGCTCAGGAAACGCAAATTTACCTGCACTACCGCCAGCTGCCCCAGGGTGGAATCCTGGCGCCGGCCAAAGGCAAAAACCTCATCGATCCCGCCGAAGATGTGGCGGAGGGCCGCCATATCATGGACACCGCTGTCATAAAAGATCCCACCGGGAAACTCCGGGTGTTGCCGCCATTCTTTGGCGGCAAAAGTATCCTTGCGCATGTCGGCAGGGAAGTCCTGTATCCGGTGGTAAAAGAAATAGGCGGTTTCCCCGGTATGTCCCTCCCGCACCAGATCCCGGAGGATATTGACATCCTCGTTATAACGGTAGTTTTCCGCTATCAGGATCGGGACCCCGTATTTTTTGGCCAGTTCCATATGGGCTTTCGCCTGTGCCAAAGTGGGCGCCAACGGTTTTTCCCCAATAATCGCCGGCGGTCTGCTTCTCCCGGAAACAACCTCCGCCACCCCGGCGGTTACTTTGTAATTGAGCTCAATCGGGACCATAATATCAATTACCTGCAGGTCGTCCCTGCCGGCCAGTTCCCGGTAGTCGGTATAGAGATCCTCCTCCAGTAGCCCAAGTGGGCCGGCCAAGGCCCGGGTTTTCTCCGGATCCAGATCGCAAAGGGCTGTGATCCGGAATTTATCACCCAATTCCTGATAAGCCGGGAGATGTAGGCGTTCAAAAGCCATCCCGGCGCCAATAATCCCTACGTTCAGTATATTTGTTTGGGCCATCTTCCTCTCCCCCTAGTATAAAAGGCCAAACCCGGATAGTTTCAAACCCGAAGGTTCAAAACAGAAGGTTTGGCCTCTTGTCGTCTCTGCCCTGCGCAGATCTGCGCCGTGCATACTTGCGCGACATTTGCACGCATCTTGCCACACATAACCGTGCCAGGCAAGTGTACGCTGCGCAGGTAGGCATACGTGCGGGTGGGCGTTACGCATACTTACGTTGTACAGGTATGCACGGCGCCTGCATACAGTTTCAGCTCTGCATGCTCTGTATTAACTGGGATATACTCCCCTCGATCTGGTTTAATTGCTGCTGGGCCATCTGCTCCGCCTGGGCCAATTGCTGCAGTAGTTGGGCGTTTCTCTGTTCCGCCTCCCGCAACTGGCTGCAAAGCTGGCTCATCTGCCCCAATGCCGACTGTAATTGTTGGTTGCTTAGCAATTTCTTCCCCCCTCGGTCTATTTTCACCAACGATTTACAGTCTTCTCCGGAAAGGGGGGTTTTATGAAGAAGCGGAGCGAATTTTTTGCGGTAATTTCCGGCAGCCTGCTAAAACGCGTACGTACGCGGGAAAATCTTCTACTACCTTATTGCCTGCAAGGGCTGCGTTATACTCTAAAGAGACGCAAGTGCGGGAAAATCTCCCCTACCCGCCTCAGCCTTTCAGAACCACCAGGGGCTTTAGGGCGGCTACCGGGGTTACCAGACCGGCCGTGACCATCGTCCTGATGACCTCATCCGAATCTTTATAGGCGCCCGGCGCTTCGTCACGAAGGTCCGAACCGGTCCCGCTGGCAACCAGGATCCCCTTTTCTTTGGTGGAGGCGTAAAAATCCTCCCAAGTAATGAGGGCCGCTTCCGTCTTTTTCCCCCGTGCCTTTGTCCTGCTCATCACCCGGCCTGCCCCATGATTAACTGAGTTTAAGGTCCGGCGGATCTCCGGCGTTGCCGTGATCACCCAGGACCTGGTCCCCATACTGCCGGGGATCAACGCCGGTTGCCCCGCTTTACGGTATTCCGCCGGCGTCCGCCGGTCGCCGGCAGGCAGCGCCCGGGTTGCCCCTTTCCTGTGGACCACCAGTTCCTGCCCGTTAATCTTCTCGATCTTGGCGATGTTATGCGCCACATCATAAACGGTCCAACTCGTAAAACCGCCGCCGAAAATCCCTCTCAAGACTTGCCGCGCCTTTTCCGCCATTGTTTGCCGGTTCGCCCAGGCGTAATTGGCACAGGCCGCCATGGCGCCCCAGTAGCTTTCCGCCTCCGGGGAACGCCAGGGCACACAGGCCAGGTCCGGGTGGGGCGGGCTGATCCCGTATTTTTTCATGGCCGGACGGCAAACCTTCTTCACGTAGTGCAAGGCGGTGCCGTTTCCCATCCTCCGGGAACCGGAATGAACCATCACCACAACCTGGCCGGGAAAAAGGCGAAAAACCTCCGCCGCCTCCCGGGCAAAAACCTCCTCCACCACCTGGAGCTCGACAAAATGATTCCCCGAACCCAGGGAGCCCAATTGCTTCCGCCCGTATTCCAGGAGTTCAGCAGGGATCCGGGAAGGTTCCGCCCCCGGCAGCGCCCCTTCTTCTTCTGTAACCCGGAGATCTCTTGTTACTCCCCAACCCCGTTCCACCAAAACCCCGGGGCCTTCTTGCAAAAGGCGCCGGAAATCCCGTTCCGGCAAGGTCAAAACCCCGGCTTTTCCCTCGCCGGCAGGGATCTCCCGCCGGAAGGCCGCCAGCAACCGCTGACGGGTATCCTTTTTTGCCACCGCCGCGGCCTCCAGGTCCGTGGCCAAAAGCCTGACCCCGCAGTTGATATCTACGCCCACGGCTCCTGGGGAGATGACCCCGTCCTTGGTCCGGGTGGCTAAAACCCCGCCCACCGGCAGGCCGTACCCGGCATGGACATCCGGAAGGGCCAATACCTTATGAACTCCGGGTAAACCGGAGGCATTGACCAGTTGTTGCACGGCGGTTTCATCCAGTGTCTGCTCGAGTTCAGGGGTGAGATAGACCTCGATCCCCGGTTCGATCATAAGTAAATAGTCATTCACCCGCTGCCAACGCATCTTCTTCACCCCCTTTAAAGAAGAACACGGTTTTTTCCGGCCTTTGCAGGATATTTATATTTTCTACCGAATATATTTATATCATTTTCTTACCGTTCTTTACCAAAATGCAGGCAGACAGCCCGGCATTGGGGTTCTTTTTGTCTGAAAATTTTTATTTTTTTAAAAAAATAAAAAAGTCGAGGTGCAATCATGGATTTATTCGACAAATGCCGTGAATTTACCACTGCCAGGGAGATGGCAGCCGCCGGGATTTATCCATACTTCCACGAATTGCAAACCGGACAGGATACAGAGGTCACCATGAGTAACCAGGAGAAAGTCCTGATGTTCGGTTCCAATAACTACATGGGACTGACCGGCGACCCCCGGGTAAAAGCAGCCGCCGTCGCGGCTGTCGAAAAATATGGGACCGGTTGTTCCGGTTCACCATTTCTCAACGGCACCCTGGATATTCACGTCCAACTCCAAAAGAAACTCGCCGCATTCCTGGGCAAGGAGGACGCCCTGCTTTTCTCCACCGGTTTCCTGGCCAACCTGGGCATTATCTCCGCCATCGCCGCCAAAGGCGACTATATCCTTTGTGACCGGGCCAACCACGCCAGTATCTATGACGGCTGCCGGCTTTCCTTTGCCAGGGTGGTTAAATATGACCACAATGACATGGCGGACCTGGAAGCGCACTTAAAAAGGTTGGGAACGGAAACTGGAAAACTCATTGTCACCGACGGGGTCTTTAGTATGGAAGGAGACCTGGCCAACCTCCCCGCCATTGTCGAACTCGCCCGGAAATACAATGCCCGGGTTATGGTCGACGATGCCCACGGTTTGGGGGTCTTGGGAGAAAACGGCCGCGGTACGGCTGAGTATTTCGGGGTGGAAGAAGAAATCGACATGGTAATGGGGACTTTCAGTAAATCATTCGCTTCTTTAGGCGGTTTTTTAGCAGCCCCGGAAGAAGTCTGCCATTATATTAAGCATTTTTCCCGGCCTCTGATCTTTACCGCCAGCATGCCGCCGGCTTCGGTCGGGGCGACCCTCAAGGCCATGGAGATTATTGAGACAGAACCCGAACGCCGCCGCCACTTGCTGAAGATCGCGGCCAGGTTCCGCAACGGTCTGCTCGAAAAGGGCTTCAAAGTCAGCGAAGGGATCACACCCATCATTCCCGTGCTGGTCGGGGATATGGCCCAAACCTTCTATGCTTGTAAACTCCTTTTTGATTCCGGGGTATATGTGAATCCGGTGGTGGCCCCGGCCGTACCCCCTGATGCCACCATGATCCGGACCAGCCTCACGGCAACACATACGGAAGAACAGGTGGACCAGGCTCTGGAGCGTTTCGTCCGGGTTGGCCGGGAGTTGGGAATCATTTAATCCCCGGTCAGTCCACCCGGTAGAAACACCTGGTCAATTTCTCCCGCAGGCGGCGCGGGATAAAGCGGTTAACAAGCGGCAACTGGACGGAGAGGAAATCCCCTGCCGGGTAAGTCGGGCCGGGGTTTTTCTTCTCCGCCAACCAGGCAACTTTTTTCGCGATTACCCGCGGTGGCGGGGCCTTGGCCATATTCTCCTCAATCGTTTGCCAGCACCTCTCCGCCCATTCCCGGTAAGGCGAGTCCTCTATCATCTCCCGGTCGGTTACATCATTAAACCTGGTCTTGATATCCCCCGGCGCCACCGCTGTCACTTTGATCCCAAAGGGCCGCAGTTCCTGGCGCAATCCTTCAGTCAAGGCTTCCAGCGCGTATTTTGTCGCGGAGTAGTGGACCTGGAACGGGATGACAAAGGTCCCGGCCAGGGAAGTGACGTTAATAATCAAACCGCTGCCCTGTTCCCTCATGACCGGGATCACCTCCTGGAGGACCCGGAGGGCGCCGAAATAATTCACGCCAAAGAGCGCTTCCACTTTTTCCACAGGGAATTCTTCGATTGGGCCAAAAACCCCGTAACCGGCGTTATTAATCAAAATATCGATCCCGCCGGCCTGGTGGAGAAACTCTGCCACCCCGCGGTGGACCGAATCCTTATCCGTTACATCCATGGCGAGGAAGGTCACTTTTTCCCGGAGTTCTTCCGGAAAGGAACTGACTTTCGCCAGGTCCCGCGTGGTTCCCCAGACCTTGTATCCCCGGTCTGCCAAAAAAAGAGCAACCGCCGCCCCAATCCCTGCTGAAGCGCCGGTGATTAAAACCCTCCGTCCGTTTGTGGTTTTACCTGCCACTCATATCCCTCCCTGGTTTATCCTTCCCCGACGGCGCCTATCCCTGCCTGCTTGCTGGTGTCTGCCGCTTCGTCCGCCCGGTTCGTCCTGCCGGCGCCGCCTGTATTCTTCCGCGTAACCCGCGGCGTACATATTACTCTTTCTCCTTCTCCCGCTTTGCCTCTTGCTTTCCCTGCCCTGACTGTGCCTTTTCCTGTCTCTTCAGTTCCTTATCCCATTCCTTCAAAATATCATCAGTCAGGTCCCGGCCGCCATTTACAACATGCTGCTTCAGAAGTATAGTTTTTACCCGCTTCTTTTCCACCACTTTTTCAACGACCGCTTGTAACTCATCTCTTGCCGCCTTTTCTCTATCCTCGATCAGCTTCTGGATCTCTTTTTGTTTCCGGTCGAGTTTCTCCTGGGCTTGACTGGCCAGTTGCTCCGCCCTCCGGGTATACTCCCGGTCTAAAACCGGCTGTTTTGTTCCGTCATTGCCACCGGTTTTCTCTGTGAACTCTTTGGCCAGCTCTTTAATTGCCCGGGCATGTTCAGCCAGGACCTGTTCACGAAAGTCTTCGAACTCTTTTTGCAAACGGTCCCGTTCCTCCCTAAAGCGGGCAAAGCCCTTAGCTTCCGCCTCAATCCGCTGAAGATCAATAACCCCGAATCTAATCGACCCCCAGAAGCATGATTCCGCTATGCCCGGACCGATAATAAACAAGGCAATAAGCACCGGGATGACGAAGAAGAGTTTGGATCGTCTCATTTTCCACCCACCCTTCTTTATTACTACAGGTTATTCCCTTCTAAACGCCATTTTCCTGCCGCAAATATTAATTCCCTCCCGTTTCTTTTTACGGAGCCGGTTTCCTCTTTCCCCTCTTTTTTGCGGGAGTTCTCTTTTATGTAAAAGTTAAAAACCACTGTCTTCTGGGGAATTATAAACTGCTCATCCCAAGCGGTATACCTTGCGAATTCTCTCCTTCACCCGCCAGGTACAACGCAATCCAGCCGGAAAGGTCACCAAATCCCCGGCCCCCAGTTCCACCGTGCCCTCCGGGGAGCTTACCGTGACTTTACCTTCTTTGATATATGCCGTCTCTTCACAGTCATATTCCCAGTCGAAAACGGACGGTTCGCAATCCCACGGGGCCCAATTATCCACCCCCAAAGCCCGGAGCCGTTCCTCCGACGGGCGCTCAACCTTTACTCCAGGTATTGACATGTTCTACCCTCCTTCTTCCCTTTTCTTTATTTCCCTCTCTTATCCCCTGTGCCTGCCTTTTTATTTTCAGATTTCTCATTTTCAAGTTTTGCCTAATATTTCACTCTTTTTCCCGTGTAGACAAAGATCGTTTCTTCACCGATATTGGTTGCATGATCCGCTATCCGTTCCAAAAATCTGCCGGCTAAAAGAAAACGGACAGCCTGGCCCGTACGGCGGAGATCCCCCGATTTGGTCAGGATCTGCAATAATTCACCGTATAATTCTTCATAGAAATTGTCGGCCTCCTCGTCTTTCCGGCAAACCGCTTCAGCCAGGTCGGGGTTGGCGTCATCAAACGCCTTTATTGCCACACCCAGCATCTCGCAGGCCACCTCCGCCAGACGGGAAATATGGTGTAATGCTTTAATATACTCCTCATTCTTCAATTCCAAAGTAATTTCGGCAATATTGGAAGCGTAATCGCCAATCCGCTCCAGATCACGCGCAAGTTTCGCTATGGAAAGACAGGTTCGAAGCTCCCTCCCTTTTGGGTTACGGTCCGCCAAGATCGCAGCGACCTTTTCTTCAATGACGATTAGATCATTGTCAATTACACTGTCATTGGCAAGCACCTTTAAAGCCTCTTCCGTATCTTTCTCTACCAGTGCCTTTACTGCATTCTTAAGAGCCGCCTCCACCCCCTTGCCCATCCGTATAAAATCTGTTCGCAACTGCTCCGGCTGATGCAAATTCAACCACACCCTCCCCAATTATTTTCCCCGGCCTCTTTTGCATAATAATTCAGTAAAGAATCTGTAATTTCCTGCTCTCATCTGTAATTCTCACAGAATATTCTGCGTTCCGGCTGTTTCCTTCCCAGCCTCTTCCTCTGCTGATGTTTCTTCAATCACCGGGTTCATCTGCCAGCGGCCCTTCGGTGACAGGCTCTTCTGTTAGCGGTTCCTCCACCAACAGCTCTCCAGCGGCTGGTCCTTCCGTTGATGTTTCTTCAGTGACCGGTTCTTCTGTTAACGGTCCCTCTACTAACGGCTCTTCAGTGGCCGGTCCTTCCATTGATATTTCTTCAGTAACCGGATCCTCTGCTAGCGATTCTTCCGTAACCGGCTCTTCTGTTAACGGTTCTTCCGTGGCCGGTTCCTCTGTTAACTGCCCTTCCGTGGCCGGCTCTTCTGTTAACGGTTCCTCCGTAACCGGCTCTTCTGTTAACGGATCTTCCGTGGCCGGCTCCTCTGTTAACTGCCCTTCCGTGGCCGGATCTTCTGCTAACGGTTCCTCTTGCCGTGGCGGCCCGGGCGGAACCGTTGCCAAGGCTGCCAGTTCCTCTTCATCCGGGTAATGGGCAGGATTGTAGCGGCTGCCGGCGTTCCAGAACAGCCAGTCGTCCACGCCAGCCGCGCGGGCTGCCTTGATCTGGGCAAGTACCTCTTCCCGCCCATATTTGGCTTTAATCGAAAAAGCCTGCAACCAGGGGCGTAAACGCACCCCGCGGACAAGCCATTCTCCCCGGGCCAACCGTTTTTGTGCATCGGTCAAGCTGCGGTATACCGTGGCATAGGGTTGCCGGTCCGGATCGGCCAGCCCGTAAGTTCCCGGATAATAATGGGAGGGGTATACCATGGGGGAAAGGATATCGGTAGTTCCGGCAACTCCCTCCAAATTCTGGCCAATCCCTATATGTCCGGGATCCGAACAGACCAGCCCGAAAAGATCCACAGAAACAAGAACCCCTAACGGTTCCAACTGTTCCCGGGCATAACGCAAAAAATCCTCGATAACCTCAGGTTTTGTTTTTTCCCCGCCATGAGAGTACAGACAATTTTCCAACCGCCCGTCACTGGGGAAACGAACATAATCAAACTGGATCTCCGGAAATCCCATAGCCGCAGCTTCTTTGGCAATAGCGATATTGTACTCCCAAACCTCCCTGCTGTTCGGGTCCACCCAGGCAAGGCCCTTGTTATCCACCCAAATACCGCCCTTGACATTTTGCACCGCCAAATCCGGGCGTTTCCGGGCCAAGACCGGATCTTTAAACAGCACCAACCTGGCAATGGGGTATATCCCCCGCTGCTTTAAAGTGGCCAGCATCTTTTGGGGATCCCGGAGCTTCTCTTCCCACGCCCCCAGTTTCCGGACCGCCGGTAAACCCGAGTAATAACTCGCCAAACCGGTATCATCCTTGATATCGATGACCAGTGAATTGATACAGGTCTTCTCTGCCAGCTCAAGCAGGGCGGAAAAACGCGCCGGCGAGCCGGCTGTCCAACCCGTAACATAAACTCCCCTTACTTGAGGGGGTAAGGGGACCGGTTCGACCCGCCGGGGCGGGGAAACCGGTTCATAGTCCTGACTTGAGAAAAAGACTTGCCCTGTGGCCGGTGGTAGAGCCGGCAACTCAAGTTGCTCCTCTTCCCCCCCGGCCTGGTGGGCCATTACTTCCCGGAACGCCGATATCCTTTCCAGCGATATTAAGGGCCCTTCAGATTGGGATACTGAAACCGGTTCCAAACGGAAAAGGTTCAAATTAAGAATAATCAGGATGATAAGAAGACGAATCATCAGTTTACGGCAGGTATATTGGTTACGCATTTGCCACTCCTCATATGTCAGACATTGCCTAAATGTTAATGTAATTCAGGATATCATATATATCCCTTATATATATTATATATTTTCACGTAAAAGTGGCTTTTGGTACATTTTTCATTTTTCATTTTAAAAAACACAATTTGCCAACATCTTTAATGTTGGCAAATAATTCGCGCTAAAATAAATAAGGTGAAAACAGGCGTCGCGTGTGCGCGCGAACCTGCCGGGTTATATCATCCCGTTACCACAGATCATTATTTTATATAAAAGATAATATAAGAGAGCAGATAAGGCCAATTAAGACCTCCCGTCTTTTGACCTGCGGTCTTTTTGACCTACTGGCCTTTTGACCATCTGTCTCGAGGCGTCCGGGTTTAGGACCAACCGGTCACATGAACCACCCGGTACCCCCGTTTTTCCAACTCCGCCAAGAGGTTTTTGGGATCCTGGGTATCCAGGCGCAGGACAACTTCGCCGGAGGTCTCTTCTTCCTTGCATTGACAGGCCAGGCTGATGATATTAACCCCATGGGCCTTGATGACCTCCGTGACCTCTGCCAAGACCCCGAGCCGGTTTTCGACATCAATGACTACCCTGGTACCGGTCTTGCGCAAGCCCATCAGGTCGATATACGCGTCAAAAATATCGCTTTCGGTTATGATCCCCACCAATTTCCCGTTCTCGACCACAGGGAGAGCGCCCACATTGTTCTCTCTCATGATCAAAGCCGCTTCTTCGATGGTTGCTTCCGGGCTTATGGTGCGCGGGTTTTTTGTCATGGCCTCTTTCACTTGGAGGCGGGAGAGGAGATAGTTCAATTCAAACATACTCAATGACGTGGCCGAGGACGGTGAAACCCGGAGCAGATCAATCTCGGTAACGATCCCTACCAGCTTTTCTCCTTTGACCACCGGCAGCCGGCGGATCTTGTGTTTCCGCATAATTTCTTCGGCTTCTTGAACCGGCATATTCTCCGGAACAGTCAACGGATTCGCCGTCATATACCTGCCCACGAACATCTCAAAACCCTCCTTAGAGTCCTAAATAGGCTTTTCTTACTTCTTCGTTCCGGGTGAGTTCTCCTGCCGGGCCGGAGAGGGCAATTTCACCGGTTTCCAATACATACCCGGTTTGCGCAATGGAAAGCGCCATATTGGCATTTTGTTCCACCAACAAAATTGTGGTTCCGGCCGCATTAATCTCCCGGATAATAGAGAAGATCTCCTTCACCAAAAGCGGGGCCAAACCCATGGAAGGCTCATCCAATAACAACAACCGCGGCTTGGCCATCAACCCCCGGCCAATCGCCAACATCTGTTGTTCACCACCGGAAAGGGTCCCGGCCCGCTGGTTCCTTCTCTCTTTTAGCCGGGGAAAAAGCGTAAAAACCCGCTTCAATTCATCCATGTGTTCCTTGCCTTTTCGCTGGTAAGCCCCGAGTTCCAGGTTCTCCATCACTGACAGCTCGGGAAAAACCCTCCGCCCTTCGGGTACCTGTGAAATACCCCGCGCCACAATCTGGTGGGGAGCCAGGGTCGAAATTTCTTCCCCTTCCAAAATGATCTTGCCTCCGCGGGGGCGAAGGAGCCCGGAAATGGTCTTCAGGATTGTGCTCTTGCCGGCGCCGTTGGCCCCGATCAAGGTAACAATCTCCCCTTGGCGCACAGAAAAACTGATCCCTTGGATGGCATGGATAGCACCGTAATAGACATGTAGGTTCTCAACGGTCAACATCAGGAAACCTCCTCTCCCAGATAGGCTTCGATTACCCGGGGATTGTTCCTGATCTTTTCCGGAGACCCCTCGGCAATGGTCATTCCGTAATCCAGGACCAGGATGCGCTCACATAACTTCATCACCAGGCTCATATCATGTTCAATCAGGAGGATGGTTAAGGAAAACTCCTGACGCAGCCAACGGATAAGCTCCAGAAGCTCTACAGTCTCCTGGGGGTTCATCCCTGCCGCCGGTTCGTCCAAAAGCAACAGCCTGGGACGGCCGGCCAGGGCGCGGGCAATCTCCAACCGCCGCTGCTCGCCATAGGGCAGGTTTTTGGCGATCTCATCGGCCTTACCGGCCAGATTAAAGATGTCCAGCCGGCTTAAGGCCCAATCGGTGATCTCCTTTTCGTGGCGGTGAAAAACTCTGGTTCTAAAGATCGCATCGCCCCAGGAATACCTCCCGGCATACTGGTATGCGATCTTCACGTTCTCCAGAACCGTCAGTTCATTAAAGAGCCGGATATTCTGAAAGGTTCTGCCGATCCCAAGCCGGTTAATCTTATGGCAGCCCAGACCGGTGATTTCCGTGCCGTCAAAAAAGATCCGTCCCTCCTGTGGCTGGTAAAAACCGGTGAGAATATTAAAAACCGTTGTCTTGCCGGCTCCGTTCGGGCCGATTAACCCGACCAGTTCACCCGGTTTAAGGTCAAGGTTGAAACCGGAAACCGCCCGCAAACCTCCAAAGGAGATAGACAGGTCCTCAACTTTAAGCAGAGTCACCGTTACCACCCCGTTCTCCCGGCTGGGACTTTGTTTTTTCCGCCGCCCGGCTTTTCAAGGCCTGAAAAACCGTTAAATCCACTTCCGCCCGGCCAAAAAGGCCCTGCGGGCGAAAGATCATTAGTAAAACCAGAGTTCCGGCGTAAATCACCATCCGGTAAGCCTGGAGAAAACGCAGTACCTCCGGAAGGGCCGTTAGAACCACGGCGGCGATAACCGAACCGGTAATACTGCCCAAACCGCCCAAGACAACCATCAACAGGATCTCAATGGTTTTTAAGACATCAAACGAACGGGGGGCAATATACGAAAGGTAATGGGCAAAAAGGCCCCCGGCCAGACCGGCAAAGAAGGCGCCAATGGTAAAAGAAAGCACCTTGTAATAGGTGATGTTTACGCCCATGGCCTCCGCCGCCATTTCATCTTCGCGAATCGCAGCCATCGCCCGTCCATGGTTGGAACGGACAATATTCCAGATAATCACCACTGTTATTACGGCAAAAAACTGCGCCCACCAGAAGTTGGTGTGATTAGGGATCCCAGGTATTCCCCGCGCGCCTCTGGTGATACCCAAGTTCAAGGCAACCACCCGGATTATCTCGCCAAAACCCAAGGTGGCAATGGCCAGGTAATCCCCGCGCAGGCGCAAGGTGGGCACACCAATCAGCAGGCCGGCAAAGGCCGCCGCCAGTCCCCCCAGGATCAAAACCAGGGGAAACTCGATGATTGACTGGATTTGCGGGGGGAGAAAGCCCCACTCGCCCATATTAATCGAGAGCAAAGCGGAGACGTAGGCCCCAACCGCCATAAAACCGGCATGGCCGATGGAAAAAAGCCCGGTTATACCGTTAATCAGGTTCAGGCTGACGGCAAGGATAATATTGATAAAGGTGAGAATAAGAATCCCCTTGTAATACCGGTTTACAAAATTAAAGCCGAATTTTTCCATAAAAATGAGGATGTTTAGTAAAAACAGAAGCAATAGTCCCACAGGGAGAAGGTACTTCCGCCATTTTTCCGCAGTTTGCGCTTGTGTGTGGCTCTCCAGTCCGGTCGTTTTCTCTGTCTCCATCTTATTATCACCTACACTTTGGTCCGGCTGCTGGTGCCAAAGATACCGGAGGGCTTAATCAAAAGGATCAAAATCAGCAAGCCGAAGGCAATGGCATCCCGCCAAGTAGAAGCAAGAAAACCTGTAACCAAGGTTTCCGCCAGTCCCATCAAGACACCGCCCAACATGGCGCCGGGAATGATCCCGATACCGCCAATCACCGCAGCCACAAAAGCCTTTAACCCGTACATAACCCCCATTAACGGTTCAATCCGGGGGATGTAAAGTCCCACCAGTACCCCGGCGGCGCCGGCTAATGCCGACCCGATGACAAAAGTGACGGAAATTATCCGGTTAATATTAATTCCCATCAGTTGTGCGGCCTCCCTGTCCTGGGAGACGGCGCGCATCGCTTTGCCGGTTTTGGTATAGTGAACAAAAAGGGTGAGTAACACCATTAAGGCCAAAGTAATCACGATCATCAAAAATTGGGTCAGGGAAACGTTTACATCGCCATAACTAATAATTGATTTGTCTGGAAGAACCTGAGGAAACGGCCGGGGGTCCGGGGAGAGAACCAGGATCCCCAAATTCTCCAAGAAAAGAGAGACACCGATTGCCGTGATCAACGCAGCAATCCGTGGCGCATTCCGCAAAGGCCGGTAGGCAAAAAACTCAATTACCAGCCCAAACAAGGCCGGAATGATCATAGCCAGGAAAAAGGCGAAAGGCAGCGGCAACCCGCCGCGGAGGGCAAAATACCCGACAAAGGCGCCGACCATATAAATATCCCCGTGGGCGAAGTTGATTAATCTGATTATTCCGTAAACCATGGTATAACCAAGGGCGATCAACGCATAAATACTCCCTAACGAAAGCCCGTTAACCAATTGTTGCAATAATTGGGACATCGCTTCACTCCCTTAACCACAACACCCATTAAAAACAGGGTAAAGAGGAATTCTCCTCTTTACCCCTTCTCCAGATAACAGGAATTACGGTCTCAGCTTTGTGACCAGTTCAAACTGGCCGTTTTTAACCGTGGCAATCGTAATCTCTTTATACGGGTTTCTGTTCTCATCCAAAGTAATCATTCCGGTAATCCCCGGGAAATCCTTGGTGCTATTGATGGCATCTTTGATCTGTTCCGGATCCGCACTGCCCGCCCGCTCAATAGCGTCGGCCAGCATTTTGGCGGCGTCATAGCCCAGGGCAGCCAGGACAATCGGGAACTTCCCGTATTTCTCTTGGTAGTTGGCGAGGAAATTCTGAACGCCTTCCGACGGATCCGTCGGTGTGTAGTGGGTTGTGAAGTAACAACCTTCCGCCAGTTCTCCGGCGCCGTCAATCAATTCCTGCGCATCCCAACCGTCGGCCCCGGTAAAGGTGGCGGTGATCCCCAGGTTTCTGGCCTGCCGCAGGAAAAGTACGTCGTCGGAGTAATAAGCCGGCAGATAAATAACATCCGGGTTGGCCGCCTTAATCCTGGTTAACTGGGCGTTGAAGTCCGAATCACCTCCGGTATAGGAGACGATCTCGACTACTTCGCCGCCGTATTCCGTAAATTTCTCGGCGAAAACATCTTTCAGGCCGATACTGTAATCATTGGCCACATCAAAAATGACCGCCGCTTTTTCCGCTTTCAGTTCTTCACGGCAGAATTTTGCCATAACACTACCCTGGTAGGAATCGAGGAAGCAGGTGCGTGAGACATATTCTCCTGCCAGCGTAACTTCGATGGCCGTACCGGTCGGGGTAATCATCGGGATCCTCTCCCGGACGGCAATAGGCCCGGCCACGTTGGCGGTGGCGCTGATCACCGGCCCAATAATTGCCGCCACTCCGTCCCTGGTGATCAGCTTGTTCATGACATTACTGGTCTCCGCACCGTCCGCTTTGTTGTCCTCCACGACCGGAACAAGTTTAATTCCGTTGACGCCACCGGCTTCATTGATCTCATCAATGGCCAAGAGCGCACCGTCACGGACGCCTTCCCCGTAAACGGCAACGGGCCCGGTAAGTGGAACAACAACACCTATTTTAACCCTTTCTCCCCCACCTTTTGTGAACACCCCGGTCAACGCCAGAACCAAAATAACGGCGATTACCACCAAAACCAGGGCAATCCAAAGGGTGCGGTTTGATTTCCCGCTCATCAAAAAACCTCCTTATAATTATTTATCTCGGAAATGTCTCAGTATCTATTAGAGAAATTATACATAAAAGTAACGGTTACTGTCAAGTAAAAATGATGGGTGTTACATGCAGGCTGCACATGGATAAAATGTAAGAACACGTCTATGATCAGAAAAGGATTACGTAATGATTTGCCGAAGAGAAGAGACCATGGGAAAACAAGAGAACAAGATGGATAAAGCAGCACAGGCAAAACTGGAAAACAGAAACCGTCCTCGCGTCCACACGCGCAGCAATATTGGCACAGAAAACGAACGGTCTTTGCATGCGGCGCTAAAGAGGTGGTATGCGCAGCCCGGCGATAGGTTGGAGGTTCATGTCGACGGTTATATTATCGATCTTCTCCGGACGCACGCCCACGGTAAACAGGAGCTTATTGAGATCCAGACGAAGAATTTTGCGGCAATCGCCCAAAAGCTTGGCTCGCTTGTAAAGAACTACCGGGTCCGCCTGGTCTACCCCATTCCTGTGGAAAAATGGATTACCCGGATTACAGCCACAGGCGAGTTTATTAGAAGAAGGAAATCGCCAAAAAGGGGGAAACCCATCGACCTGTTCACCGAGTTGATCAGGGCCCCGGATCTTCTTCGCCAAAAAAACCTCGTGATCGAGATCCTCCTCACCAAAGAAGAAGAAATCTGGTGCGAGGACGGTAAGGGGAGTTGGCGCAGAAAAGGAGCAAGCCGCAAGGACAGAAAACTCCTGGAGGTTATTGACCGTATAGAACTGAAAGACGGTAAAGATCTCCTGGGGTTCCTCCCGGAAGAATTGCCCACGCCCTTTTCCAATAAGGACCTGGCTTTGCTGATGGGGGAACCCGTCCGAATCGTCCGGATGCTCACTTACTCCCTGCGCAAATGTGGAGTCGCTAAAGTAGTGGGGAAAAAAGGGAATGAACTGCTTTTTACCGTCTGTTGCCACGGGGTTAATCATACATCTTCAGGACGCCATTAATGAACTTAATGTCAACGCATGCCATGAAGATATGGCGCCAATACCATATAAAGCGTATTATTCATCTTGTAACACCCCTTATTTATCCATGCCAAGCTTAACAAAAACTGCCACTTTTATCAACTGCACAGCAATTCCTAACAAGAAGTGATAAACACTGAAAGAGCCTTGGTTTGCCGCCGTGTACACGGAGCAATCCCAAGGCTCTTCGCGCGCACGCGCATAATCCCGGGTTCAAGCTGCAACCCCGCGCTCTTCATAGGCTTGTTCGCGCGCGAATAAGAATAATCTTTATCTTTTCCGGTAATCCCTAAAATCCATCAGGCGCTAGAATGGCAATTGAAATACGGAAAACTTCTTATATCCGGCGGGAATCTCAAACAAGTCATCAGGTTGCTTTCCTGCGACAATATTCTTATACTCAACAGTCGATTCAACCTTCCCCCGGGAATTCTTGGTCTGGGTTTTAACCGCTAAACCCAGTTCATCGGAGATCCATTGCACCAAAACACCGTACTTCTTATTCTTATAAACATACTCCACTATTTTACAAGGATAACCGTTAACCGTCTCGTTGCCGATGGTCTTCATCTCATACTCAAAATCCGGGTTCGGCTGGTTGGGATCAAAGGGGAAGGCAACCTCCATGTATTGCTTCTCCGGCATCAGGGTCCAAGAGACTTTTTTATCCAACCTCAGGATGGTGACAGTCACCTCACCATCGGCCTTGACTTCCTGGCGGATTTTATCGGTTCCCTTCATATAGATCTTTCCTGTCGTCACCTTGCCCTTGGCATCGGTTACAATCATATCCGCTGAAAACTCCGGAGAAGCAGCAAGCACAAGCCCGCAATAGAAAAGGATCGCCAGAATCAGGATTGCCAGAGATGGAACAAGCCTTTTCGTCATCACTCAACAACTCCTTTAAAAATTTTCTTAATATATTATATCAAGCTATTCTCAACAAAAACTAAACATGAGCATTCATCGTTCTTGACAGGGCGGTAAATAGGCATTAAGATTAGAATAGTGCCCAGTACAGTGGCGAGCTGGGGCTTTTTTTTCAATTTTCAGGAGGTCAATTATGCCGGCAATTAAAACCCTCAAAACGCTGTTTGCTCCCAAGGACATGACCGAGGGAGCGCCTTGGAAAAGAATTGCGGAATTCATGATCCCAATGCTCATCGGGAACGTGGCCCAACAGCTTTATAATACAGCGGATTCCATTATTGTTGGCAGGTATATCGGTGACAATGCGCTGGCCGCGGTGGGCAGCGCAGGACCAATCCTCCATCTACTGCTCGTGCTTTTCATGGGCATTTCCATGGGCGCCGGCATCATGGTCTCCCAATATTTCGGAGCCAAGGACCGGGAAAACCTTTCCCGCGCCATCGGTAATAGTATTGTCCAAACCGTCATTGCCTCAGTAATAATCATGGTTCTCGGCCCCCTGATAAGCAGGCCATTACTTATTCTTATGAACACCCCGCCTTCTATTCTCGATTGGTGCGCAGGCTACCTGAATATTTTCTTCCTGGGTGGCGCCGGCTTTGCTTTTTATAATATGCTTGCCGGAATATTGCGCGGCTTGGGGGATTCCCTATCCGCCCTGGTCTTTTTGCTGATCTCCACCGCGCTCAATGTCGGGCTGGACATCTTGTTTGTCGCCAGGTTCAACATGGGAGTCCCCGGCGTGGCTTTGGCCACGGTTATTGCCCAAGGAATTTCAGCGGTCTTTTGTTTACTAAAGTTACTAAGGATGAAAGAGGCCTTTGACCTTAACTGGTCCATGCTAAAACTAAGTAAAACCCATTCTCTAACCTTGATTAAACTGGGGTTGCCTTCCGGTCTCACCCATGCCATCTTTTCCATGGCCATGGTTGTTGTCCAGTCGCTCACCAACAGCTTCGGGGAGATGGTCATTGCCTGCAATGTGATGGTCATGCGCGTAGACGGGTTTGCCATGATGCCCAACTTTTCCTTTAGCGCGGCCATGACCGCCTTTACCGGGCAAAACATCGGCGCCAAGAGACTGGACCGCGTGGCTCAAGGAACAAAAGACGGCACAAAAATGGCGACAGGGGTTGCCACCGTAATCACCATTATCCTCTTGTTTTTCGGCCGGTACCTGATGAGTGTCTTTACGGACACTACCGAATTGGTTAACTTAAGCATGCGTATGCTGCGGATCCTGGCAACGGGTTACATCGCGATGGCTATTAGCCAGTCTTTATCAGGGGTGATGCGTGGCGCCGGGGATACTGTTACGCCCATGTGGATCTCCCTGGTCACAGTGATCGGGCTCCGGGTCCCTATTGCTTACGGTCTCGCCTACTTCACCAGAAGCGAACTCTATCCAACAGGCAGGCCCGAGTCGATCTTCATTTCTCTTTTGCTCTCTTGGACCCTTGGGGCCCTTATCAATATAATCGCCTATAAAAAAGGCGCTTGGCGGGAGAAGGCATTACGAAGCTAAGGGGCACCAACACAGAATAACTATACAGGCAGAACGATAAATGTTGACTGTGTATTCAGAAAAAGATATAATGGTAAGGAGTAAGGGGTAAGGAGAGAGGGCAGTGGAGTATGAGATAAAAATGACTTCCAAGGGACAATTGACAATCCCGAAAGAAATCAGAGACAAACTAGGTCTTAAGGCCGGTGATTTTTTACGGGCGCAAGTAGAAAAGGGCCATATTCTTCTTAAACCATTGCCTTACAAGAACGCCGACAGGATATTCAGGGAATATGTAGCCAGGGAAGGGAAAAACGCTCCTGGTTTAGCACAAGTTAGAGAGAAAACGGAAAAGTTGAAAATAGATACGGCTTCCCTGGTGAGGAGAGTCAGAGATGAAGAAAGCGCCGGTGACTAATTATCTCATCGATACCAGCACGCTTTTTAAAAGGTATATCAATGAACCAGGAACTAAAAAACTGGATGAGCTTTTTTCCACAGCAGGGACGTTCTTTATCTCCGCGCTTACTATTGTGGAGTTGATATCAAACCTCAAACGTCTCAACCAAGTGGACGGGGTTATTGATGACAATACCTTTACAGCGCTGAAAAGAACATTCTTTAGTGATATTGACAAAGGTGCGATAGAAATAGAACCAGTCTCACCATTAATTATACTGACAGCAGTGGAATTTTTAAAAGAAACCTACATTACCCCTATTGATGCTGTGCAATTGGCAACCATGGCTATCCTTCAGGAACGACTAGGTAACCTGGTTTTTCTGTCTTCTGATCATAAGTTGCTTCGCTTAGCAGCAGAAAAAGGATATGCGACGGAGTTAATTTAACCTATCTTTATTTTTTTAATGATAATTTACTAATAAAAGATATTACGTTCAAAGCGAATATTATCGCTCAAACAGATATTACCGTTCAAAGCGGAACCAGCCAAAATCAAAGTTGGAGCCGGGGAGGAAGACAAAGCTCACCTTCTGCTCGCCGGTTATCCTCTCCAGGGTAAAGAGCCGCTCCTCGTATTCCTCCGTATGTGGGAACTCAATGATCTGGCGGCTTTCCCCCTCCTCACCTCTGAAGAGGAGGTGGATCGTGTTCTTCTCCAGCGGGGTTCTCCCGTAAACCACCAGCCTGCCGGCGCCGCCGGGGCCAAAATTCATCCCGGCAAACTCCAGAGTAACATTATTGCCGATGCCTTCAACCGCCTTGCCCTTGACCTGATAACTATCGCCGTAGATCTGGTCGGCGTCACCGGCGGCGATTTGCATGAAGGCCCGCTCCGGTTTGGCAAAA
>DUNX01000038.1 GCA_012839115.1 Bacillota bacterium
AACAGATGGATTTGGACGATTGGTATTACAGCCAGTTCAGGATCGGCGAAAAAGGAAGAGTTCCGAAAGAAGTTAATCTAAAGCGCTTCCTTGATTATATTAAAGAAGAATACAATAGAAGCGACGACCTCTGGCTGGGCGCGGTGGAATTCGGCATAATGTATAACGATCAGACAGCCGGGCAGGGCTTGGTCAAAAAACTCGATTATATCATAAACGGTGAAAGAGTGAGTTCGGGCCGCCCATGATGTTACAGGACAAGAGTCGACTCACCGGGCGGCCGGAAGATTGGTTAAAGGGTCGATTAGGGCGGGTTTTGCTTTTTCAATTTAGGGGATTGGCAAAATTTTTCACCGCAGCCGGTGAGCCTCTTGTTAAAATTTTTGAAGTATGATATACTATGGGCGATTGAGATTTTCCAAGAAGGA
Organism: Bacillota bacterium; assembly: GCA_012839115.1. GTDB lineage: Bacteria > Bacillota > UBA4882 > UBA10575 > UBA10575 > JAAYGG01. The sequence goes on from DUNX01000038.1 coordinate 429, forward strand.
GTGGGCGCGACCCACTCTTTCATCTTATCGAGCTAATCTGAGGAAGGGAAAGAAGAGGGAGAAGGATGGAGGAGAAAAAATCCCCGTTAAGGGAGATCGTGGAGCAGGCCGGTGCGGAACTCGGATACGAAGTGATTGCTCTTCGCTTCACCAGAGAAGGCTCCCACCGGGTGCTGAAGGTCTTTATTGATCGCCCTGAGGGGATCACCATTAAGGACTGCGAGGTTTTCAGCGGACATTTAAGCGCCGTTTTGGATGAGCAAGATCCGATTTCCGGCGCGTATCTGCTGGAGGTTTCTTCACCCGGGATTGACCGGCCTTTAACAAAACCCGAACACTTCCAAAGGTTTGCCGGAGAACCGGTGGAATTAAGGCTCTACTCTCCCTGGCAGGGACGGAAGAAGATAAAAGGGATACTTGCCGGGTGGTCCGCACAGGAAGACGGTGCGGTTTTGGTAGAGGCCGGCGGCGAAAAGTTGGCCGTACCCTGGCGCATGGTAGCCAAAGCCCGTTTGGCTCCGGATATTTAAGGCCTGTAAAGTAAGGAATAAGGGAGGAAAATCAGGAAATGAACCGCGATTTGGTTGAGGCCTTGGCGGTGGTGGAAAAAGAAAAAGGCATCTCCAAGGATATTTTAATCGACGCCATTGAATCGGCGCTTACTTCCGCCTACAAAAAAGACCAAAAAGGAGCACAAAAGGTAAGGGTTCAGCTGGACCCAGAAACTGGTGATTTCCGCGTTTTTACCTATAAAACCGTAGTGGAGGAGAAAAACGACGACGCAGCGGAAATAACCCTTTCCGAAGCAAAAGCCATTGACCCCCAATACCAGCTTGGAGATGAAGTAGAGATAGAAATCTTCCCCAAGGAGTTCGGCCGTATTGCGGCGCAAACCGCCAAGCAGGTAGTAGTACAAAGGATCCGCGAGGCGGAACGGACCTTAATTTATGAGGAGTATTCCTCCCGGGTCAGCGATATTATTACCGGTGTGGTCAGGCGTTTTGAACAAAAAACGGTCTTTATCGATCTCGGACGGGCGGAGGCAATTTTGCCTGTGGGTGAACAGATCCCCGGCGAACGCTACGAGCAGGGGTCAAGGATCAAAACCTACCTGGTAGAGGTGAAAAAAACCACCAAAGGACCGCAGATTATCCTCTCCCGGACCCGGAACGGTCTTTTGACAAGACTTTTGGAACTTGAGGTCCCGGAGATTCAAGAAGGGATTGTGGAGATCAAGGCGGTCGCCAGGGAACCCGGGATCCGTTCCAAAGTTGCGGTTTACAGCAAATATGAAAATGTTGACCCGGTGGGGGCCTGTGTGGGGACCCGGGGTTCCCGCATCCAGATGATCGTCCGGGAATTAAGGGGTGAAAAGATCGATGTCATCCCCTGGCAACCCGAACCCGAGCTTTTTATCATCCGGGCGATGAGTCCGGCCCGGGTCTATGATGTTAAGCTTCTGCCCAGTAAAAAAGTGGCGCTGGTTATTGTGCCCGACAACCAGCTTTCTCTGGCCATAGGGAAAGAAGGGCAAAATGCCCGGCTGGCCGCACGGTTGACCGGGTGGAAAGTGGACATTAAGAGCGAGACCCAGGCAGAAGAGGCCCGGGAGGAGATCGAAGCCCTGCTGGAGGAGGAAAGGGAACTTCAAGCCCAGGCGGAAATAGAGCTCGAAGAAGCCTTACTCCCCGAGAATGAGGAAGAGGAATTGACGGCGATTGAAGGAGAGCCGGAAGAAGAGATCTTTGCCGGAGAGGAAGACGAGGAAGAGTTTGTTCCTGGGGACTTCATCCCCGAAGAAGTAGAAAAGGTTGAAGAGGAAGAAGAGGAAAGACCGGTGAAGAAAAAGGCGAAAAAACGTTTACGCCGGCGGGAAAAATCCAGGGATTTGATGGACGAGATGGAAGAAGGAATAGATCTCTTTGAAGATATAATAAAAGAAGATGAGCAGGAGACGGCCGCGCAACCGCAGGAAGAAGAGACAGAGGTGGTCTTCAGCGAGGAGAGTGCCAGCGGTTTTACCATTGGTCAGCTTTTGGCCGATCAATTAAAAGCAAAGCTCAGCGGGGAAGGAGAGGGAGAAAAAGAATCAGGGCAGAAGAAAAAGGGGAGTAAATCCAAATGAAGCGGCGCGTTAAGAAGATTCCCCGGCGCACCTGTATCGGTTGCGGGACAATCCGTAATAAAAAAGAACTTTTGCGCATTGTCCGCACTCCCGAGCAGGAAGTGCTTCTTGACCCGACGGGAAAAAAGTCCGGCCGGGGGGCCTATATCTGTCCCGCAGTGGACTGCTTGGAAAAAGCCTTTAAAGGAGATTTACTGGCGAAAAAATTGGAGGCAACTATTACCCCACCGGATAAGGAACGGTTACGGGAGCAATTGGCAACCGTGATTCCTGGTGAATAAGATCCTGTCTCTCCTTGGGTTGGCACGGCGGGCAGGAAAAACGGTCTTGGGCTTTGACTCTACCTGTGCAGCCATGGAAAAGGGTCGTATCCGGCTGGTGATCATGGCGGGGGATACCGCGGTCAATACCCGGAAGAAGATGGAGAAAAACTGCCGCCGTCATAACGTGCCCTTTTACTACCTTGCCAACCGCGAAGAATTGGGTCGCGCCATCGGGAAAAAGGCCCAAGTTGTCTTGGGATTGCCCACCCACGGTTTAACAGGGTTAATCATGAAAGAGCTTACCGCGTACGCGCGCGCGGGGGGTGTTGCGCAGCGCGTACCTTGTGAGGATGATAAGAAATAACTGGAGGTGGTTTGATGTCGAAGAAAATACGCGTCCACGAGCTAAGTAAAGAATTGGGGATCCAGAGCAAAGACTTGATCCGCATTTTAAATGAATTGGGCGCCGGAGTAAAAAACCACATGAGTACGGTGGATGATCAGTATTTGGAACAGATCCGCCGGTCTTTCAATACCGGCGTCAAAAAACAACGCACACCTGTGAAAAAAGATAAACCGGAGCCCCCGCGGAAAGAGGACGCGCCACGCGTACCGGATCTGGAGAAGAAGGCAAAAGCGACCACCTCTTCTGAGAAAAAGCAACCGGTTGCGAAGAAGCCAACTGCTGCAACGAAAGCCAAACCTGTGAAAGAAGCAGCTGCGAAAACAATGGTGGACCGGCAAAAAACTACGGTAAAAAAAGCCAAGGAAAAGGAGGAACCTTCCCCCGGGAAAAAACCGGCTGCCGTAGCAAAACCGCAGCAACAGCCGGCTATGCCCCCCAAAAGACAGGAGACTGCCGTTGCCACCAGTAAGAAACCGGCGAGGCCTGCCAGTGGCGAAAAGCCGAAAGCCGCCGTTGCCCCGGGTAAACCGGCCGCGCGGGTGGAGGCCAAGAAGGAACGGTCTGTTCCTCCAGGTAAAGGCGGAGTAAGGCAAAAGCCGGCGGCGGGTGCGCACGGTGCGCACGAGAAGACGGTGAAAAAATTCCCAGAAAAAAAAGGGAAGGGAAGAGCGCCGTCGCCGCAGGCGCAAAGGCGTCCGCAGCGCCCGCCAGGAAGGAGACCGGGCAGGAAAGGAGCCCGTCCTTCGCAACCCACCACCAACGTTAAGTCGGTACAGATCCCCGGCAGCATTACGGTAAAAGAGTTTGCCCAGGCGATAGAGGTGGCGGCGACTGAGGTAATCAAGAGACTGATCGCTTTGGGGGTTATGGCCGGGATTAACCAGGAGATTGATTTTGATACCGCCGCTTTGGTGGGCGAAGAGTTCGGCGTGAAAGTAACGGCCGCTCCTACCGAGGAAGAGATCCTTAAGGTGGAAGAGATCGACGACGACCCCGCTTCCCTCCAGCCGCGCTGGCCGGTGGTAACCATTATGGGCCATGTTGACCACGGAAAAACATCCCTGCTTGACGCCATCCGGGAGTCAAATGTCACCGCTTTGGAAGCCGGAGGCATTACCCAGCATATCGGCGCCTACCAAGTGGAAGTGAAAGGGAAAAAAGTTACTTTTGTGGATACCCCGGGGCATGAAGCCTTTACCGCCATGCGGGCCAGAGGCGCCCAGGTCACAGATATTGCCGTGCTGGTGGTAGCGGCGGATGACGGGGTAATGCCGCAGACAGTAGAGGCGATCAACCACGCCAAAGCGGCCCAGATCCCAATTATTGTGGCGGTTAACAAGATCGATAAACCAGCTGCCAACCCGGACCGGGTGAAACAGGAACTGGTCCAGTACGAATTGGTCCCTGAAGACTGGGGCGGCGATACGGTCTTTGTGGAGGTTTCCGCCCTTAAAAAGCAAGGGTTGGACGAATTACTCGACATGATTCTTTTAGTCGCTGAATTGCGGGAATTAAGAGCCAATCCCAACCGTCCGGCCAAGGGAACGGTGATCGAGGCCAAACTGGATAAAGGCCGCGGCCCGGTGGCTACGGTCCTGGTCCAGAACGGTACCCTCAAGTTGGGGGATACAGTGATCGCCGGGATGTTCTCCGGTAAAGTCCGGGCTCTGGTCAATGATAAAGGAAAACAAGTGCGCAAGGTCGGTCCTTCCGAGCCTGTGGAGATAATTGGCCTGGACGATCTCCCGGAAGCCGGCGACACTTTTTACGTTACCGATGAAAAGATGGCCCGCCAGTTGGCAGAGAAAAGACAGCAGTTCCACAGGGAAAAAGAGATTAAAAAATACCAGCGGGTTAGTTTGGACGATCTTTTTGACCGGATTAAGGAGGGCCAGATCAAGGAGTTAAATATCATCCTCAAAGCCGATGTCCACGGGACGGTGGAGGCGACCCGCCAATCTTTGGAACAGTTGGCCACCGATGAGGTGCGGGTCAGGGTGATCCATGGCGGCGTAGGCGCGGTTAATGAAAGCGATGTCATGCTGGCTTCCGCTTCCAACGCAGTGATTATTGGTTTTAATGTCCGGCCCGATCCTATCGCCAAACGCCTGGCGGAAAGAGAAAAGGTGGACATCCGCCTTTACCGGGTAATCTATAACATCATTGATGACGTGCAGAAGGCGATGGAAGGCATGCTGGCCCCCGAATACCATGAGGTTGTCTTGGGACGGGCGGAGGTCAGGGCCGTCTTTAAAGTACCGAAAGTCGGAAGTGTGGCCGGCAGTTATGTGACGGAAGGAAAGATCACCAGAAATGCCGAGGCTAGAGTGCTCAGGGATAATGTGGTCATTCATGAAGGCAAGATCGATAGTTTGAAGCGGTTTAAGGATGACGTCAGGGAAGTTGCCAGCGGTTTTGAGTGCGGTATAGGACTTGAGAAGTTCAACGACGTAAAAGAAGGCGATATCATCGAGGCTTTTATCATCGAAGCTGTTAAGAGAACAGGAACAACCGATACCGGGGGATGAGGTTTTTCACGCCCACGCGTATACGCCTTATAGGGGGTGAGGAGATGTTTGATCACCGGGCGGAGCGCCTGGCAGGATTAATCAAGGAAGAACTGGGGAAACTGTTGCAAAAGGAGATAAAGGATCCCAGAATCGGTTTTGTCTCCATCACCAAGGTGAAAGTTTCCAGGGACAGAAGCCACGCCAAGGTCTACGTCAGTATCTTTGGCGACAAGGACCAGCAGGAGAATACAATGGCGGGGCTGGAAAGCGCCAAAGGTTTTATCCGTCTTGAACTTGGGAAAAGAATCCGTAGCCGTCACACTCCGGAAATTCAGTTTATTGTCGATTCTTCGCTGGAGGAAAGTGCGCGTATATTTTCGCTTTTGGATGAAATCAGCAGTGAACAGGGAGAGAAACAGCAGTGACCGGAAGAGAAGAGATCCTGCATCTCTTGGCAAAATATAATCGTTATTTACTCGGCTGTCATTTGCATCCCGATGGCGATGCCATCGGGTCTTTGTTGGCTCTTGGTTTGGCATTGGAAACCGCCGGCAAGGAAGTGGCGATGGTTCTTCCCGGAGGTGTTCCGGAGACCTTCCGCTTTCTAGAAGGGACAGAGAAGATATTACCAGCTCCTTCCCTCACCCCGGAGGTAATAATCGCTTTGGACTGCGCCGACCGGGAACGGTTGCTCTTGCCCGAAGCAGTATTTGCCTCCGGCGCGCCGGTAGTCAATATTGATCACCATCTATCCAACTCCATGTTTGGTGATTTCAACTATGTCTTCCCCGAAGCGGGCGCCACCGGGGAGATCGTTTACGACCTCTTGGCCGGCGGCGGGTTTACGCTGGACAAAAGGATAGCAGAGGCCATTTATACTGCTGTGGCCACGGACACCGGGTTCTTTCGTTATTCCAATACCAGCAGCCGGGTGCTTTCCCTCGTTGCCAAACTGGTGGCCGGTTACGGGATTTCCCCATCCCGCATTGCCGAAGAAGTATATGAGGAGAGAAGTTACGACTCCCTCCGGCTGCTGGGGGAGGTCCTTTCCACTTTACGCCTTTCTGCAGACGGTAAAATCGCCTGGATGGCGCTGAGTCAACAATTAATGGCCGCATATTCCGTGCCGTTGGAAGAGACTGAAAACTTTGTCAACTATACTATCTCCATTAGCGGTGTGGAAGTTGGTTTGTTTTTCAAGGAGATTACCCCGGGCGAGACGAAAGTGAGTTGGCGGTCAAGGATCACGGTGGATGTCAGCCGTCTGGCGGCTCATTTCGGCGGCGGGGGACACGCCCGGGCGGCGGGTTGCACTATTAAAACCCCCATTTCGCAAGCGATTGAGCAGGTGCTTCCTTTTTTGCGCAGCTATTTGGCGGGCGCCGGCTTGAAAAACACGGCAGGGGACGAAAAAAAACGTGTTTAACGGTTTTTTGGTCATTAAGAAGGAACCCGGCTGCACCTCGCACCAGGTGGTGGGTGAGCTAAGACGCCTGCTCGGAGAAGACCGGATCGGCCATACGGGAACTCTAGACCCCATGGCCTGCGGGGTTTTGGTTACCGCCTTAGGGCAGGCCACCAAGGTCATTCCTTATCTGGATGAAAAGCGCAAGCTCTACCGTGGGCGGTTGGTTTTGGGAGTGGTCACCGATACTCAAGATATCACCGGCCGGATTATTTCTCTGGACCGGGAAACCCGGATCTCCCGGGAAGCACTGGCCGCAGTTTTTCGGGGGAAAACCGGCGCCCAGGAACAACTCCCCCCGATGTATTCTGCAGTCAAGGTTAAGGGGGAACCCCTTTACAAACAGGCTCGCCGCGGGCAGGAACTCCCCAGGGAAAAACGGAAAATCCACATTTACCGCCTGGAGTTTTCCGGCCCGGGAAAACCGGTCTACGGTTTTCAGGAGGGACCGGAGTTTCTGGTAGAATGTTCCAAAGGGACGTATGTGCGCACCCTCTGTCATGATATCGGGCAGGAGCTTGGGTGCGGCGGTTGCCTGGGCGAACTGGAACGCCTGGCCTCCGGCCCATTCACCTTGGCAAATGCCTGGTCAATGGCGGAGATTGCCGCCGCGGTCGAGGAGGGGACAGTGGCGGAAAAGATCATCCCGCCCCTGCAGGCGCTGGCGCATCTGCCACGGCTGGAACTGGACGCTGAAGTCGCTGCCCGGATCGAGCATGGGATGGCCGTTCCCGCCGGTGAAATAGGAGATACATACCGCGGGGGGAAGCCAGTTGCCGGTGTCGCCGGTGACCGGCTGGCGGCAATCCTGAAGCTTACCGGAAGGGACGGGAAAGAATTTTTCCAGCCGGTCAGGGTTTTCCCGCGGGCAACAGCAGACAGATAAGGGCAAAGAAGGTGAAAAGGTGAAATCCTGGTTTTCCATTGCGAACATGCGCCGGGAATTGGGCGCGCACGCGCGCGGAGACCTTATGGTGACCATCGGCAATTTTGACGGTGTCCACCGTGGCCACCAGCTTTTACTCAAGATACTGAAAGAAAAAGCGCAGGAAAATGGCTGGTTTAGCCTGGTTGTAACCTTCCGGGAACACCCCGCCGGCTTTTTACGGCAGGGTACCCCTTTGCTCTTAACAACAGTAGAAGAACGGTCCGCCGTCTTTAGCGGCTTGGGGTTGGACGGTTGCCTGGTTTTGGATTTCAACCAGGAACTGGCAAGCATGACTCCGGAGGAATTTTTGTCCCTGGCAAAGGATTGGGGCGCCCGGGGGTTTATTGTCGGGTACGATTTTCGTTTCGGCGCCGGGGCGGCCGGCGGGACCGGCGAGGTTTTGGAATTCTGCCGCCGCCACGGGTTGCTGGGGCAGGTCATCCCCCCGGTTAAGGTGGGAAGGGAGATCGTTTCCAGTTCCAGAATACGTGAGCTTCTCCAGGCCGGAGATCTGGCAAAGGCCAATCTGATGCTGGATCGCGCCTATATGATCACCGGGAGGGTGACCCACGGCGCCCGCCGCGGGCGGCTTTTGGGCTTTCCCACGGCCAACCTGGAATTGCCGGCAAACCGCTTGTTGCCCGGATCCGGGGTCTACCTTGTCCGGGTATTCTTTGACGGCCGGACCCACTTTGGCCTGGCCAATATCGGGGTGCGGCCGACTTTTTCCAGGACCCGGCCAGAGCCGGAAGGCCGGCTGGAGATAGAAAGCCGGCTCGAAACCGAAAATCAGTTAAAGACGGAAAACCAACCAGAGGCAGGAAACCAACTGAAGACAGAAGTCCATTCGGAGACAAATAACCAGCTAAAGGCGGAAAACGAGTTCAAGGCAGAAAACCGGCCAACAACAGAGATCCATCTCCTGGACGTGGCCGCGGATTTATACTACAAGACCATGGTTGTGGAGTTCTTGGCCTTTATCCGGAGGGAGCGGAAATTCCCTTCCGCCGCGGCGTTAGTCGCCCAGATGAAAAAGGACGAGCAGGCGGCGCGCAAGCTTCTGCAACGGCATTCTTTTTTTGCCAAGCAGACCCTGAGTGGTTAAGCGGGGGAACCAAAAGTTTTTCTTGACAAATCAGTACCGGCGCGGTAAACTAGTAGTTGACGTGGAAATATGGGCCCGTAGCTCAGCTGGGAGAGCGCTTGAATGGCATTCAAGAGGTCAGGGGTTCGACTCCCCTCGGGTCCACCAAAAGAAGACAAAAAAACCCCCGCATAAGCGGGGTTTTTGCTACTCTCGGGATGGATTGAGATGTGGGTGTTTTGTTTGAAATGACCCGGAAAATCGAGTTAAACTAAAATCGTAATACCCTTACAATACGCGCGCAATACACAAACGGGTTTTTTCATACTGTTGTATTCCGGGGTTAAAAAACGCCGGATAAAAAACCTGCCCGCCTCCGGAAAGAAGAGGGGCGAGTTTAATCCTTGAACGATCCATCGGTTCTTCGATGATGATAACGTAAAGCGTGCCTGCACTGGGGACATTTACGGACAAACAACCCCAAGTTCCAGCTTAACACCAATCCGTATAATAGTGTAAACGGAAAGATCAGCAACTTGATTATACCGGGCCGGGTACATTTGGAACAATCACGGCATCCCGCCATAAGCAATCAGTCCTTCCGGATCTTACTAATATGCGGGTACTAGGATATATATGCGGATGTCAGGTGGATATGAACAGGCAAACCTGAAAACGCCTGCTGCTTGAGGCGTTCATTACCTGTGGCAGGCAACAGCCGGCATGCTTTTTTATTGATCAATAAAAAAGCAAAAAAGCCGGGAAGGAGGTGCCCGGGGATTGCTGTATCCTTTGCGGTTTGAACCAATATATAAAGAGCGGATCTGGGGCGGAACCGGCCTGCGGGATGAATTTGACCGGGAGCTTCCCAGCGATAAAATCGGTGAGAGTTGGGAGATTACCTGCAGGGATAATGGTGACAGCCGGGTGGCCGCCGGTCCCTTAAAGGGCAAATACTTAACGGAACTGGTTAACGATTTCGGCCCGGAGTTGTTGGGCAGGAAAATAGCCGGGGTTGTGTACGGGAGCGCACGCGGAGTTGCGCCCGGGGACACGCGCGGTGTCGCACACGGCGCGCGTGGGCGTTATGGTTTCCCGCTCTTATTGAAAATCCTCGATGCACGGGAGATCCTTTCCGTACAGGTGCACCCGGATAACGGGTTTGCCGCCACCCATGAAGGTTCTGCGGGAAAAAGCGAGGTCTGGTATATCCTGAAAGCCCGGCCGGGTGCGAAGATCATTTACGGGCTCAAGCCGGGAATTGCAAAGGAGGAGTTTATTACCGCCCTTGACCGCGGCCAACTGGCGGAATGCCTGAATGAGGTGGAGGTCAAGCCGGGCGAGATCTATCCCATTCATCCCGGTCTAGTGCATGCGCTGGGGAAAGGGATTATGGTCGTGGAATTACAGCAAAATTCCGACCTCACCTACCGGGTATTTGACTGGAACCGCACGGACGAGCAGGGGCGGGCCCGTCCTTTACACGTGGAAAAAGCACTGCAGGTTATTGAGTTTAGCAAAGCTCCGCCCCGGGGGTTTGATCCGGAAGAGGCGGACGGCAGTTTCTTATTGGAAAATGAATGTTTTTCCCTTTTGTATCAGCGGGTGGCAGGAGAAAAAAACATGAACCAAAGTCCTGAGACTTTTACCATCATAACCGTTGTGGCAGGAGAGGGAGAACTGCAGCATAAGGGAGGGGTTTATCCTTTATGGTACGGGGATTCCTATTTGCTCCCCGCCTGTCTCGGGCATTATACCCTCTGCGGCCGGATGAAACTCTTGTTTGGGTCGGCCAACAAGCCTTTACAAAAGTGAGGAGATTCTGTCAACGTATTACGCGCGCGAAAAGAGAAAGGTCTTCCGTTACAGAGGGGTTACGCCAAGAACAGAGAAGAGGTTCTCCTTGCCGGGGAGAACCTCTTCTTTTTTGACTGCTATTTTCCACTGTTATCAGGACTTCAATTGCTGGGAGGTAACTGTTAACAAAGGGAATTTTCTTTGGTGAAGGCGATGAGTTCGTCCACATAGGCAAAGGCCAAAGCGGTCACGGTGTCGGCCGCTCCATAGTAGATGGCCAGCCGTCCGGTGGCTGTATCACACAAAGCCGCACAGGGAAAGACCACATTGGGAACGTCCCCGACACATTCATAATCTTTTTGTGGGGAGAGGAGATACGGGGCTGTTCTGTACCTTACCTTCCAGGGCTCGTCCAGATCCAACAGAGCCGCGCCCATACTGTAAACATAACCATTACAAGAGGTCAGGACGCCATGGTAGATTAGGAGCCAGCCTTCGGTGGTTTCAATCGGGACCGGACCCGCGCCGATTTTTGTCGATTGCCATCCCCCTGCCGGCCGCATCACCAGCCGGTGCCGGCCCCAATGGAGCAGATCCGGACTCTCGCTGTAAAAGATATCGCCAAAGGGGGTATGGCCCATGTCGCTGGGCCGGCTCAGCATGGCATACTTCCCCCGGATTTTCCTGGGAAAAAGCACACCGTTGCGGTTGAATGGCAAAAAGGCGTTCTCCAGTTGTAAGAATTCTTCAAAATCATATGTATAGGCCAGGCCAATGGTGGGGTAACCTGCATAACCGTTACACCAGGTGAGATAGTAACAGTCTTCAAGCAGGCAAACTCTTGGATCGTAGCGGCCATAGTTGTACGCGGCGATCTCAGGATCGGCCCCTTTGAAAACAATGGGCTCAGGAGAGATCCGCCAGTTCAAACCGTCATCGCTCTCTCCCCGGTGCAGATTCATGCGGCGGCATTTGTCATCACAACGGAAAACCCCGGTAAACTTGTGGTTAAAAGGAATAACCGCGCTGTTAAATATACTGTTGGAGGTGGGAATTGCGTCTCTGGGAATCACCGGGTTTTTTGAATAACGCCACACCGGATCCGAAGAACCGGCCGGCCGGTCTTCCCAAGGAATATTTGGTAAATCGACGCCAATAACAGTTCTCTTCTGCGGCATTTTTAAACCCCTTCCTATTGAATAAACTGGGATATTTACTATCTATTATTCTGAAAAATATCCTTTTGTCAAGGAATTTCGGAAATACTCTTTATTATGGGATCAATTTCCATTATTTTGCCATCTATATCTTGACAGGGGTTGTGAAATCTTCTATAATCCTGTTTAGATTCATCGCGCATAACGCGGCGCCATGCGCGGCACATTTGCCGGCGCACTCGCGCGGTGCGTGCGCGTTCGCAATTTCCCACGCCAGGGGTCTTTTTTTTGCCGTATAGACGAAATGCCGCGCTGTGGCAGAAAGGAAGGGAAAAATGGGAACCAAGCGACAACTTCTGACATCGGAATCCGTAACAGAGGGACATCCCGACAAGATCTGCGATCAGATCTCCGATGCGATTCTCGATGATATTCTCAGCAAAGACCCTAATTCCAGGGTGGCCTGTGAGACTGCTGTTACCACCGGGTTGATTTTGGTAATGGGTGAGATCACCACCGATTGTTACGTGGATATACCGCATCTTGCCCGGGAGACCGTACGGGAGATTGGGTATACCCGCGCCAAATATGGGTTTGACTCCGAAACTTGCGCGGTCTTGACTACCATCGACGAGCAGTCGCCCGATATTGCCCTGGGGGTTGATAGTTCTTGGGAGACCCAAACCGGAGAAGGAAAGGATCTCCTTGACAGCCTGGGCGCAGGTGACCAGGGGATGGTTTTCGGCTACGCTTCCAACGAAACCCCCGAATTCATGCCGGCGCCGATTTTCTACGCCCACCAACTCACCCGCAGGCTGGCGGAGGTGAGAAAAAATGGGATCCTCCCTTATTTGCGTCCGGACGGGAAATCCCAAGTGACAGTAGAGTATGAAGACGGCCGCCCCGTGAGAATAACGGCGGTAGTGGTTTCTGCCCAGCATCATCCGGAGGTTGATCTTAAGACTTTCCGCGAGGAGATCCGGGAAGAGGTGATTGACAAGACGCTCCCAGCGGAACTCCTGGACGGGAAGACCAAATATTACGTTAACCCCACCGGACGGTTTGTTACCGGCGGGCCACAAGGGGATTCCGGTTTGACCGGGCGGAAAATAATCGTTGATACATACGGCGGCGCCGCCCGGCACGGCGGGGGCGCGTTTTCCGGGAAAGATCCCACCAAAGTCGATCGTTCCGGTGCTTACGCCGCGCGGTACGTGGCGAAAAATGTGGTCGCCGCCGGTTTGGCCCGGCGTTGTGAAATACAGGTGGCCTACGCCATCGGGGTGGCCCGTCCTGTTTCCGTGCTGGTCGAGACTTTTGGTACGGAACGGATCGCCCCGGAGCGTTTGGAGAAATTGGTTACGGAGGTCTTTGACCTTAGGCCGGCGGCGATTATTCGCGATATGGACCTGCGGCGCCCGCTCTACCGGAAGGTAGCCAGTTATGGACATTTTGGGCGGAACGATCTGGATTTGCCATGGGAGAAGCTGGATAAAGTCGAGATCTTGCGTAAAGAGGCCGGGCTGTAGGGATCTTTTGGCGAAGTCGCGCGTGCGCGTTGCTCTTTTCTTGCGCATGCCTTACGGTTGTGTTATAATTGAAAAGTTAATAAGTGCAGTAAGAAAGGTGATCGATGCAGATGAAAAAAGATATTCATCCCGAATACCACCAGGCGAAAGTGACTTGCGTCTGTGGGGAGAGTTTTGTTACCGGTTCGACTAAAAAAGAGATCCGGGTAGAGATCTGTTCCAAATGCCACCCGTTATTCACCGGGAAACAGCGGATTGTGGATTCCGGTGGCCAGGTGGAAAAATTCCAGAAACGTTTCGGTAAAACCCAGAAGAAACAGAAGGCTTGACAAAGAGGGCGTTTTTACCAAGATAATATCGGGAAGGTGAAAAATCTTGCCCAATAATTTTCAATACGGCGGCCAGGGCGTCCTGGAAGGCGTAATGATGCGTGGCCGGCGTCATTATGCCGTGGCTGTCCGCCGTGGGCCCGGGGATGTTGTGCTGCAAAGCCGGGAGACGGCTTCTTATACAGAGAGACATCCCTTATTGAAAAGGCCGTTCATCCGGGGGATAATCGCCCTTGGGGAATCTTTTCTCCTGGGGTTGAGGGCCTTGGAATTCTCCGCCAATCAGTTAATGGAAGCCGAAGGCGAAGGGGAAATTACCACCCGGGAGATGGTCGTAACGATCATTTTGGCCTTGGGAATGACGGTTCTTCTCTTCATCGCCCTCCCTTTGTTTATCCGCCAGATAATCAGCGGTTATCTCCCGGGGATCTTTTGGCGGAACCTCAGCGAGGGAGTGGTACGGGTTCTGATCCTGATGGGGTATATTTTAGCCGTTTCTGTGGTCAAAGATATCCAGCGGGTCTTTGCTTATCATGGTGCGGAGCATCAGGTGATCCACACCTATGAGGCGGGAGAAGAACTGACAGTGGAAAACGCCCGGAAGAAATCGCCGCTTCACCCCAGATGCGGGACGAGTTTTTTGCTTTTTGTCGTCTTAATCAGTGCTCTTGTCTTCTCGTTCCTGGGCGAACAGACAATGTTAATGCGTTTTCTTTCGCGGTTGTTGCTTTTACCGGTAATAGCCGGTATTTCCTATGAAATAATCAAGCTGGCCGGGAAGAATCAATCCATTTTTCTTTGGCAGTGGCTGAGTTGGCCCGGTCTTTTGTTACAGCGCCTTACAACCCGGCCTCCGGATGACGAGCAGTTGCAAGTGGCAATTATGGCATTGCAAGAAGTGTTGAACCAGGAGGAGAAGAAGGAAACCCAACCCCTCCCTTCACAGACGGGGCTGCGTTCTACCGCCGGGAAAATGAAGAGCGAGGTTGACAGTGGTGTTTGAGAAGTTGAATGCCATCACTAAAAAATATGAAGAATTGGGTAGAAAATTGGCTGACCCGGAAGTGGTGGCCAACCCCAAGGAAATGCAAAAATTGGCCAAGGCCCATGCGGACCTGGCCGGTATTGTTTCTGTTTACGAAGAATACCGCCAGGTAGAGTCTGATTTGGAGGTTGCCCGGGGTCTGCTGGAGGAGCAACTTTCCGAAGAAGAGGTAGCCCTGGTTAAAAAAGACCTGGTTGAACTGGAAAAGAAGGAACGGGAGTTATCCCAGGAGTTAAGATTGCTGCTTATTCCCAAGGATCCGGATGATGAAAAGAATGTCCTCGTGGAGATTAGGGCCGGAACCGGTGGAGAAGAAGCCGCCCTTTTTGCCGGGGACCTCTTCCGGATGTATACCCGGTATGCCGAGTCCCAGGGGTGGAAGACTGAGATTATGAGTGCCAACCCTACGGAATTGGGGGGGTTTAAAGAGATTATCTTTATGGTGGAGGGAAAAGGGGTTTATAACCGCTTGAAGTTTGAGAGCGGGGTCCACAGGGTCCAGCGGGTGCCGGTGACTGAAGCCGGGGGCAGGATCCATACCTCTGCCGCCTCTGTCTTTGTTCTACCGGAAGCAGAAGAGGTCGACGTGGAACTGGACCCCAACGACCTGCGGATTGATGTTTACCGTTCTTCCGGCCACGGGGGACAGAGTGTTAACACCACCGATTCCGCAGTGCGGGTAACCCATTTGCCCACCGGGATGGTTGTTTCCTGTCAGGACGAAAAGTCGCAGTTGAAAAATAAGGAAAAAGCCTTGAAGGTCCTGCGGGCCAGGCTTTTGGATCAGATGCGCCAGAAACAACAGGAGGAACTGGCCAACACCCGCCGGAGTCTGGTAAGAACCGGCGACCGGAGTGAAAGGATCCGCACTTATAATTTCCCGCAGAACCGGGTGACCGACCACCGTGTCGGTTTAACTTTACACCGCCTGGATGCAATTATCGCCGGAGATCTGGAAGAGATCATTTCTACGCTGCTGATTTCTGAACAAACGGAAAAATTGAAACAGGCGGACGGAACGGGCGGTTGATGAAGATGCCTGATATCAAGACGGTTCTTACTTCAACCGCTGTTTTTTTTGCCGGTAAGGGCCTGGACGCCGCCCGCCTGGAAGCAGAGGTCCTTTTGGCCCATGTCCTAGCCACCGACCGGCTCCACCTTTACTTAATGCCCGACCGGCCATTGGACGCGGAGGAGATACGGAAGTATAAAGAAGTAATCCGCCTCCGGCTCATGGGGACGCCCACGGCTTACATCACGGGGAAGAAGTCCTTTCTCAAGTGGGAGTTCAAAGTAACCCCGGAGGTGCTTGTCCCCAGGCCGGAAACGGAACTACTGGTGGAAAAGGCGGTGGAGGCGGCGGCCGGGCGGATACCATCGCTAGCAGCGATGACAGCACCGGCTGCGTGCGCGGGTAAAGACCCGGGCGCATGCCGCCTGTTGGATTTGGGGACCGGCAGCGGCGCGGTGGCAGTCGCCCTTGCCCATTATCTTCCGGAATGCCTGATCGATGCGGTTGATATTTCTCCGGCTGCGGTGGCGGTGGCAGAAGAGAACTCCCGGTTGCTCGGGATGGAAGAAAGGATCACTTTCTACACGGGCGATCTTTTCTCGGTTTTACCGGAGGAGAAGAAAGACAGCTATTTAGGGGTTGTCTCCAACCCCCCGTATATCCCCAGCAAAGCCTGGCCCGACCTGCCCAGGGAAGTCCAGGCGGAGCCGCGGGTGGCCCTGGACGGGGGAGAGGATGGCCTGAAGGTAATTAAAGATATTTTGCACCAGGCCGGCGAGTACCTGATGCCAGCGGGTTTTGTTGCCCTGGAGCATGGGGATGATCAACCCTTGCAGGTGGCGGAGATCGCAAGAAATGAAGGATTTCCCCATGTTTGTACATATAAGGATCTTGCCGGACGCTGCCGGGTGACCGTTGTTTCCCGGGAAAAATGGGAGAAGTCGTGATTCTCTATGGCGTAGCCATGCGTAGCCATGCGTAGCCATGTTTTCTCCATGCCTTGGATAACATAAGACAGTTACGGGTTACTACAGATTGCGCATTTTGCGATTGGACGTTTCAGCGCTTAAGCCAACAGTGGCGTAGGCGCTTTTTTATTTGGCAAGATCCTGCCGTCGTCATCAACGGTATTTGGTGGTAAATGTCTAAAAAACACAGTTTTGCGTAATAATTATAAGGAAACCAAAAATGGACAATTATAAAGGGGAAGGAGGCGGCCGGATGGGGTCCGGGTTTTGGGAGAAGAGAATCGAGGGCAACCGGAAACAAGCCGAGGAGAACAAGATCTTTTTGACCTCACGGAAAGCCATCCTCTTTAACCTGATCGGAAGCTCCGGTGCGGGCAAGACCGAAGTAATCCGGAGAACCCACGAAATTTTACAGGGCCGGTTTTTCATCCAGGTGGTGCAGGGTTCGGCCGCAGCGGAACTGGATATGGCACGGTTACAGGCGGTAGGAATTACTTCATGTGCGGCCAGGACCGGGCGGCAATGGGGGTATCTAAAGGCCGGAGAGGTCGGCGCCGCCCTGCGGAGGCTGCCGCTTTCCCCGGGCAGCCTGGTTTTTATCGAAAATCCGGGGGAATTGTTCTCGCCTGTCGATTTTCACCTGGGCGAGCATTGCCGGGTATTGGTACATAGTATCGCCGAGGGTGATGATACACCGGCAAAATTTCCCCGGGCCTATGCCGGGGTTGACCTTGTTATTTTGAACAAGATTGATCTTCTCCCTTTTTCCGGGTTCTCCCGGAAGCGGTTCACCGCCCACCTCCGGCAGGTCAACCCGGACGCGGAGGAGTTGGCCCTTTCCTGCCGGACCGGCGTGGGGTTGAATCACTGGCGGGACTGGCTTTTGAAGTTTTGCGGGGAAAGCCCGTTTGAGGAGAGCGGTTGAGTCAAGGCCGGAGGCTTTGCAACAGAAGGATAATTGACTTTTTACCCCTGCCATGCTATACTAACAGAAGTTACGCTGGATATTTCTCTCTTTTTTTTTATGAGAAGATTATAGGAGAAAGAGATGATTGCAATGGAGCAACCGGTAATCAATATTGGCATTATGGGGGTAGGAAATATTGGTACCGGTGTGGCCAGAATTCTCTTGCAAGAAAGAGAGTTGCTTGCTTCCCGTTGCGGAATGCGCTTCAACCTGAAAACCGTGGTCGATACGGACTGGGAGCGGGAGCGGGGAGTTGGTTTTGCCGGTGTAAAGATGGGCACCGATGTGACGGAGATTATTAATGATCCCGAAATTGATATTGTTATAGAAACTATCGGCGGCTATGAACCGGCATTCACCTATGTCATGCAGGCGTTGGCCAGCGGAAAACATGTGATTACCGCCAACAAGGCCTTACTGGCCACCAAGGGCCGGGAGCTCTTTTCCCAAGCCCGGGCCAACGGGGTCGATATTCTTTTTGAAGCTAGTGTGGGCGGGGGGATCCCAGTGATTATGGGGTTACGTGAGGGTCTGGTCGCCAACAGGATCCTCGGCCTCTACGGGATCGTCAACGGGACCTCCAACTACATCCTTTCCCGGATGCATCAGGATAATATGGACTTTGCCGGGGCGCTCAAGGAAGCACAGGACAGAGGATTTGCCGAAGCCGATCCCACTCTGGATATCAATGGGGTTGATGCTGCGCATAAATTGGCGATCCTGGCTTCTCTAGCCTCCGGATCCCTGGCGGATTTTGACCGGATTCCGGTGGAGGGCATCACCGGTGTGACGCCGCTTGATATTAATTATGCCAAGAGTTTCGGATATGTCATTAAATTACTGGCGATTTGCCGCTTTGTCGGGGGAAAAGCCGATTTGCGGGTACATCCGACGCTTGTTCCGGAAGAACACTTGTTGGCGGCGGTCAACAATGAGCTTAATGCGGTTTTTATCAGCG
Organism: Bacillota bacterium; assembly: GCA_012839115.1. Lineage (GTDB taxonomy): Bacteria > Bacillota > UBA4882 > UBA10575 > UBA10575 > JAAYGG01. The sequence continues at coordinate 18,972 of DUNX01000038.1, forward strand.
GTGATTTGGTTGGCAACACCATGTTTTACGGGCCCGGCGCCGGCCAGAACCCGACGGCCAGCGCTGTAGTGAGCGATATTGTTGATATGGCCAGGAATATACTGGCACGCCCGTGTACCATGAAAAATGGGGAGAGTTTTTTCGGCCTTTCGGTGAACCCGGAAAAGGATCTTCCCCTTTTGCCCCTGGACGAGGTTACCAACCGTTTTTACCTGCGCCTGTATACTTTGGACCAGCCGGGAATTCTGGCCAAGATCTCTGGCGTCCTTGGGGCAAATAAGATCTCCATCTCTTCTGTAGTGCAACTGGAAACCCATGGGGAAAAGGATTTTGTCCCGATTGTCCTTTTGACGCACGAAGCCCCGGAGCATGCTTTGAATGAGGCGCTTATGGAGTTGAAGGAGTTTGCTTTTATCCGCCCGGATATTCTCCGGCTCAGACTTTTTCACGCCTGAGGAAAGAAAGGATTTGCCGTTGGGGATATTATAAAAAACATGAGGAGGCTCTAGTCCATGAAAGAGCAAGTCGAAAAGGCCCTGGAAAAGATCCGTCCCGCTTTGCAGGCTGACGGGGGCGATGTGGAACTGGTTGATGTTACGGAAAACGGGGTTGTCCAGGTCCGGCTCAGAGGAGCCTGTGCCGGTTGTCCCATGGCGACGCTGACGTTAAAAAACGGGATTGAACGCCGTCTACGGGAAGAGATACCGGAGATAAAAAGCGTAGAAGCTGTTTAGTTTAGGCCAGACCTGCCCGTGAAACCCTAAAGGTATACTTGTCGGGCATTTCCATAAGGATATACCCGCAAGGGTATAGCCTTACTGTACATTGGGAAAAAGCGCCGGAAAAAGGCGCTTTTTTTGTTGAACCGGGCAAAAGGCCTGCCTTAGAAAAATTATGTTGACACAGGAGCTTTCTGATAAAAATTTTATATACTGTTATAGGATGCTTAAGACGCCTCCCGAACCAAGATAGCGAGATAAAGGAGGGAAATAAGCTCATGGCAGAAGGCATGAATATTTTTGGGTCGAAGGATTCTCTTTCCTTATGCCTCTTCATCATCTTGATTCTGTGCTTGTGTGGAAACAGGTTCTAAGCCAGGGATAGCCAAGTAAAGACAAAAAACCCCGGAATACCCGGGGTTTTTTATTGTTGCCGCAGGCGTGCGAACAAGTGTAACCAGGCCCTACCCCCGGCGCACATATGGGCGGAGGAATTTCTTTTATAAGAAGGAGTTTTGTCCCGGATTGACGAAATGAACTGAGAATTGCGGCTAAATTCAGGTATGAGGTGAAGGCTATGAAGGTGAAAATTATACTTAATCCCCAGGCCGGGAGGGGGAAAGCCGCCAAACTCAAACCAAAGATTCTGGCTGAACTGGCGAAGTACGGCTACCTTTCCCACCTGGAGGAGACGCAATGGCACGGTCATGCCATAGAAATTGCGAAAAAGGCAGTGGAATCCGGGTATGATCTGGTGATTACTGCCGGCGGTGACGGTACGGTTAATCAAGTGGTTAACGGGATGGCGGGCAGCAAGGTTCCACTTGGTGTTTTGAGCGCCGGCACAGGTAATGATTTTGCTGCCATGATCGGGATGCCCGCCGACCCGGTTGCCGGGATCTGGCAAATTATCGAAGGGGAAACCAAGTGGGTGGACCTCTGCCGCCTAAATGAAAGCTTTTTTATTTCTTCGGTGGGCGCCGGGTTTGACGGGCAGGTGGCATATAACGTTAACCGGGGGATACGCTTTGTCCGCGGGATGCCCGCCTATCTTTTGTCGGTGCTAAAAACACTCTTCTCTTTCCGGCTCCACCGGGTGAAAATGGTGGTGGACGGGAGAGAACGGGAGTATAGAGCTTTATTATTCGCGGTTACTAATTCCTGCACCTATGGCGGGGGGATAAAAATAACCCCGGCGGCCAGAATTGATGACGGTCTATTCGAAATCTGCGTGGTGAAAGAGGTTACTCCCTTCGATGTCCTCTGGTTTCTGCCGCTGGCGATTAAAGGGGAGCACGGCCGGTTGCACGATAAAGTTGAGTTTTTCCGGGGACGGGAGATTTATCTGGAAAGTACGACCCCACTCTTCTACCAAATAGACGGGGAGGTTTTTCAGGAGACTGTTTTCCGGTTTTCAATGATTCCCGGGGGGTTTCCGGTCCGCGGAGCGGTTCTTACCCCTTCCGCCAATGAAGAAGTAGCAACGGTAAAGGAGGCTTAGTAATGGATTTGGGATCAGTAATGTCTTTGGTGCTTATGGGGATCGTTTCCTATTTAACCGGTGCCATCCCCACCGGGGTCCTGGTGGGGAAATGGTTGAAAGGCATCAACCTCCAGAGGGAAGGGAGCGGTAATATCGGGGCTGCCAACGCCTTTGATACAATGGGCATCGTTCCGGCATTGCTGGTTTTGGCCGGCGATTTTGGCAAAGGACTGCTGGTTCTAGTTCTCACCAGGGCTTTGGGCTTTCCGGCCGAAGTGGAGCTCTGGATGGGTTTTCTGGCGGTAACAGGCCATATCTTCCCCGTTTACCTGCGTTTCCGGGGAGGTAAAGGCCTGGCCACCGGTCTGGCAGTAGCCCTATGGGGCGCACCCCTCGCGGTCCTGGTCTTTATTCCCCTCTGGGCGGTGGTTTTTCTCCCTACCCGCTATATGCCGGTCGCTTCCTTTACGGGGGTTTTGGGAGTGGCGGTTTATGCCGGTATTTCAGGTATCCCCGCCGGGGTTTGTCTCGGCTTGCTGATCGCCGGGAGACATTTCCCGGAAACTTGGGCCTTTCTGAAAAAGAAATTCTCCCCGGGTACATAAGGATCAAGCGAACCCGGGGAAACCGGTCTGGCGTAAAGCCTCATAAAGAACAATCGCTACGGAGTTGGCCAGGTTTAGAGAGCGTGCCCCGGGGATCATGGGAATCCGGAGGTTCTGCCCGGGGTTCAGCGAGAGGACCTCTGCGGGCAATCCCCGTGTTTCCGGGCCAAAGACCAAAAAATCGTTGGGTTGGAAAACAGCTTCATGATACGGTCTTTGGCTTTTGGTGGTAAAAAAGAACCAGCGGGCGCCGGGATGAGCGGTGAGCAACGCCTGGAAATCCAGGTGCCGCCGGAGGGGAACCAGGGGCCAATAATCCAGGCCGGCACGGCGAAGGTGCTTGTCATCAAGGAAAAAAGCCAAAGGTTCCACCAGGTGCAGGCTGCTCCCGGTGGCGGCACAGAGACGGGCGATGTTCCCTGTGTTTTGCGGGATCTCCGGCTGGTAGAGGACAATGTTGAACATGACCGTTTACTCCTTCGTTTAGTTTTTTGGGTTTCTATGGTCCGGTACGGGTGTGTGTATTTGCGCGCACTCGCAAAGAGTAAGACAATATTTTCTTCTCCATTTTGCCCAATATCCCTTTGGCGGGCATCCCTTTGGCTGGTGAAAAAGTGAATGGCGGGTGGCAGAAGTCAATGGCTAAGTCTATGGCTTACGAAGAAGCCCTGCAGTACATCCACGGGCGCTACCGTTTCCGGATCAAACTTGGGCTGGAACGCATGGGTTATCTCCTTAAGGAACTTGGCGATCCCCACCGCCAATTCCCGGCGGTTCATATTGCCGGGACCAACGGGAAAGGTTCCACCGCCATGATGTTGAATGCGGTTTTGAAAAAAGCCGGCTATAAAGTGGGACGGTATACTTCGCCGCATTTGAGTTCATATTGTGAACGTATGGTTGTAGATGATAAGAATATTCTTCCGGAAAGACTCGCTTCGCTGGTAACCCGGGTTAAGCCGGTGGTGGAGGCCGCAGACTGCCGGCCGGAGATCGGCGCCGCTACCGAGTTTGAATTCGGTACCCTCCTGGCGTTTTCTTTTTTTGCCGAAGAACAAGTGGATATAGCCGTTATTGAGGTGGGTATGGGAGGGAGACTTGACGCGACCAATGTGGTGGATCCCTTGGTTTGCGCGATCACCCCGATTGGCCTGGAACACCGGGAATATCTGGGCCAGACCCTGGAGGAGATTGCCCGGGAAAAAGCGGGCATTATTAAAGAAAAACGGCCGGTGGTAACCGGGTTACAGGAACCCGGAGCATTAAAGGTATTGGCCGGGTGTGCCGCCAAAACCGGCGCTCCCTTTTACCGTGTGGGCGGAGAGATCCGCTTCCGGTTGGGCAAAGCCGATCTAACCGGAACTTATCTGGAATTACAATGGAAAGAAGAGCCGGCAGTGCCGGTACGGTTGAATCTTTTAGGGTCGCACCAGGCGGCCAACGCCGCCCTGGTTTTTGGCGCTTTACACTTGCTGCGGGAAGAAGGTTTCCCTTGGCGGCAGGAGGATCTGCTCACCGGCTTGAATGAGGTGAAATGGCCGGGACGTCTGGAGTTAATTCCAGGGAACCCCTCTTTTTTGCTGGACGGGGCCCATAACCCCCATGCTTGCCGGGTATTGGCGCGGAGCCTTGAAGAACTGTTCCCCCAAACAACGCTCACGGCAATCATCGGTGTGCAGGAAAACCGGCCGGTGGAAGAGATGGCCGGGATTCTCGCGCCCAAGCTTCGCAAGGTTTTTGCTACCCGGATTCCCCACCCCAAAACGGCTCTTCCCCCACGGGTAGCCGCGGCCTTTCGCAGCCATGGCATTGACGCGGTGGAGGTAGCCGATCCGCTACAGGCAGTGCGTTTGGCCGGGGAAGAGAACCTGTCAGCCCGCGCGGCACTGCCTGTCTTGTTTACCGGCTCTTTTTACCTGTTGGGGGAGGTACGCCCATATTTGTTGCCCGGGTGTTAGCAGTTTTTGCCGGATCTTTTTGCGGTTTTTCTGTGGTTTTTGCGCGTGTGGAAATTCCGGCTAAACTATTGCCAGGAAAACTTAATCATGATATACTTTAAGGGTATGTTTTTCATCACACACGCTTTCGGATCCCGCGCCCAGGTGCCCTGAAGGGGGTGGGTGCGGGGAGGAAGAAAGCGGAGGTATTAACCAAAGGGAAGGAGGTGACCACATGGCAGTTATTTCGATGAAGCAATTACTTGAAGCCGGGGTGCATTTTGGTCACCAGACCAGGCGTTGGAACCCGAAGATGGCTCCTTATATTTTTGCCGAACGCAACGGGATCTACATTATCGACCTGCAAAAAACCGTAAAAATGGTGGAAGAAGCCTATCATTTTGTGCGGAATTTGGCGGCCGAAGGCGGCAGTATTCTCTTTGTCGGCACCAAAAAGCAGGCCCAGGATGCCATCCGTGAAGAAGCCACAAGGTGCGGGATGTTCTACGTCTGCCACCGGTGGCTGGGCGGGATGTTAACCAATTTTCAGACCATCCGCTCACGGGTGGAGAGACTGAAAAAGATTGAAAAAATGGCTGAAGACGGTTCCTTTGATTTGCTTCCGAAAAAAGAGGTCTTGCAGTTGGAAAAGGAACGGGCCCGCCTGGAGAAGTTTTTGAGCGGGGTCAAGGAAATGAACCGGCTGCCCGATGCGATTTTTGTTGTGGACCCGCGCAAAGAACGGATTGCGGTGGCAGAAGCAAGAAAGCTGGCGATCCCCATTATCGCCATTGTCGATACCAACTGCGACCCCGATGAAGTGGATTATATTATCCCCGGGAATGACGATGCGATCAGGGCAGTTCGCCTTCTCTCCGGGAAGATTGCCGACGCTGTGATTGAAGGACGCCAGGGCGAGCAAACGGCAGAAGCGGAGACTGCTCCGGCTGACACGGCTAGCCAAGCTAGCCAGGGGGAAGCCGCGGAAATTATAGAGGAAACCGAAGCAGCGGTTGAACCTGAGGAACCGGCCGCCGAAAAACCGGTGGCGACCAAGAAACCGGCGGCCAAGGAAAAACCGGTAAAAACCAAGGAACCGGCGGCCAAAGAAAAACCGGTAAAAACCAAGAAACCGGTTGCTGAAGAAGAACCGGTAGAAACCTTGGAACCGGCTGCCGGGGAAGAAACGGTAGAAACCGGGGAACCGGCGGCTGCAACAGCTGCGGAAGATAAGTAAGGAAGGATGGCGCCGTGAGCAATTCGCGGCCCTCCTTTTATCAAATTCCATTTTTCTGTGAACAAGTCGATTTTTTTAAGAAAGGAGATGAGTGGATATGAATGTTTCGACCGCGGAGATTAAGGAATTACGGGAAAGAACCGGGGCCGGGATGATGGATTGTAAAAAAGCCTTGATCGAATCCGGCGGCGACTTGGAAAAGGCCGTGGAATACTTGAGGGAAAAGGGATTGGCGGCTGCAGCGAAGAAAGCCGGCCGGATTGCGGCGGAAGGGATGATCACTTCCTTCATTACCCCGGATAAAAAATGCGGCGCCTTGGTAGAAGTAAACTGTGAGACGGATTTTGTTACCAAGGTCGACAGCTTTAGGGAGTTTGCCCGGGAATTGGCAGAGCATATAGCGGTTAACGCCCCAAAGGCCCTTTCGGCGGAAACAGGGAAAGAAGGTCCCTACCTGTTGGAGCAGACCCTGAAAAGCGGCGCGACTGTGCAAGAGACTGTAAACGAATTAGTGGCCAATATCGGCGAAAAGATCACCGTTCGCCGTTTTGTCCGCTTTGAGCGGTCAGGAGCCGGATTGGTCCAGGATTATATCCATATGGGAGGGAAAATCGGGGTCCTGCTGGAAGTGGCCCTGGAGAATGCAGAGGCTGCCGGGGAGGAGGCCTTCTTGAATTTGGCCAAAGACCTGGCTATGCAAGTGGCTGCAGCTAAACCCGAGTATGTCCGGAGAGACGAGGTCGACAAGGAGACCCTGGAGAAGGAAAGAGCCATTTATATGGCACAAGCAGTCAACGAGGGCAAACCTGAGGCAATTGCGGAAAAGATCGCCCAGGGCCGTTTGGAGAAGTTTTTCAAAGAGGCCTGCCTGGAAGAGCAGGTATATATTAAAGACAATAATCTGACCGTAAAAAAACTTCTTGAGGAGGTTGCGAAAAAACTGGGCGCCGGGATAGAGGTTGTCCGTTTTGCCCGGTATGAAAAGGGAGAGGGCCTTGCCAAACGAAGCGATGATTTTGTGGGCGAGGTCATGTCGCAGCTTAATCAGTAGAACAAATAAAGGGAACGCCCACCGGTGTTCCCTTTTTTTGCAGGAGTTTCCTAAGAAAGGGCGAATAAAAGTGACGGGGGTAGAAAATGGATGTATTCACCCAAGTATCGCCGGATTATTCTGAAATTGAGCGGTGAAGCACTGGCGGGCGATAAAGGTTTTGGGATTGACCCGGAAACAGTCAGGAATATCGCCCTGCAGACCAAAGAGGTTGTGGATTTAGACGTTCAGGTCGCGGTGGTGGTGGGAGGAGGTAACTTCTGGCGCGGCCTGGAAGCCAGTAAACAGGGGATGGACCGGGCGGCCGCCGACTATATGGGAATGCTGGCGACGGTCATGAACGCCCTGGCTTTGCAGGATTATTTTGAAGACCTGGAGATGGAAACCAGGGTGCAAAGCGCCATTGAAATGCGGGAAATCGCCGAACCGTATATCCGCCGGCGGGCAATCCGGCACCTGGAAAAGGGCCGGGTGGTTATCTTTGCCGCCGGGACAGGCAATCCTTTTTTTTCCACGGATACCACTGCGGCTCTGCGCGCCGTAGAATTGGACGCAGAGATCGTCCTGATGGCAAAGAAGGTGGACGGTGTTTTCGACGCGGACCCGCGTATTGACCCAACAGCCAAAAAATTTGACCGCCTCAATTTTCTTGACCTTTTAAACAAACGCCTGGGCGTGATGGACGCTACGGCCGCCAGTCTCTGCATGGACAATCACATCCCGATTGTTGTCTTCAACCTGACAGAAAGAGGAAATATTAAACGGATAATAATGGGTGAAAAGGTTGGTACTTATGTAGGGAGGGATGATCAGGATGAACGGTGAAGTCGCTGATATTTTAAAGGTCAGCCAGGAGAGTATGGATAAAGTGATTGAGGGAGCCAAAAGAGACTTTTCAACCATCCGTACAGGAAGGGCAAATCCGGCCATTCTCGAACGGGTGCAGGTGGAATGTTACGGCTCCCTGACACCGCTCAAACAGATTGCCGGTATTTCTGCACCGGAACCGCGGTTGTTGGTGGTTCAGCCGTGGGATAAGTCCATCATCAACGACGTGGAGAAGGCGATCCAAAAGGCGGATCTAGGTTTGAACCCGACCAACGACGGAACAGTTATCCGTCTGGTGATCCCGCAGTTGACTGAGGAACGCCGTAAGGAGCTTGTCCGCATGGTAAAGAAAGATGCGGAGGAAAAAAGGGTACTGGTCCGGAATATCCGCCGGGAGGCAAAGGAAAAGATTAAGAAACTGGAGAAAGACGGGCAAATCTCTGAAGATGAGAGCCATAAGACCATGGACGAAATCCAGAAGCTTACTGACAAGTATGTGGCAGAGGTCGATAAACTGCTGGCGGCTAAGGAAGCAGAGATAATGGAGGTTTAGTCTTATTGAGCGCGGCAGAAACTTCCGGCAGGCAACTACCCCGGCATATTGCCATCATTATGGATGGTAACGGGCGCTGGGCGAAGCAACGGGGATTGCCCAGAACCGCCGGTCATCAGGAAGGAGTCAAGCGGACGCGGGAAATTATTGAAGAGTGCGGCCGTTTGGGAGTGGAAATCCTGACTTTATATGTGTTTTCCACAGAAAATTGGCGGCGGCCGCCGGAAGAGGTTTCATTTTTGATGGGGCTCTTGGAGGATTCCCTCATGGACGAGGTGGAGAGGATGCACCAGCGGGGGGCAAGAGTCCGTTTCCTTGGTCTCCGGGAAGGGTTAAGCCCGCAACTCGCTGCAAAAATGCGGGCGGCGGAAGAAAAAACCGCCGGCAACACCGGTCTGAACGTAAATTTGGCCATAAATTACGGGGGCCGCGTTGAGTTGGTAGAAGCCCTGCGGAGGGCGGTGGAAGAGCATGGAGAGGACTTGAAAGCCGGGTTCGATGAGTCCCTGTTGGAAAAGTATCTTTTCACCGCCGGCCAGCCCGATCCGGACCTGGTCATTAGAACCAGCGGGGAGCAGAGGATTAGCAATTTTCTGCTCTGGCAGATCGCCTATGCCGAACTCTATTTTACCCCTGTGCTCTGGCCGGATTTTGACCGTACGGAACTGGCAAAAGCCATTGCCGAATACCAACGCCGGCGAAGACGGTTCGGCGGGGTTGAAAGTGTTGCCAGTGAAAGAGCTGAAAGTAAGGAGAACATATGACGAAACGGATTATTACAGGCATAACCGGAGCTGCGCTCCTTATATTATTGGTCATCAAGGGCGGCCTTTTCTTTGCCGCCGCTGTGGGCCTAATTATAGCCGCCGGGGTTTGGGAGTATTCACGGTTGGCCGGCGCCTATGGCAGGGAGGCCGATTTTCTTCTTTTGCTCTCGTTGAGCCTGCTTTATTTCTTAGGCCGCACCTTATCCCTTTATACTTCCTGGTTTCCGGCGGACGGGTTAACCGGTATTGCCTTGCTCCTTTGCCTGTTCTTCTCTTTCCTCCTGGCTTTGCGGAAATATGACCGCATGCTCGGGCGGAAAGGGCTGTTAACCTTCTTTACAGTTCACCTTTTTGGACTGGTCTATCCCGGGATTTTACTGACCTATGCCGTTATGATCCGGGCTTTTGCACCGCCTCTCGGTACCGAGGTTCTGCTCTTGGTTTTCGCCGTTGTCTGGCTCAATGATACCGGGGCCTATTTCACCGGTTTATGGGTGGGACGGAAAAAGCTGGCGCCCAACATCAGCCCGGGGAAGACGGTTGAAGGCGCTGTCGGCGGCATCTTGGCGGGTACGGTTGGCGGCATCCTTTTCGGGGCCTTGATAGGCCTGCCGTTTTCCTGGTTGCTCTTCGCTGCGCCGGTCTTTTGTCTCCTGGGACAACTGGGGGATCTTTTTGAGTCTTTACTGAAACGGGGAGCTGGGGTGAAGGACTCCGGAAACCTCCTTCCCGGGCATGGCGGTATCCTCGATCGCTTTGACAGCCTGCTTTTTGTTTTGCCTTTAGCCTATTATCTTCTTAATTTTTTATAAACCGGTTTGCCCGGAATTTTTCCGGGGAAAGATCTTACTGTAGAGCATGACCGGAAGTGCCAGAAAGCAAAGTTAAGGAGGAGCGGAGTGCGAATTTCAAAAAAACTCCGGACTTTTTTCGTTTTTCTGGCCCTGGTGCTGTTGACACTTTTGGGAATCAAGTACCTGTTCCCGGTTTTGGCCCCTTTCATTGTCGGGCTGTTAATCGCCTATCTAATCGAGCCTTCGGTCAAATGGGTGGAAGAAAGAATCCGGTTACCGCGTTGGTTGGAGAAGAAGGGGATTTTATCCGCAAGACCGTTGGCGGTGGCATTGGTCCTTGTTACTACTCTTATTGCCGGCGGGATCATTTTGACTTTCTCCTTTGCCCGGTTGTATCTGGAGGCTAAAGAACTCCTGATCGACCTGCCGGAAAAACTGGTGGCCCTAGCAAAAGAAGCGGAACGCTTGTTTCTTCAGGTACAGGGGAGACTGCAACTACCGGAGGGTTTTTGGGAACAACCCTGGTTGCGGCCGGAAAGCCTGATGGAGACCGCAGGTGGTTTTTTGCAGGATTTCTTACAGAAACTGCTGAATCTTTTTCGCGGTTTCCCCATTTTTCTGATTAACCTCTTTCTCAGCGGGCTGGCGGCTTATTTTTTCAGCAGGGATAAGGAAAAACTCAGCGCTTTTCTCTTGTCATTGCTGCCCCAGGAATGGAAAGAGCCGGCGCGGCGGCTGCAGGGGGCGGTCGTTCTCTCCACTTTGAATTTTTTAAAAATCCAGGTTATGCTGGCAACAATCACCGGCCTGGTTGCCACCTTTTTTTTGGGGCTTTTTGGCTTTACCCGCCCGGGTTTGTTGGGGGTCTTAACCGGTATTTTGGATCTACTGCCCATGGTTGGGCCGACAACCCTTTTTTTGCCTTGGGCCGGTTGGAATTTTGCCATTGGCGATTTTTTTCGCGGTCTGCTGATAATAGGGATTTTACTGATTGTTTTAGCCATGCGTGAAATCTCCGAAATACGTTTACTCGGAAAGAGACTTGGTTTACATCCTTTATCCGCTCTTTTCTCTGTCTACCTGGGTTTCCGGCTTTTTGGCGTTTACGGGCTCTTTGCCGGTCCGGTCGTTTTTGTCATGTTACGCTCCTTTTACTACGGAGTTCTCCCCTTGTTAGAGCGGGAGGGGAATCCCTGACTTTACAAAGGTGATGATGGCTTGAAAAAACTGGCGATAATCGGTTCCACCGGTTCGATTGGCCGCCAAACCCTGGAGGTGGCGGAACATCTCCGGGAGAAAATCGTTATCTACGGTTTAGCAGCCCACAGCAGCTTGGAACTCTTGGCGGAGCAGGTAAAAAAATACCGGCCGCCAGTTGTGGTCCTGGCTGAGAGCGCAAACCGGCAAGCCTTTGTTTCCCTTTTGGACGACAGCTGGCAGGGGAGGCTTCTCACGGGTCCGGAGGGCCTGGAGGAACTGGCGACCGACCCGGAGGTGGAGATGGTCGTTTCCGCCGCAGTGGGGGCGGCGGGGATCAGGCCTACCCTGGCCGCAGTCAAAGCCGGGAAGGCGGTGGCCTTGGCCAATAAAGAGACACTGGTCGCCGCCGGCGAACTGATTATGGCCGAGGTCGCAAAGGGAAAAACCCCCTTTTTACCGGTTGACAGCGAACACAGTGCGGTTTTCCAATGCCTCCTGGGCGAGGACCGTTCATCAGTGAAAAATATCTATCTTACCGCTTCCGGCGGGCCTTTCCGGGAGATCGGCCTCTCCGGTTTGGCAAAGGCCACTCCGGAAGAAGCCTTGGCCCATCCCACCTGGAAGATGGGGAAAAAGATCACCATCGACTCGGCAACCTTGATGAATAAGGGGCTGGAGGTAATTGAAGCCCATTGGCTGTTTGCTTTGGATTATGACCGGATTCAAGTGGTTATTCATCCCCAGAGCATAGTGCATGCGGTTGTCGAAATGGTCGACGGGTTTTTTACCGCCCAATTGGGGCCGGCGGATATGCGCCTGCCGATCCAGTTTGCCCTGACCTGCCCGGAAAGGAGAGAAAACCCCTTCGCGCGTCTGGATTTACCCACCCTCGGGCGGTTGGATTTTTCCCCGCCGGATCTGGAGCGATTTCCCTGCCTGGCCCTGGCCTATGCAGCCGGCAGGAAGGGCGGGACAATGCCGGCGGTGATGAACGCCGCCAACGAAGAAGCGGTTAGCGCTTTTCTGGAAGGGCGGATTGGCTTCTGCGCCATCCCTGCCCTGGTGGAGAAGGTTATGGAGAACCACGAAAAAGAGGATTTCCTCTCCTCGCCTGACCTGGAGGCGATCCTGCATGCCGACAATCAGGCGCGAAGGGTGTTTTCTTCTTTACTCAACCGGCAAAGCTGCGTCCGGTGACGGCGCGCACGGATACACTACGGGCGCACCACAGGCCTGTTACGGGCATGTCACGGCCCCGCCTTAAGTATGCGACGGACACGCCATAGGCACGCACCATGGCGCCCCCGCCATCTCCCGGAGAAACTCCGGGGGATACACCGGCGCCCTGCCGGAGGCCAATGTAAAGAGTCTTGTACCTGGCGGCATGCGTTGAAACACGCGCGCTGCGCGACTTCCGGCAAAAGGTTGCCGGGGAAGAATAGGAGGTTTTTTCAACGTGATTTCTTTTTCCTCAATTATCTATACGATATTGATTATCAGCTTTCTGATTCTCGTCCATGAGCTTGGCCATTTTTTTATGGCGCGGCTTTTTAAGGTGACGGTCCATGAGTTTTCCGTTGGTTTTGGCCCCCTTTTGCTGCAACGAAAATGGAAGAAAGTCAAATACTCCCTGCGGGCGATTCCTTTGGGAGGTTATTGTAAAATTGCCGGCATAGATATTGCGCTTGAAGGCGAACCGGGAGAAAGGCCCAACCCCGGCGAATTTGCCTTTTATGAACTGCCCCTCTACCGGAAGATCTTGATTATTCTTGCCGGCCCTGTTAACAACCTCCTCCTGGCCTTGATGACTTTTATGTTTGTCGCGGCGGTGGTGGGCCTTCCCGACCGCCCGGAGGAAAGGCCGATTATTGGCTTTGTTGAACCAAAGACCCCCGCTTTTGAAGCCGGGCTGTCATCGGGTGACGAGATTGTTGAGATTAACGGCGAGGCTATCCAAAGGTGGGAAGAGGTGGTGGCGACGATCCACCGTTCACCTTTGCAGCCGCTGGAATTTAGGGTCAAAAGAGGCGAGGAATATTTTTTCCGGGAGATCACCCCTTTTTATGACCCTGCCGGCGGTGTCGGCCGGATCGGTATCATGCAGGCTTATACCGTCAAGCGTCTTCCCCTGTATCAAGCTGTACCGTACGGCTTTGCCAGCACCTGGTATGGGGTGAAAGGAATAGTTGTCGCTTTATACCGGGTAGTGATTGGGCAGGAAAGGGCGGGATTCATCGGCCCCATCGGTATGGTGGGCTTTGTGGATCAAGCCCGTCACCAAAGCGGTCTTCTCCTTTTTATGATGACCAGTATCAACCTGTTCCTGGCTCTTTTCAACCTGCTGCCCATCCCTTTACCGCTTTTGGACGGGGGCTGGATTGTCATCTTAATCCTGGAGCGGTTGCGCGGGAAGGAGTTCTCTCCCGAACAAAAAGGCGCCGCCCAAATGGTCGGGTTATTACTGATGATGGTTTTATTCATCATGATCACCTTCGGAGATGTAGGCAGTATAATCAGGCGGCTAGGCAACTGAGACTGGGCGCTGTTATGTAAGTGAAGAGTTGGCAAACCGGCTCCTGCTCCCGGTCCGGTTTCCCCAGGGTGAGTTCGGGGATGGTTCCCGGCCCGGTTTCCAGGATGAGTCCCAGGATGGTTAGGGGATGGGTTCGCCAAGCAACGGGGTGTCTGCTATGGAGAAAAGAAACCGGAGGCCCACTCGCCGGGTTAGGGCCGGTCCGCTCTTTATCGGCGGTGGCGGGCCGGTTCTGGTACAATCGATGACGAATACCGATACCCATGACCACGAGGCCACCTTAAAACAGATCCATGCCTTGGCCGCGGCCGGTTGTGAACTGGTCCGGGTGGCGGTTCCGGATCAGCAGGCGCTTCCGGCGTTGCAGAAGATTGTCGACGCCTCGCCATTGCCGGTGATTGCGGATATTCAGTTCGATTACCGCTTAGCCCTGGGCGCCTTGGAGGCAGGGGTGGCGAAACTCCGGATTAACCCGGGGAATATCGGCGGGGCGCAGCGGGTTAAAGAGATCGCCCGTGCGGCTACGGCGTACGGGGTTGCGATCCGGGTCGGTGTCAATGCCGGCTCCCTCTCCCGGAAGTTGCTGGCGGAAAAAGAGGGCGATATCGTCCGGACCATGCTGGCCGCGATGGAAGAACAACTCCGGCTTCTGTTGGATGAGGGTTTTGCCGAAATTGTGGTTTCGCTGAAATCTTCGGCGGTTACGGAGACCATCGCCGCCTGCCGCGAATTTGCCGCCCGGTGGGATTTTCCACAGCATCTCGGGATAACGGAGGCCGGCGCCGGCTACCGCGGCCTGATCAAATCCTCAGTGGGGCTGGGGGTTCTTTTGGAGGAAGGGATCGGCGATACCATCCGGGTATCTTTAACCGGGGATCCAGTCCAGGAGGTGACAGCGGCTTACGAGATCCTTAAAGCCCTCTCCCTGCGCGAACGGGGGCCGGTGATTGTTTCCTGCCCGACCTGCGCCCGGTGTAATCTTGAGCTGGAAGAATTGGTGGCGGCGGTGGAAAAAGCAACGGCCGGGCTCTCATCCCCCCTTCACCTGGCAGTGATGGGTTGCATGGTTAACGGCCCCGGGGAAGCCAGCCGTGCCGACCTGGGACTGGCCGGGGGTAAGAATGAGGGTGTGATTTTTCGCCGGGGGAAAATTATCCGGCGGGTGCGGAAAGAAGAATTGCTCCCCGCCTTTTTGGAAGAACTAGAGCGACTCACCGCCGGGAAGGACAACGGCTTTATGTCATAGAATTTTTCTTTACTACGCAGCAGGAACGGAACCCTTATTTACTTGTTGTCAGTACGTAGTTTCAGGAGGTGCTTTTCATGCGGTTTTCCCAGTATTTATTGCCCACTTTACGCGAGACGCCGGCAGAAGCAGAAGTTGTCAGTCATAAATTAATGCTCCGGGCCGGACTGATCCGCAAAGCCGCCGCGGGAATCTACACCTTTTTGCCCCTGGGCTACCGGGTGGTGAAAAAGATCATCCGCATTGTGGAGGAGGAGATGGACCGGGCGGGCGGGCAGGAAGTACTTATGCCCATCGTCCAACCGGCGCAGATTTGGCAGCAGACTGGAAGATGGAAATTATATGGCGAGGAGATGTTTCGCCTGCAAGACCGGCATGGGCGGGATTTTTGTTTGGGCCCCACCCATGAAGAGATGATTACCACAGTGGTGAAGAATGAGGTTCGCTCCTACCGGGATCTGCCGCTGTTGATCTACCAGATTCAGAATAAATACAGGGACGAGATCCGGCCCCGTTTCGGGGTAATGCGGGCCAGGGAATTTATTATGAAAGACCTGTATTCCTTTGATACAGATGAAGCAGGAATGAACCGCAGCTATGAAATTATGTATGATGCGTATACGCGGGTTTTTCGCCGGTGCGGCCTGAAATTCCGGGCGGTTGAGGCTGATACAGGGGCAATCGGCGGTGATGTCAGCCATGAATTTGTCGTGTTGGCGGAGACGGGCGAGGCGGTTATTCTTTACTGCAAAAAATGCGGTTACGCGGCAAACGTCGAGAAGGCGGAGGCCGCCCTGCCTACTCCGGGGGATGCCGCCCCCGGCGACGTAAAAAAGGTATCCACCCCGGGTTATACCACCGTCCCCGCGGTGGCCGCTTTTCTTTCCGTGCCGCCGGAAAAATTAATCAAAACCCTTTTTTATACGGTGAACGATGAATTGGTCGCGGTTTTACTCCGGGGCGACGATGAATTAAACGAGATTAAACTGGGCAACTTCTTCAATGCCCCTTATCACTTGGCCGGACCGGAGGAAGTCAAAGACCGGTTGGGCTTGACCGTCGGTTATGTCGGACCTGTCGGGTTCCCGTCCGGAGTCAAACTGCGGGTCCTGGCCGATCTGCGGGTGCAGCGGATGGTCAATGCGGTCTGCGGGGCGAACGAAGAAGGGTATCACCTGCTCAATGTGAACCCCGGCCGTGATTTTACTGTTGATACTTATCTTGATCTCCGGCTGGTCCGCGCCGGTGATTCCTGCCGGCACTGCGGGGAACCCTTGGCGGAGACGAGAGGAATTGAAGTCGGGCACATCTTTAAGTTGGGGACCAAATACAGCAGTTCGTTGCAGGCCAACTTCTTGGATGAGCGGGGAGAAGAAAAACCGATGGTGATGGGGTGCTACGGGATTGGTGTTACCCGGATTGTTGCCGCTGCCATTGAGCAAAATTATGATGAGAATGGAATAAAGTGGCCGTTCCCGCTGGCTCCCTTCCATGTGCTGGTGCTCCCGGTTACGCAAGAGCAGATGGCGGAGGCGGAGAAGATATATGAAGAATTGACCGCCGCCGGTGTGGAGACCCTCTTGGATGACCGGCCGGAAAGGGCGGGCGTGAAGTTTAAGGATGCGGATCTGATCGGAATCCCCCTCCGGATTACGATCGGGCCGAAAGGCCTGGCCACCGGGGAAGTGGAAGTGAAAAACCGGATGACCGGCGACCAGTGGCGGTGGCCGCTGGCGGAGGTTATCGCCAAAGTCCAGGAATATCTCGCGGTAGAAGGGAGCAGAATCGGATTGGAGGGAGAATAATGGCGGTTGCTGTTATCATCCCAGCGTTTAATGAAGAAAGAACGGTGGGCAGGGTGATCCGGGCCGCCCGGAACTCCCCGGGGATCTCCCAGATTATTGTGGTAAATGACGGGTCCACAGACCGGACGGCGGCAATCGCAGAGAAGGCCGGGGCCAAGGTGATTGACCTCTCTGCCAATATGGGGAAGGGCGCGGCGGTTGCCACAGGAGTGGAAGCTGCCACCGCCGAGATCATCTTGCTGCTCGATGCGGATTTAGTAGGGCTTCGTCCTTCCCATATTCATGCGCTTCTCCAGCCGTTGCTGCAGGATGAGGCCGATATGACCGTCGGCGTTTTTACCGACGGGCGGAAAGTAACCGATCTTTCACAGCGCCTGACACCTTTTTTAAGCGGGCAGCGGGCGGTGAAGAGAGAGATCCTTGAAGCCATTACCGACCTTAAATCCAGCGGCTTTGGGATGGAGGTGAGCCTGAGCCGGTTTGCCAAGCAGGAAAATTTACGGGTCTTTTATATCCCGCTACGCCGTATTTCCCAGATCATGAAGGAAGAAAAGAGGGGTTTGGTCCGGGGTTTTGCCGCCCGGATGAAAATGTACTGGGAAATAGTCCTGCTTTTACTGGGAGTTAAACTTCCACCGCAATAATCGTAACCGGGATAATTGGGGTGACTGCAGTGGGCGAAGAATACTTATTGAAACCGGCGATCCGGAATATTTTAGAACTGAGAGGGATTGATGAAACCTCTCTTTCTTTTGGGACAAAGGAATGTCTCCACCGGCTGAGCTTGGAAGAAGTAATCATCCATAACAAACGGGGCTCCGCAGATACAGGGTATCTCGAGTTGAAAGTGGGGGTTTCCGCGGAACTCACGCCCGAAAGGCAGCAGGAACTGGAGGCTGTTCTCAGCGAACTGGCGGGGGTTGAGTGTAGAATAACGCCAACCGGTGAGTGTAAAACCGCACCGGCCGGGAAAGACCGCGTGCGCACGGGCGAAAAGGCGCGCGGGGAGGAGACGGAACCGTCCCCTGTCTTCGAAGAGGCTGCGGTGGACTGGCCCCGCCTCCTGGAGGCAATGAAGAAAAAACTACCCGGCCTTTACGGCTGGTTGGCGCCGGAACCCCCTGAAACGAAGAATAACGGAGGATTACGTTTAAAAGTCAACAGTCCGCTGGCGGTTGAGTATTTACAACGCCGGGAAGATAAACTCCAGGCTTTTCTCAAGGCGGAACTTGGCCGGACCTGTCGTCTCTCCTATGAAATTGTGGAGGAGGCAGGGAAGCCCCTGGATTATGACTATGAATACGAAGAAGAAATTCGCCGTCGGGCAAGGGAAGCGGTTGAAGCCGCCGCCCGTGCCGGCGAAAAATCAGAAGGGGATGTTCTTTTTGGCCGTAAAATCCGCGGCAAACCCTGCCCCATCAGGGATCTGCCGGAAGAGGGGCGGGCGGTCATTGAGGGAGAAGCCTTTCAGACAGAGCTCCGCTCTTTACGGTCGGGAGGGACGATCCTTCTCTTGCTGATCACCGACTTTACCGATTCGCTTACGGTAAAGGTCTTTTCCCGCAAGGACCAGGAGAAATTGCCGGCGATCCGGGAAGGCGCCTATTTACGGGTGAAGGGCAAAATCCAGTATGATGAGTTCCAAAAGGAACCGGTAATGATTGCGGAGAGCATTCAAACCGCCCGGCCGGTAGAGGTCCGGGATGAGGCGGAAACAAAACGCGTGGAATTGCACATCCATACGAAGATGTCGGCTATGGACAGTGTGGTAAACCTGAGAGAAGCAGTGAAAACAGCGGCGGCCTGGGGACACCCGGCATTGGCCGTCACCGACCACGGGGTTGTCCAGGCCTATCCTGAAGCCGCACTGCTGGGAAAGGAATACGGGGTAAAGATTATTTACGGGATGGAAGGATATCTGGTCCACGACCAGGAGCCGGTCTTTACCGGTGTCACTCCGGACTGCGGGTTTACGGATGCTCCTTTGGTGGTCCTGGCTTTGGCTACTACCGGCTCTAACCCCTGCCCTGATGAATTACGGGGTCTGGCCGCCCTCAGAATCGAGGGGGGAGAGCCGGCCGGGGAATTTATCCCTGCGCCCGGCCGCCCGCTGACTGATGAGGCGCTCCGGGAGTTTCTGGACTTTGCCGGCGGCGCCGTCATTGCTCTTCCTAATCCCGGCTCCGGTTGGCATCAGTTATCCTGCCGCCTCCGGAGTATTGACCGGGCGTATGAGCCGCCGGTCTTAAGTATTCTTCATCTCTGCCAGGCTTTACGCTCTAGTTCAGAAGAGGAAGAGCTGCCGGAATTGCCTGCGGAATTTAGCGGTGCGCCTGCAGAAGAGGGCGGCGGGGGCAGCATGGAAGGAGAGGTCAAGGCCTTATGGGAGATAATAAGGAAGGCCTTTGTCGTTTGCCGGGAGAAAGGAGTTGCGTCCTGGCAGGAACTGGGAAAACTCTTGCCACCGGCGGGAGCCTTGCAGAACCCGGAGCAATTACCATCCCACCATATTTTACTTTTGGTCCGGAATATGACCGGTCTCAACAACCTCTACCGCTTGGTCTCCGAGTCCCACCTCCGTTTTTTCCACCGGCATCCGCGGATCCCCAAATCCCTTCTGACCCGGTACAGGGAAGGGTTGCTGCTGGGGACGGCCTGTGAGTCCGGGGAGTTGTTTTCTGCCTTATTGGCAGGGGCGGGGGAGGAACGGATTAGGGAGATCGCGGGTTTCTATGATTTTTTGGAGATTCAACCTTTAGGCAACAATGATTTTTTACTCCGGGGGGGGAGGCTGACCCGGGAGGAATTGATGGAGCTTAACCGGGAAATCTGCCGTTTGGGGGAAAAATACGGCAAACCGGTGGTGGCCACGGGGGATGTCCATTTTCTCCGCCCCCACGATGAAGTTTTCCGCCGGATCCTCATGGCCGGCCAGGGTTATGCGGACGCCGACCGCCAGCCCCCGCTGTACTATCGCACTACCGGTGAAATGCTGGCGGAATTCTCTTATCTGCCGCCCGAGACTGCTTTTCAGGTGGTCGTCGAAAACCCCCGCCGCCTGATCGCGGGTATTGAGGAGTTGGAACCGGCGCCGGAGGAGTTCTGCCCGCCGGAGATTCCCGGGGCCGGTGAAGAGATCCGCCGCATGGCTTATGCGCGGGCCCGGGAGGTTTACGGGGAACCGTTGCCTCCCCGGATTCAAGAACAACTGGAGTGGGAACTCCAGAGTATTATTAACCACGGGTACGCCGTTATTTTTCTAATCGCCCATAAATTGGTGAAAAAGTCTTTGGAAGACGGCTACCTGGTGGGTTCACGGGGTTCGGTCGGCTCTTCGCTGGTGGCGACGATGTGCGGGATTACCGAGGTTAATCCCTTGCCGGCCCATTATTTATGCCCGGCTTGCAAATATTTGGAGTTTCCCGAGAATGTGCAGCGTCTCTCCGGGATCGATCTGCCGGCAAAGGATTGCCCCAGGTGCGGGCAGCCCCTGCACAAAGACGGCCATGATATTCCTTTTGCCACTTTTATGGGTTTTGAGGGTGATAAAGAACCGGATATTGATCTGAATTTCTCCGGGGAATACCAGGCGGAGATTCAGAGATATACCGAGGAACTTTTCGGTAAAGACCAGGTATTCCGGGCTGGAACCATTTCCACATTGGCGGAGAAGACGGCTTTTGGTTTTGTCCGGGGATACCTGGATGAGCGGGGACTAAAAGTCAAAAGCGCCGAGATCGACCGGCTGGTAAAGGGCTGCAGCGGGGTAAAGCGGACAACCGGACAACACCCCGGGGGAATGATGATCATCCCGACCGGGCGGAAAATCTATGACTTTACCCCTGTCCAGTATCCGGCGAATGACCGGAAGGCGGAATGGATAACCACCCATTTTGATTACCGCTCACTCAGTGGCCGCCTGATTAAACTGGATCTTCTCGGACACGATGACCCTACGGTCCTGAAGATGCTTTCGGATCTAACGGGGGTCAACCCCACGACCATCCCCCTGGATGATCCGGGAACCCTGGCCTTGTTCTCCTCCGCGGTCCCACTTGGCCTCGACCCGGAAGAACTCGGCTTTGACCTGGGGACGCTCGGGATTCCGGAATTCGGCACGGAATTTGTCCGCCAGATGCTGGCGGAGACAAAGCCGGCCACCTTTTCCGATTTGGTTTATATCTCCGGGTTATCTCACGGGACAGGGGTTTGGCTGGGGAACGCCCAGGATCTGATTAAAAAGAAGGTGGCAACCCTTTCGGAGGTCATCAGTACCAGGGATGATATTATGAATTACTTGATTGATAAGGGCCTCCCGCCCCGCCAGGCTTTTGGGATCATGGAAAAAGTGCGTAAAGGGAAGGGACTCTCCGACGGGGAGGTCAAAATCCTGAAAGAGTTCGGGATCCCCGACTGGTATATCGGCTCCTGCCGGAAAATCCAGTATATGTTCCCGAAGGCCCATGCCGTGGCCTATGTGATGATGGCTTTCCGCATCGCCTATTTCAAGCTGTATCACCCTGAAGCTTTTTACGCCAGTTACTTTACGGTACGGGCCGGTGAGTTCGACGCCGGGATGATGCTGAAAAGTGCCGGGGAGATCTACGAACAGCTTCAGGAGTTAAAGAGGAAAGGGAACGAGGCCTCAGCCAGGGAAAAGAGCCTCTACACCATCCTCGAACTTGTCCGGGAGGCAATGCTACGGGGTATCCGCTTTTTACCGGTTGATCTCTATCTCTCGGACCCCACCCGGTTTTTAATTACCCCGGAAGGACTCAGGGTACCCCTGGTCTCTCTCCCGGGTTTGGGAGAAAACGCCGCCATCTGCCTGGACCGGGCCCGCCGGGAAATGAACTTCTTTTCGGTGGAGGATCTGAAAACCCGGGCTCGCCTTTCTTCAGCGGTGATCGATGTTTTGAAGAAAAATGGCTGTCTTAAAGGACTTCCGGAAAAAAACCAGCTTACGCTCTTTTAACCCACTCCGGGCGGCGCTTGACAAAAGGTGTCTTGTCGGCAATAATGTCTTTGTAAGCAGTAGGGAGGAAAGTTTAATTGCGTTTGGTTTGTTTTTTGCTTGTTCTTGTGGCCGCAGCCGATCAGGCTTTAAAGCTCGGGATCCAATGGTTTATCCTGGAAAACCAGAGGGTTCCGGTTATACCGGGGGTCTTTTCTGTAACCCATGTTTTGAACCCCGGGGCGTCATTTGGTATTCTTCCGGGGCATACCCGGCTGATCCTTTTTATGACCGTGGTCCTCTTCGCCCTGATTTTTTTCTTCCGAAAAACCATTCAAGAACAGCCGCTCCTTTTCCGGTTGGGCCTGGGCTTGGGTTTGGGCGGCGCCCTGGGAAATTTCATTGACCGCGTACGCCTCGGCAAAGTCATCGACTTTTTGGCTTTAGAGTTCTGGCCGTTCCAGAATTGGCCGGTTTTTAACCTGGCCGATGCAGCCATCACCACCGGCGCCGTTTTAATCGTTATTTTCCTCATCGCCTTTGAAATCCGCGCTGCGCGCAGATCCACGCAACCGCGGATAAACCCCGGGAACGAAGATTGAAAAAGTGCAAGGGAGGAATGAAATGAGAAGGGTTCTTTTTTCCATCGGCAGGCTGGAAATCTACTCTTACGGTTTTACGGTGGCCCTGGCCCTTTTTCTTGGTTTACTCTGGGTCGGAAAAGCCGTAGAAAAACGGGGTATCGGCAAATTTGACCTTGTAATAGATCTTGCCATCCAATTATTTATCGGTGGACTAATCGGGGCCAGGTTGTTTTATGTTGTCACCGAGTACTCCTACTACCTCAAAAACCCCCTGGCTGTTTTAAAACTCTCCGACGGCGGTTTATCGTTTTTTGGGATGATCATCGGCGCTTATATCTGGGGGGTTTTATATGCGAAAAGAGCCAACCTTCCCACCTGGCAACTGGCGGATCTGATCGCTGTTTATCTCCCGCTGGGTTACGCGTTGGCGCGGGTAGGTTGCCTGCTCAACGGGTGCTGCTATGGAGTACCGTCAAGGCTGCCCTGGGCCTTTGTTATCCCGGCAGTGGACAACCTCCCGCGTCACCCGACACAGGTTTATGCCATCATCGCCAGCCTCTTGATTTTTATCATCCTATGGCTGTTGCGGGAGACCAAGTATTTTCCCGGTTTATTGTTCTGGCTGTATGTGGAGTTATACGCCGCCAGCAGGTTTATTATTGAGTTTTTCCGGGAAACCCCGGTCATCGCCTTTGGCTGGCTCCGGCTCACACAGGCCTTTTGTCTCCTGGTGATCGCCGGGACGACCGTATATATTGTCTACCGGCTTAAAACCAAAACAGGAGTAGAAAAGGATGCCCCGCCGGGTGTTCCAAGTTAAACCGGAAGAAGAAGGGGAAAGGATTGACCGCCTGTTATCCGTTATGGAGTGGGCGCCTTCCCGTGCCTATATCCAAAAACTTCTCAAGAACGGGAAGGTCTTTGTGAACGGGTCGCCGGTAAAAGCCAGCTACCGGTTGGCGCCGGGCGACGAGATTATTGTTGAGGAGAATGAACCGGCGCCCGCCGGGGTTAAGGCCCAACCGTTGCCCCTGGACATCCTTTACGAAGATGAAGACCTGGTTGTCATTGATAAACCCCGGGGGATGGTGGTCCATCCGGCGCCTGGCAACCAGGAGAATACCCTGGTTAACGCCTTATTGGCCCACTGCCGGGAGTTGTCGGGGATCGGCGGCGTGGCCCGGCCAGGAATTGTTCACAGGCTGGACAAAGACACCTCCGGGGTGCTGGTGGCGGCAAAAAACGACTTCACCCATTTGGCCTTGGCCCGCCAG
This sequence comes from Bacillota bacterium, assembly GCA_012839115.1. Lineage (GTDB taxonomy): Bacteria > Bacillota > UBA4882 > UBA10575 > UBA10575 > JAAYGG01. Next base: position 42,542 of record DUNX01000038.1, read on the forward strand.
TTCCAGCAACGGACGATGACCAAAAAATACCTGGCTTTGGTCCACGGGAGGGTTTCTCTTCCGGAAGGGGAAATCAACGCGCCGATCGGGCGCCATCCGGTCCACAGAAAAAAGATGGCGGTATTGCCTAACGGCAAGCCGGCGGTCACCCGCTACCGGTTGCTGGAGTATGCCGGGTCCTGTTCTTTCTTGGAGATTACTCTGGAGACCGGCAGAACCCACCAGATCCGCGTCCATATGCAACATATCGGCCACCCGCTGGTGGGTGACGGGCTATACGGCCGGAAACGGGAACAGTCGCCCCTGGCAGGGCAGGCTTTGCACGCGGCGGTTCTCGGTTTTGTCCATCCCCGTACCGGACATTATCAGGAATTCACTGCCCCGTTACCGCCGGAGATGGAAGAGACAATCGCCTATTACCGAAAAAATTGACAGCAGGATATTGACGGGAAGCAAAATCAATGATAAAATCTAAAAGACAACACAGCATCCTTGCAAAGTAGAAGTTTTCCGCTTCTCACCCGGCGGCCTCGCGCGCGTGGCGCGCGGATTGCCAGTCCGGGTTAACAGACCGTTTCAATACCAGGCGAGTTCTTGTTTGACGAGCGGAAATGACGCTCGTTTTTATTTGGCGCCTGTTTACCAGGGGTGAAAAATAGGAGGTGGCGGCTGATTAACAGTGATCTGCGGATAAATGAAGCTATTCGGACGCGTGAGGTTCGGGTGGTGAATACCGACGGAGAGCAGCTTGGGGTCCTGCCGATAAAAGAAGCCCTGCGTATCGCTGCGGAGAAAGATCTGGACCTTGTGGAAGTGGCACCGACCGCAAAACCCCCGGTTTGCAAGATCATGGATTACGGGAAGTACCGTTACGAACAGAGTAAAAGGGAACGGGAAGCGCGGAAACGCCAGAAGATCGTGGAGTTGAAAGAGATCCGCTTAACTCCGAAGATTGAAGATCACGATTTTCAGGTTAAAGTAAAGGCAGCGGCAAAATTTCTTAAAGAAGGAGATAAGGTTAAAGTCAGCGTACGGTTCCGGGGCCGGGAGATTGTCCATGCGGAGTTAGGCAGAAGTCTCTTGCTGCAACTGTATGAGGCCGTCAAAGACCAGGCTACCCTGGAACGGGATCCAAAAGTTGAAGGCAGAAACATGGTGATGATTCTCAGCGCCAAAACATGATAAGCGTGCGCTCCAGCAGAATCACGGGTTAGATTAGGAAGAGAAGGAGAGAACGGAATTGCCAAAGATGAAGACCCACCGTGGAGCCGCCAAGCGGTTCAAGTTGACGGGACGCGGGAAAGTTAAAATGAACCGGGCTTTTAAGAGCCATATTTTGGAGAAGAAAAGTGCAAAAAGAAAGCGTAACCTCCGTCATGCCCAGTTGGTGAGCGAGGCGGATGCTAAAAAAGTCAAACGCATGCTGGGAGTAGGATAAGTTCCTGACAAAAAGAGAGTTTGAATACGATTTTGTGAAGTGGAGGAGTTGTCATGGCAAGGGTAAAGGGTGGCACTGTTACGCGCCGGCGGCATAATAAAATTCTCAAGCTGGCTAAAGGATATCGCGGTTCACACAGCCGTAGGTTTCGGACTGCCAACCAACAGGTCTTAAAGGCGTTGTTCTACGCGTATCGTGACCGGAGGGCAAAAAAACGCGAATTCAGGAAGCTTTGGATTGCACGGATCAACGCTGCCGCGCGGATGAATGGCATTTCTTACAGTGCTTTCATTAACGGCTTGAAAAAGGCGGGAGTTGAGATCAACAGAAAGATCCTGGCGGAGATGGCTCTCCATGACGACCAGTCCTTCAAGGAACTGGTGAGCGTCGCCAAGGAACAGATTGGTAAGTAAAACCGGAAAGCCGCGGTGCGTGTAAAAAAAGCGGCCTGCGGTAAAGGGTAACGAAATTTAAAAAACGGCCATAACGGCCGTTTTTTTGTGGGTTTGCCAAGGGGGCTATCCATTGGTTACTTGATTATTTCCCCTTCAAACCAGAAGGTTTTTTCCTTACCGGTATCGATGATGAATTTCCAAACGCCGTCAGCGTCCGGTTTTCCTTTAATCTCTTTTTTCCGCGCCCCGGTTGGATCCAGGGCATACAGGCGCAGGCTTGTTCCTGCCGGCGGTTGAAAAGATGCTGATAAACGGACCGGCCGGATCCGCGGCGGCGCCTGCCCCCAACGGTCGTCGACGGAGTTTTGTTCTTTGTTCCAGCGCATGCCGGTATTACGGTGCTCGCTCCAGACGGTGAAGAGGAAGTTTTCTGATGCTTGCGACATTAGTGACGTTGGCGACTGTTGCGTCGCTGGTGTATCTTCCGCCACCGGCCACCGCCCACCGGCCGGCTGCAAGAGGACGGCACAGTGGTCCGGGCTTTTTTCTTCCAGATGAAAACTCCAGGCGGGGAAGGAGAAGGTTCTGTTCTGCAAAAATCCCACGGCGCCTGTAACCGCCGGTCCACGCAACTCCAGGAAAGCCCGGGCCGGGTCGTTCCGGTCCCAGATCAGTTGTTGATGGTCGGAGACCACCCGTTCCTCAGGCACCGGCCGGGATAGATCGCCCCCGGGCGGCGCAGCAAAGGAAGTGATCCGGAGTTGGTGGATGAGGGCATTGGCCCGGTCAAAACCATGGGCGGTCAGGAAATAATCGGCCTCGGTTAGTCTTTCGGCGTACCCGGCGAATATCTCATCAAGGTTCAAGGAGAGAGCAATCTGCGACCGGGCCGGTTTGATCTGCCCGCCGAGGAAGATCCGGGAAGCCACCGGCAATTGGGCGGTCTTCACCGGGTTCCCGCAGAAGGCAAAGAAGGAAGTGGTGTATTTATTGGAAAATTCTTCGTAATCGCCGGCGTAGTCAAAAAGATAAACCGCATCCCAATCCTGGAAGGCCGCAAAGGCGGCGATGAGGAGCGGCGCTTCCAGGGCGTAACGATTGGGAAAACTCTGGTTATATTCGCTAAGGGTGAAGGGTTTCCCCTCTACCGCCATGGCGGCCAACCGGCAAAGCCGGTCCAGGGAATTGATCTGCGGGGTATTGTTAATGACCCATCCCCGGGGCGACCAGGATGGCACCGCCGGCCACCAGGGATGATCCCAGTAGTAGTGGCTGTCGATGAAGTCCATCTCCGACTGGGCGGCAATGTCGCCCAGAAAGGCCCACCAGGGAGCGGTACCGGTGACCAAGGCTTTGACCCCGAGTTCCTCCTTAATATAACGGCGCATCTGGGTAAAGTAGGACCTGTCCAATTCATAGTAGAAGCGGAGGAGATCCAAGAGGCGGTTCTCCGCGTAGCGGCCGAAACCGGAACGGAGCGGACGGGTGATGTTTCCCAAGACCAGGCTCTCACCGGCTTCAAGGATAACCGGCGCCGTCTCCCTGAATTCCACCCGGTCAATCCAGATGGTGTTTGTGCTATCACCCAGGTTAAAGGTGATCCGGGCTTCCCGCTCATCGGTGGTATTCGCCATGAACGAGGCCCGGTACTGCCGCCAGGTGGTATCCAGGGAAAACTCTTTACTCAATCCGAAATTCTGCCACGGCGGGGCCCCTTTCATCATCGAGAGGTTAATTTTTCCGGGTTTTCTTGCCCGGGCCCAAAAAGAGATCTCATAACGCTGGCCGTGAAGAATGGCGTGCCTGCCCTGCATCAATTGGACATGCCAGTCGACACCATCGGAGGTGACCTTGATCTCGGCAGCCGGACCCCCACCGGGGCCGGTCTTCTCTTTAATCTCCCAAGTCATACGGGCCTTTTCTAAGGCTTGGGCCTGCCATTCCGCCTTTCCCCTGCTAAAATCGCTGTTCCGGACAAGGTTGGTGAGATCGGGAGAGGGCAGACCCGGATCCCAGGCAGCGGCCAGTTCCTCGTCGGTACCGTATTTATCCTTTAGCCATTGGTTCCATAAAGCATCCAATTCCCGGCTGTATTCTTCCGGGAGAACATCTTTTTTCCCGGGGATATAATTGATCTCGCCATCGGTCAAAAGACTCCCAAAGAGAGAATCTTCGTTAGTGATCTCCACACAGAAGACCACCGGGTCCTCGGCATAAGTCAGGCCGGTATAGAGGTTTTTGCGCGTCAATAACTGCGCGGCGTAATCCTTTTGCAGGGCAATCATCTGCGGGTTATAATGGGAAACACCACGGAAAAAACGGTTATCGGTGAAAAGATGCGTACTGGAAAGGCCGTCGCCCGGGCCAAAATTACGGGCGACCTTGAGGTTGATGTTGACATAGATCCCGTGGCGTTTCAACTGATAGACAAGGTAATCCCAGCGGTCCAATTGTCCGGGGTCCAGATGTTGCGTATCACGGGGGAAATATCGCGGGTCCCAGATTCCCCGCGGAGCCGCATAATAGTCCATGTGGTGAAAGCGGACCACATTCACACCAAGCTTGGCGAGGCGGGCGGCGACTTTCTCCGCCCGGTCCTTGGTGGGGAAGTTGGCCCCGAAAGTAAAATTAACCCCCCAAAACTTCGCCCGGCGCCCGGTTTTAGTAAAGTAGAAATGGCCGTCGGCGCCGGCGCAGACATGGCCCCGGCTGTCAATGACCGTCGCCGGATCCTGCCCTGGATAATCAAGGAGCAGGTACGAAGCATCGACAATGGTGGGTGTTGCATCGTCCCATGGCAAGACAAAGGGAAACCAGTTGTCTTGGGCCAGCAGCGGCGGGTGGTACCAAAAACTAACGAGCAATCCGAAACCCAGCAGCAACCAGAGGCCACCCTTCCAGCCCGGCCGGGCGACTCGCGGGCGTATGCGAAATCTCATGGTTCAACCTCTCCTTCTTCGGTAATTAGTAAGTAAACAAGGGAAATAGCACATGGATTTGGCTGTTAATTAATGTTTTCGCACTTAAACACGGAATTCCTTTTTTCCTGTTGGTCAGGGCAGGACAGGAACAGGAGAATGGCAAAATCGTCACCGGACATCTCCTGCTTTTGCACCCCGTTCCGGCTTTACTGTCAAAGCCGGGCGTGGTATGATAAGATAACAACCCGTGTCAAGCATGGACACGGAGTGGCTATATACGAACGGAGCATACCAAGTAAACACCGGGTGTGACAGTCCGGAGGAGGGAAGGGCAATCGCGGTTATAACCAGCAGGGATAATCCCTTGTTCAAGCTGTATAATTCGGTAAAAACCAATAGGGGCCGGAGAAAACACCGGTTGTTTTTGGTGGAAGGGCCGCACCTGGTAGAGGAGGCGTTCAAAGTTTCCTATCCCCTCCACAGTGTGTTGGTGGCGGAGGAGAAATTTTTTTCCCGGCAAAGCTCCGGTTGGTTGTTACCCCTTTTGCAGCAGGCGGCGGCGAAAAGCATTCCCGTTTACCGGATGACTGGTGTTCTTTTCCGGGATTTGGCGGAGACCGAAACCCCCCAGGGTATCCTGGCCTTGGCCATGTTTCCGGCGGAAGGGATGGAACTATCGGCGCCTACGGGATTTTTGGGGCTGCTCCTTAACGGTGTCCGGGACCCCGGTAATATCGGGATGATTATGCGGACCGCGTGGGCGGCGGGGGTTAAAGACCTATTCTTCACCCCCGGTACGGCAGATCCTTACTCCGGGAAAGTTGTCAGGGCATCACAAGGCGGTATTTTCCATCTCCGCCTGCACCAGCGGCCGTTGTCCGCCTTTTTGAACTGGGCGAAGGAAGCCGCTGTCACCTGCTGGGTGGGTGATCCCCACGGGGGGACGAATTACCACCAGGCGGATTTTTCCGGCCCGGCCCTGTTTATTTTGGGCCACGAAACACAGGGACCGGAGAAAGCCGCCCGGGAAGGCGGGGAGCGTGTAAAAATACCGCTCCCCGGGGGCGCTGAATCCTTGAACGTCGCGGTCTCCGCCGGGATCCTCCTATATGAAGCCCTGCGCCAACGGACCAACTAGACCCGCAGGCGAAGGCTGGAATTGACCGTGAACTCCTTCTAAAACCCGTTTTTCCGTCATAGTTTTAAAAAAGGGTCTCCGGAGGGAGGGAAAACGGGTGCGCGGGTTTTTCATCCTGTTCCTGGCGGTATTTCTGTGGAGCCTGGCTTTTTTTTCTTTATACTGTCTACAAGTTAGGAGAGCCGGGCTGCGGGAAACAGTTCTCCTCCTCAACCGGCTTTTTCTGGAAAAGAAGGGTTATTGCTGCGGAGAAGAAGAAAATTCTGTAGTGTTTCTGTTTCGCCTGGTTAGCAAAATGGGAGGGCTGCTTCTGACCGCCTGTACACTACGGTTTTTTTTGGTGCCGGATTATTACGGCTTCCTACTCTTGCTATTTATAGCCAGTGGGGTTTCTTTCGGTTGGTTGTATCTTTTCCGCCGTGCGCGCGCGTGGGCGGTGCCTGCGCCGGCGGCTTGGGAACGGATCTATTCCTTACCCGAGGGATATGCGGTTTTTCTTGTCGCCCTGAACAAGAAGGAAGCTGAAGAAGACTGGATCGGGGCAACCTTATCCCAGCTGGATTTGAGGAAAAAAAACCTTTTGGTCCTGGCGATCTTGCGTTCAGGGAGACTGATTGTTTTCCCAAAAGGGCAAGAGGTTTTATCCGCCGGCGATCGCCTGCTGATCTTTGGCCGGAAAAACAACAACAATTGATACCAACTCTCCCTGGTTGCTTAAGGTCTGTAGTGACAGGAGAGTTTTTGCGATATTGCTTTCTCCGGGAAGATACAATATAATGGAGGCAGCAGTAACAGAGGGAGAAGGTGGATTTATGGAAGAAATTGGCCAACACAGCAATGAGATTTTTGGTGATTTTATTGTTGTTAAAGCCTTGGAAGACGGAGTCACCTTAATCGGCTTAACCCGGGGGAAGGAGACCAGGTTTCATCATACAGAAAAACTGGACAAGGGTGAAGTGATGATGGTGCAGTTTACTTTGCACACTTCAGCCATGAAGATCCGGGGGAAGGCGGAAATCCTGACCAAGCACGGGCGGTTGACCAGCGGGCGCGACGAAACCTAAAGAACCGGGGGTTTCGAGATCTTACGCATCAGAACAGAATAAGGCGGGTAACGGCGTTCGGTTACCCGCTTTTTTTTAACCGTGGGTTGTCCCTCATATTAATATTTTTGATATCTATATTAATATTTTTAATTTGCGTATTGATTATTTTTATATAAGATGCTATACTGGGATTAATCCGTGCCCGCGTCGCGCATCCGTCACACGCATCGCACATATGTCGCACGCATTACGCGTGGGTCGCGCACATATGGCGTACTTATGTCGCACGCATTATTTGTACGTGGGGGAAAATGGAAGGACAGGAAGTGATGATCATTAAGTACCAGGCGCCGGGGGCCTGTCCGGTGTGCGGGCATCCACTGGCCGTAACCAGGCTCTCTTGTCAGCATTGCCGCAGTATCTTGGAGGGGGAATTTGCTTCCTGCCGCTTTTGCCAGTTACGCGAAGAGCAGCAGCGGTTTATTGAGGTTTTTATCAAGTGCCGGGGGAATATCAAAGAAGTCGAAAAAGAACTGGGAATCTCTTATCCTACGGTCCGGAGCCGTTTGGATGAGGTGATTATTGCCTTGGGCTATCCGGTAGACAAGACAGACCGGCAGGAAGAGGCGGAGGAACGCCTGGAGATCCTGGCTGCTTTGGAAAAGGGTGAGATCACTCCCTTGGAAGCGGCCAAACGGTTGCGTGCATACGCACGCAATAAAACCCACCGCTGAAAAAACCCCTTTATCAACTGGACAGCGCAGGCGCGCTAAGAAGGAGGGTGAAGAATGAACAGTAGTGAAGAGCGGATGAGAATCATGAAAATGGTGGAAGAAGGGAAAATCAGCGCTGAAGAAGGGGTAGAGCTTTTAAAAGCTCTGGAAGGACCGGAACTACCGCTACAGGCAGCGAATTCCCCCGCCTCCGGTAACAACCGGTTTTTACGGGTGCGGGTAGAAGTGGGAAACGAAGTAAAGGTAAACATGAACATCCCTTTGCGCTTGGTGAGGGTATTTTCAAAAATAGCAGGGCAAGGGCTGAAGTTTATTCCCGAAGACGCCCGCAGGGAATTGGAGGCCAAGGGGATTGATTTGGCCGGTATTGATCTGGAAGAACTGGTGAAACAGATTGAGGAGGGTTTGACGGACGGAAAAATTATTGATGTCGATATTGATGAACCCGGTGAAAAGGTAAAGGTGGAGATTTATGTGGAGTAAACCTTGCGATGGTTGGGAAGAACCAGGCTGCTGGAGATTGAAACCGGAAATTTTTATTTTCTGGTAGATATTATCTAAAGGGGAGGGGGAAATGTCCCAGATAGTTCTGAGGTTTTTAGTGAATGTGTTTGTAATTTACGTCGCCAGCCGGTTTTTTCGGGGTATTCAACTGGCGGCACCGGCGGCGGCGCTTTGGGCCGGATTGGCTTTGACCCTGGTCAACCTGTTGGTGCGTCCGGTTCTTTTCCTGCTCACTTTGCCGGTTAACCTTCTTACTCTCGGCCTTTTCACTTTTGTGATTAATGCCTGGATGGTATTGCTGGCAAGCCGGCTGGTGGACGGTTTTCAGATTACGGGATTTAGGCCGGCCCTGCTTTTAGTGGTTATTATTCATATCTGCAATTTTTTCCTCTGATCTTCTTTACCCTGGAACTCTTGACGCTTGCGGTATGGCGCCGGCAGTTCCCGGCAGGAGTTCATCAGATAAAAGCCAGGGCCGGAAAAGGAGAGAGATAAATGACAGAAGGGACAGTTGCATCAAGAAACATGAACCTGCGTATGACCGTCTACACAGCTTTATTTACAGCACTTATGATCATTGGCGGCTACATAAGCGTGCCGCTTCCTGCCGGGCCCGTGCCAATTGTTTTGGCGGATTTTTTCGTTATGGTAACCGGATTTTTTCTCGGGTTCAAATGGGGGTTGACCAGTGTTCTTCTTTATCTATCCTTGGGGGTACTCGGTTTGCCGGTATTTGCCGGTGGCAGGGCAGGTTTGGCGGTTCTATTCGGTCCGACCGGCGGTTTTTTGTTTGGCTATTTATTACTTGTAGCTTCCGTGGGCTTGCTTTCAAGCAAAGGAAAACCGTCAATTGCCAGGAATCTTACGGCTTTGGTTACCGGCAACATCCTCTTGTATGGGGCGGGTGTACCTTGGCTGAAAGCAGTGATGAATCTGGGTTGGACCAGCGCCTTGGCTGCGGGATTAATCCCGTTTATACCGGGGATTATTATTAAAATAGCTGTTGCTTCCGGGTTAGTCCGTGCCTTCCTGCCCCGTTTTAAAGAAAGATTGGTTTCCTTTCAATAAAGCAACAAAGGTGATAGAGAAATGCCTGTTTTGGAGATACAAGATTTGACCCACGTTTTTCCCGACGGCGCCGTAGCCATTGCCGAGATAAATTTGAAGGTCAACGCCGGTGAATTCCTGGTCATTGCCGGGCCCAACGGGTCCGGGAAAACCGTTCTTGCCCTGCACTTGAACGGGTTGTTAAGACCCACTAGGGGGAAGGTGCTTCTTGACGGGGAACCCATCGATAAAAATATAATTGCAGCACGGAAAAAAGTCGGCCTGGTTTTTCAGGATCCGGATAACCAGATTGTCGGTCAAACTGTGGCCGAGGACGTTGCTTTTGGCCCGGAAAATCTCAATTTCCCCCCAGCCCAAGTTGGGATGATTGTCAAAGAATCCTTGGCCGCGGTTGACTTAAGCCAGTTCGCCACACGCAGCCCGCACGCCCTCTCCGGCGGGGAAAAGAGAAAACTGGCAATCGCGGGGATCCTCGCGATGAAACCCAAGATTATTGTTTTTGACGAACCCTTTACCGGGCTTGACTACCCCGGGGTGGTACAAGTCCTTAAAGAGATTTTGCGCCTCCATAAAACCGGCCACACCATCCTGCTGATCACCCACGAACTTGAAAAGGTCCTGGCCCATGCGGACAGATTGGTAATAATGCATAAGGGAAGGCTGGTTGCGGACGGAAAACCGGAATCCGTTATCTATCGTGCCGAAAGCTACGGGGTGAGAATGCCCCTGAAGGATGGGGAGAAGGTTAGTGCGCTGACATGGCTGAAATGACGCTTTTTCACTACATACATAAGGATACGGTGCTCCACAGGATGGACGGCAGGCTGAAGCTGGCTTCTCTGTTGCTCTTTAGTCTCGCAGCCGGCTTTGCCTCTGACTTGCCTGACTACTTGGCGCCATTATCCGTTCTGATTTGTTCTGTACTCCTCGCAAAACTGCCTTTTACGGTACTGCTTAAAGAGATGAGGTTTTTTGGCGTAATAATCCTCATTGTCATTGTTGTGAACGCCTTTACTTTCCCCGGTGATCCCATACTAAAATCTCCGTTCGCAAGCATTTCCCGGCAAGGAGTTATCGCCGGTTTGCGCTTTGCCGGACGGCTAAGTATTGTCCTTTTGGTTTCTACGGTGATTACAGGAACCACACCTTTAACAAGGTTCAGGGATGCTATTGAATGGTACTTACGTCCCGTTCCTTTTGTCCCGGAGGCAAGGGTCGCCACCATGATCAACCTGACCTTTCTCTTGATCCCGGTGCTCCTGGATAGTTTTAAGGAAATAAGAAACGCACAAAACTCCCGTTGTGGCCAACTGAGAAAAAACCCGGTAAAGCGTATGAAATATCTGGTTTTTCCCCTTCTTGGCCAAACCCTGCGCCGGGCTGATGAAATAGTAAACGCCATGGAAGCCAGGTGTTATTCGGAAGTACGGACAAAAGCGACTTTCAAATGTAAGAAAACAGACTGGTTTCTGCTGGCTATCTCTTTCGCGGTCTTCCTTTTCGTTCTTCTCTAGAAAAAAGATTGCCAGAAAAAAAATGATTATTGGCGCTGCCCCTATGGCTGTACCATTATACCATAGAGCACATCATCGCCTATGGACAAATAATTGCCGGTGGTATTGGGCTTTGCCAGAACAAAAAAGACTTCCGCGAGAAAAAGCGTTGCTCTGTACAAGTGCGCGCAAAAAGAAAGGGCTAACGGCGTAGGCCTTAGCCCTTTCCTGTTGATTCCACTTGTGCGCAATGCCCGCTACAAGCTGTTTTTAGGTACTTTCGTCCTGTTCTTAACTGTTTTCCTGCCGGAATTCCCGCATAAAGGCGGCCAGTGTTTGGGCGCCTTCCAGAGTCATGGCGTTATAGAGGGAGGCCCGCAAGCCGCCGACCGAACGGTGGCCCTTAAGGCCAATCAAGCCGTTGGCCGTGGATTCTTCAACGAACTTCTTCTCCAGTTCGGGGTTGGGGAGACGGAAGGTGATATTCATTAGGGAACGGCTTTCTTTTTGGGCATGTCCGCGGTAAAACCCGTCGCTTTCATCGATCTCTTTATAAATAAGTGCGGCTTTTTCCCGGTTTTTCTCGGCCATGGCCGCCAGGCCGCCGGTGTCTTCGATCCATTTCAGGACCAGGTTAACAATGTAAATCGCAAAGACCGGCGGGGTGTTATAGAGGGAGTCCTTGTCAGCGTGGGTCTTGTAGTTGAAGATGATGGGCACATCTTCTTTAATTTTTTCCAGCAATGACTGTTTGATAACGACTACCGTCACCCCGGCGGGACCAAGATTTTTCTGGGCCCCGGCATAAATCAGGGAAAACTTTTTCGCGTCAAAGGGACGGGACAGGATATCGCTGGACATATCCGCCATCAGGGGGACGTCGCCGCAGTCGGGGAAATCGTGCCACTGGGTGCCCATGATCGTGTTGTTACTGGTCAGGTGGGCGTAAACCGGCTCGGGTGAGAATTTGATCTCCCCCGGGGAAGGGATACGGGTGAAGTTTTCCTCTTCAGTGCTGGCGGCGATATGGGCATTTCCCAGGCGGGCGCCTTCTTTATAAGCCTTCTGCGACCAACTGCCGGTCAGTACATAATCGGCGGTCCGGCCCGGAGTAAGGAAGTTCATGGGGATCATGGCGAATTGACCGCTGGCGCCGCCTTGCAAAAAGAGACAGCGGTAATCGTCGCCCAGGTTTAAGAGTTTTTTCATCCGGGCTTCCGCTTCCAGGTGAACCCCTTCGTAGGGTTTGGACCGGTGGCTAATCTCCAGTACCGAGAGGCCGGTAGCGCTAAAATCCAACAACTCTTTTTGGACTTGTTCTAAGACCGGCCGGGGTATGGCTGCCGGTCCGGGATAGAAATTATAGGTTTTTTTCTCCATCGCTCTCCGCTCCTGTTATTTGGTTTTATCAGCATTATACTATTAACTTCCTCTCTTCTCAAGTAAAAAAAAATACTGGCAGGATTTATTTACTATAAATTTTACCCAATTTTAACTCCGGGGCAGCCTGGAAGCGGGAGCCGGGCTCCCGGCAGGTAACCGGTAAAACTGGGAAAGGAGTTTTTCCCCGTTTGCGTCTTTAACTTGAAAGACCAGGCAGGAACGGTAGAAGTATTTGGCCGGAAGGTAGTAGAGACCCAGGCAAGGCCGGTACCGGCCTTTTATCGTGACATAACATCCCCGGTATTTGGCTTCCAAAGGTTCCACACCGGCGGTCAGGATCAGGATTTTTTCCCGGCACGGCGCCGGTTGGGGGAGAGCGCAGCCGTATTTTTGCGCCAGCCCGGGCCTGCTGGCGATATTTTCCTCCCCAACCAGAAGCAGAGGTTTACCGGCAACCGGTTCATGGAAGAAGACCGGTTCAAGGTAAAGCGGGATATACTGGAGAGGAGGATATGGATACAGCGGTGATCTGGGCAAAAAAAACGCCCCCTTTTTTCTGTAGGCGTCTTCGCGCTTGCAGCTCGTGCCCACATGTGCGCGTACGCTTTATCATATGCCGGGGGAGAGCAGGGGGCGCTTGGAAGTATTTAACGGGAAACGGGAATCCCCGGGAGGAGGGGAAGAAACGGTTTTTTGCCACCCTCTTCTGCCTGGGTTTCCTGCTGCTGGGGAGTGCGCTCGTGCACGTCATAACCTGGCAACCGGTCTTCTTTTTTCGCCAATTCCGGTCCTGAGGAGTTTGGAAAGAGCAAAAATGAAGTGAGGAGAAACAAAAGAATCCAGGCGGCTGTCATAGCCAAACGTTTTCCCCAGAGAAAGGTCTCTTGCAGCAACCGGCCATCCCGGTAGAGATGGACCTTCTTAAGGAAATCCCCGCCGATGGCAGGCGGTTCCAGACCCTCTAAGGAATCTTTGATCAGGGTCAGTTCATCACAAAGGCGGGAACAACCGGCACAAGCAAAGAGGTGCCTGCGGATTTCCCGGCGCTCTCCAGCACTAAGTTCCTGGTCGAGGTAGGAAGAGAGGAGGTTTTGTACCCGGTGGCAGTTCATTTTTTTCTTCTCCTTTCTTCACGGAAGTATGGTTTGAGTAACTCCCTGAGTAACCTCCGTCCGCGGTGAATCCGGGATCTTACGGTTCCTAGCGAACACCCCAGCACCTGGCTGATCTCTTCATATGACAACCCTTGAATATCACAGAGGATAACCGCAACCCGGAAGTTTTCCGGTATGAGCATAAGGGCCTCTTGGATCGTCCGGCCCAGTTCCTGCCGGAGGGCTGAATCCTCCGGGATGTTGCTGTAATCCGGTACATCGGTGGTTTTTGCCTGTTCCAGATGGGGATGGGGTTCATCCAGTGAAGAGATGAAAGGACGCCGGCGTTTTTTCCGGTAGTTATCAACGAAAAGACGGTAAATGATCTGGAACATCCACCGGTCAAAGGCAGTCCCGGGCTGAAAACGGTGATAAGAACGGTAGGCCTTCAAAAACCCTTCCTGCAAGAGATCCTGGGCATCGTTAATATCCCCCGTCAACCTGTAGGCAAAGTGATAAAGGGGTTTTTCGTAGATTTTAACCTGTTCTTCAAAGTCCCCCCAGCGGTCGGAGGGAGAACGGGTAAGGCTCAGGCTTTCACTACGCAGCATTTTGGCCAGTCCTTCCTCATGGTTTTTATGGCTTTATAATTTTTTAGTTTTACCTTGATGAAACCGGATTTTTCTGCAAAATTTCTTCAAAAAAATTTCTTTGAAATTAATTGTACCTTGTAACCGGGCAAAAGTCAAAATTGACTCCCCGCCCGGCTGGCAATTATTGGTCTATTAAGGACTGGTCCCGAGAGTGGCGGTGAAGGTCCGGAACGCATTATCTCTCCAGACCAGCAGGGTGATCTTATCGCCGGCTTTTAACTTCTTAATTTTTGCCGCAAGTTCATCCGGGGATGCCACCTGTTCATGGTTGATCTCCCGGATAATATCCCGCGGTTTGAGCCCGGCTTTGGCAGCCGGTGAATCTTGAACCACGCTGTCCACATAAACTCCGCTCTTAAATGGAAGATTTAGATAGGAGGCCAATTCCTCGTTGACCGGGAGCATCCAGATGCCCAGCCACGGACTGGGTGGAGCGGGGGTGGTCAACTCTTCCAGGTGCTTTTTGGCTAGGTTAATCGGGATGGCAAAACCCATTCCTTGCGCGTTGGAGATGATTGCTTCGTTGATCCCGATGACTTTTCCCTCAAGGTTAACCAGGGGACCGCCGCTGTTGCCGGGGTTAATGGCGGCGTCGGTTTGGATCAAGTAACCTTGCTCTTTCGGGTCTTTTAAGGAACGGTTTAAAGCGCTGATGATCCCGGCGGTCACGGTCTCCTGAAAACCGAAGGGGTTGCCGATTGCCACCACCCATTCCCCGATTTGGAGCGCATCAGAGTCGCCAAGTTCAGCATAGGGCAGCGGTTTTTTGGCGTCGATCTTAACCACTGCCAAATCAATTTCGGGGTTGGAACCCATCACCTTCGCCTCGAGAGTATCGCCATTTTTTAAGGTGACCGTAATTTTGTCGGCATAGCGGATGACATGTTCATTGGTGAGGATGTAGCCTTCCGGGTTAATAATGAATCCGGAACCGGTACCTCTCTGTTCGAACTCCGGTCCTTCAAAGGCTTCCGGGAAATCCGGTCCGAAGAAGTCCCGGAAAAACCTGGGCACCATAAACCTACCGCCGCTGACTTTCCTTACAGTATCAATATAGACAACGGAGGGCGCAACCTTTTCTCTTACCCGGATGATCGCGTTTTGCCAGTCGGCGACCGGGAACTCCGTAGTCTTCCGGTGCTCTGTGGCATTATTCGCCGGTCCCACAGCGGAGACGTGCCCGCCCGGGTTTTTAACGCCGGGAAAAGCAATAAAAACAGCGGAAACAACCACTGGGACAACGAGGATCAGAATAACAGAGAACAGGCGCTTGCGCGCCAGGCGCGATGTTTTTTCCGGAAACAATTTGGGCATAGATCCGTACCTCCCACAAACAAGATTCTGCTAAGACCTTTTATCCATAAAAACGGTGCCGGTGTGAGAAAGTTCCTAAAAAACATCTTTGCTTTTAAAGACAAGCATAAACCAGGTTTTGATGCGCTGTGCAAGGAAATTTCAAGCAAATTACCATTTAAAAAGAAGGATTTTTCTAGCTGGAGTGGAATATATAACGTGAAATATTTCATGTATGCATATGCAGGCTTATCCTGGGCCGGGAGCAATCCGGTATCCCTTGCGCATATAAGGAGATAGAATATGCCTTTTAGTATGACCGGATACGGGCGGTATAGCAAGGAAGATGCCTTCTATAAAGCAGTAGTCGAGATTCGTAGCCTCAATCACCGTTTTTTAGATATCTCTGTCCGCCTGCCTTCGAAATATTTATGGTTGGAAGTTGAGTGCACGAAGGTTTTGAAGGAGTTTTTCCGGCGGGGCAAGATTGAAGTCCGTATTCAACTGGAAGCGAAGCCGGAGGCTTCCGCGCCGAAAGTAGTTTTAATGGGTGATCTGGTCCGTCAATACCTTGACCAGTTAAACCAGGCAAAAAAACGTTTCCGGTTGGCCGGGCGTTTACATATAGACCATCTATCAATGATCCCCGAGGGGTTTTTTCTTGTCGAATCAGAAAAAGATGACGAAAAGGCTTTAGGCGACTTGGTCTTAGCCACTGTTAAAGAAGCCGCCCGCCGCCTTTTGGAGATGCGGGAGAAAGAAGGTAAAGCCCTGGCTTCCGATCTTAGCCGCCGGATAGGGATACTGGAGGAACGAATTGAAGAGATCCAAACGGTGGCCGGTGATTTGCCCACTGTTTACCGGGAGAAGCTAACCAATAAGATCAAGGAGTTGGCCAACGGGGTGATTATCGACGAGAACCGGTTGGCAGCCGAGGTCGTTTATTATGCGGAACGGGCGGATATTACCGAGGAAATAACCAGGTTCAGAAGTCACCTGCAGCAGTTTACAGCCACTTTGTCACTGGCGGGCCCGATCGGAAGAAAACTGGATTTTATCAGCCAGGAGTTGCTAAGAGAGGTTAATACCATAGCTTCTAAAGCTTCTGATCTGTCGATCTCCCGGCAGGTGGTGGATATCAAAACGGAAATAGATAAGATCAAAGAACAGGTACAAAACATAGAATAGGAGGTGATAAGATGCCGCTCCCCACTTTATCTTTGGAAGAGAAGAAAAGGGCCCTTAAAAAAGCACAACGGGTAAGAAGTCAACGGGCGAAGCTGCGTCAGGATCTGAAAGCGGGGCGTACAACCATTCGCGAAGTGCTGGAAAGAGCAGATGACGACGTTATCGCCAAGATGCGTGTGGTCTATCTTCTCGAGTCCTTACCAAGGATTGGTAAGATCCGCACCCGCAAGATCATGAACGACATCGGGATCGATGAGACCCGGCGTATTCAAGGGTTAGGTAGCCGTCAAAAACAAGCATTACTTGAGCGCTTTGGCAACCAGTAGGGAAGGAGGACATTATTCCGGATGGAGATAAAGCTGATCAACATAGGATTTGGAAATATTGTCGCGGCAAATAGAATTGTTGCTATTGTCAGTCCGGATTCCGCGCCGATCAAAAGAATCATCCTTGAGAGCCGTGAAAAAGGTATGTTGATTGACGCCACCTACGGACGGAGAACAAGGGCGGTGGTTATCGTTGACAGTGGCCACGTTGTCCTTTCCGCCGTGCAGCCGGAGACAGTCGCTCACCGTTTAGCGGCCAAGGAATCTCAGCAAGGAGAAGTGGTGGAGTAAAATCAATGGCACGAGGGTTGTTATTTGTCATCTCCGGACCTTCGGGCGTAGGTAAAAATTCAGTACTTAACAGGGTTTTAAAAGAGCGGAACGACATATTTTACTCGATCTCCGCCACTACTCGTCCTCCGCGCCGGAACGAGGTGAACGGGAAGGATTATTATTTCCTTACCAAAGATGAGTTTGAAAAAGCCATTGAAAGCGGCGGTTTGTTGGAATGGGCCTTGGTCTATGACAATTATTACGGTACACCGCGGAAAGCGGTGGAAGAGCGACTAAACAAGGGACAGCATGTAATAATGGATCTGGATACCCAGGGCGCGGCTCGTGTCCGGAATAATTTACCAGAAGCGGTTCTAATTTTTCTTCTTCCTCCATCCCGTGAAGAACTAAAACGGCGGTTACTGGCAAGGAAATCCGAAGCGAAGGCGGCTGTGGAAAGACGCTTGGCATGTTTTGATAACGAATTGGCCGCAATTGACCGGTATAACTATGTGGTAGTGAACGATCTTTTGGAAAACGCCTGCCGGAAAGTGACAGCCATTATTACTGCAGAAGAGGCCAGAGTAGACAGGGGTTATTGGCGCGAAATATTTTGGACTTGACAAAGCAATAAATTCATGCTAAAAGTGAATAGCTAGAAGTACAAAAAAAGTAAAAGTCACTACTTTGCATAGAAGGAGGATGTCCATGATCACCCCTTCGCTTGAGGATCTCCTGAAACAAGTAGACAGCCAGTATACACTGGTTATCGCTACAGCAAAACGGGCCCGGCAAATCAATGCCAGGGACGGTGACGACAACAGTATAAGGGCCGTTTCCCTTGCCATGGAAGATATTTTGAGCGGGCGGGTGCAAATTGAGCGGAAATAGGTAAGGCCGCTTCTTTGCTGCATCATCATTTTTACCCGGTACCTCGTTGTACCGGGAATTTTGTTTTGGCCCATGGGGACCAGGAAAGTCGCGCGTGCGCGCTAACAGTTGCGAGGTGGAAATGATGGGAGGCTCTTATAAGGGTAAACATGTTCTCCTTGGGGTAACTGGAGGAATTGCCGCGTATAAAGTTCCGGAGTTGATCCGGGCACTCCAGGGCCGTGAAATAACCGTGGAAGTGATTATGACCAAAGCCGCCTGCGAATTTGTTACTCCGCTGACACTCCGGGAGATCACCGGTCTACCTGTGCATACGGAGATGTTTTCCCCGCCTGCCCAGTGGCGGACAGCCCATATTTCCCTGGCCAGAAAAGCCGACCTTCTGGCGGTCATCCCCGCCACCGCCAATATCATTGGGAAAATTACCGCCGGGATCGCCGACGATCTGCTGACCACAACGGTTATGGCGACGCGGGCGCCGGTGTTAATCGCCCCGGCAATGAACACGGCCATGTATGAGAACCCGGTCTTCCGGAGAAACCTGGAGACGTTGTCCGGGCTCGGCTACCGGATCGTACCGGCTGCTACCGGCGATTTGCTTTGCGGGGAAAAGGGCGCCGGCCGTCTCCCGTCCCTGGACGTACTGGAAGAGGAGGTTCTGCGCCTGCTTTCCCCCAAAGACCTGGCAGGGAAGCGACTACTGATTACCGCTGGTCCGACCAGGGAGTACCTGGATCCGGTCCGTTTTATTACCAACGATTCCTCAGGGAGAATGGGTTATGCCCTGGCGAAAGAGGCGTACCGACGGGGCGGCCAGGTGACCCTGGTGGCCGGGAAAACCAGTCTTCCTCACCCGCCGGGCGTCAAGATCCTCCCGGTTACCACCACCGGTGAGCTTTATGAGACCGTGATGGCGGAGCTTCCGGCTGCCGACATTATTATTATGGCCGGAGCGCCCGTGGATTTTTCCCCGGTTACCGTCAGCAGTAAAAAAATAAAAAAGACAGAAGAAGGGGCTTTGGCCCCGGTAAACCTGCGGCTGACCCCGGATGTCGCCCGGGCGGTCGGCGAAAAAAAAGACGGGCGCTTTTTGGCGATCTTTGCCGCGGAGACCAATGACCTGGTGGCCAACGCCAGGGAAAAGATCGGGCGTAAACAGGCGGATTTGGCTGTTGCCAATGACCTGACGGAAGAAGGCGCCGGTTTTCAGCACCCAACAAATAAAGTAACCCTTGTCACCAGAGAAGAAGTGAAGGAACTACCGTTGATGAGTAAAGAGGAGGTGGCAAAGGAGATCATCTCAACCATCCTCCGCCTGCAGGAAGGGAAAAACTTATGAGAGAGACAGAGAGGAAGGGGAGCCCTGTTTTTGCCCGGGTCGTGGTGAGTCTTCCCGGATTGCCCGAAGACCGGCTTTATGATTATCTATTACCGGAGGAACTGGCAGAAACCGCATTACCCGGCGCCCGCTTGCTGGTGCCTTTCGGCAAGAGGAAGGCTGAAGCGGTCCTCTGGGAGATCACAACTGACAGTGCTTACCGGGACCGGGAAGACCTCCGTCCCGTTTTGGCGGTATTGGATGGGGAACCTTTGCTTTCCGGGTTTCAGCTTGCACTTATTGACTGGATGGCCCGGCGTTTTTTCTGTCGTCGCTGCGATTTGCTACGGCTTTTTTTTCCGCCGGGGTTGAAGATCAAGACCGAAAAATGCTGGCAGCGTTTGGTCCCGGTGGAAGAGATCGAAGCCTTTCTTTCGACCCTGCCTTTGCCGGAAGAAACATACCGCTCTTTTCTGGCAAAAGTGGCAGAGGCCGGTCGTCCCAGTTGTTTTCCGGATTTGGGAAAAGAAGAATCCCAGCTTTTGAGCCTTTTGGTGCAGGCCGGTTTCGTGAAAACCGGCTGGCTCCCGCAGAAACCGGCGGTTAAGTTCAAAACGGTCAAATTTTACCGTTTGGCAAAGGCGGCTCCTCTCTCTCCGGGCAATTGGGAAGAGATCAGGCTAACGGCCAAACAAAAAGAGGTTTACCATTATTTACAAGAACAAGCCGGGCGGCCGGTTCCGGCGGCGGAAATATTGGCCGCTACCGGTGTCTCCGCCTATGTACTTACAGCATTGGTGAAAAAAGGCGTGGTCGAGTGTTCACTGCAAGAGGCGCCCAGGGATCCTTTTTCCGGCTTACAGCCGGAGGACGCTCCGGTCCCCGCGCCTGTGCACGTACAGCTTAATCCGGATCAGGCCGCGGCTTTGCACCGGATCTTACCCGCGATTGACCGGCCCGAACCTGCCGGTTTTCTTTTGGAGGGTGTGACGGGAAGCGGGAAAACCGAGATCTATCTCCGGGTAATTGAAGAGGTGCTCAAGAGGGGAAAAAACGCCTTTTACCTGGTTCCGGAGATCGCCTTAACCCCCCAGACCGTGGCCAGGGTCCGGGCCCGGTTTGGCGAAGCGGTGGCGGTTTTCCATAGTAGTCTGGGCCAGGGGGAACGGTTTGACGAGTGGTGGCGGGTGAAGCGCGGCGAGGCCAGGGTGGTGGTGGGCGCCCGTTCCGCTTTATTTGTGCCCCTGGCCAATCCGGGTCTGATTATTCTGGACGAGGAGCACGAATATACTTACAAGCAGGAAGAAACCCCGCGTTATCACGCCCGTGATGTGGCCCGCGAGATCTGCCAGCGGGTGAACGGCCTGTTGCTACTGGGAAGTGCCACCCCGTCTCTGGAGAGCTACCGGGCGGCGGAGACCGGCGAGTTGACCAGGATTCCCCTGCCACGACGGGTATTAGGGCGACCGCTTCCGGAGATCGTCCTGGTTGACTTGCGGGAGGAGTTTAAGGCCCGCCGTTTTTCCATCCTCTCCCCGGTTTTGCAGGAAGCCATCGCCTCTTGCCTGGAGCGGGGGGAACAAGTGATTCTCCTTTTAAACCGCCGCGGCTATGCCACTTTTATAATCTGTCGCGAATGTGGCCATGTTTTGAAGTGTTCCGCTTGTGATGTTACCCTCACCTACCACCGCCGGCCCAACCTTTTGCTCTGCCATTACTGCGATTCCCGGAGGAAGCCGCCGGAGATCTGTCCCCAATGCCGGAGTCATCATATCCGGTATGTCGGCCGCGGCACCCAGCGCCTGGAAGAAGAGCTTAACCAGGTTTACCCCGGCGCCCGCGTGGCCCGGATGGATCTGGATACCACCGGGCGCAAAGGCAGTCATGAGAAGATCTATCAGGATCTGCGTAAAGGAGAGATCGATATCCTGGTTGGCACGCAAATGGTGGCAAAGGGGTTTGATCTACCTAATGTAACTGTGGTGGGAATCATCAATGCCGATGTTGCCTTGAACCTGCCGGATTTTCGCGCCGCGGAGCGCACATACCAACTGCTGACGCAGGCTGCCGGCAGGGCGGGGCGGGGTGATAAGCCCGGGATGGTGGTGGTGCAGACGTTTAACCCCGGCCACTATAGCATCGCTGCCCTCCGCCGCAGCGATGCTGAGGGTTTCTACCGCCGGGAACTGCTCTACCGTGAAGCGGGAAAATACCCGCCTTTTACCGGCCTTATCCGCCTGGTTTTTTCCGGAACGGACCCAAAAGCGGTAATGGCAACCGCCCGGGATCTAACCGGGGTTATAAAAGAGAAGATCACCGGCAGCGCCCCGGGTGACAACGGGCGGGGGGAAGAAATTACCGGTCCCCAGCCGGCGGTGATCGAAAAGGTGCAAAACAGGTACAGATGGCATACGTTGATCAAAACCGTTGATTTAGATCTCTATGCCGGCCTCCTGCCCCAATTAATCGCCGGATACCAACGGAAAAACCGGCAAAAGGTCCGGGTAATTGTTGATGAAAATCCTTATTCTATGCTATAATTGTTTAATGGCTTCATGGCTTCGTCCGGCACGATAAACCAGCGCACCCGCAAGCTATGGCGCTGGAGTTTGCCCGGATGAGTATGGTTAGAGGGAGGTGTGGCCAGTGATCCGCGAAATCCTTGTCGTTCCCCATCCGGTATTGAGGAAAAAGGCCCGGCCGGTAGAGAAGATAACCAAGAAGACCCGGCGTATCCTCGAGGATATGGCCGAGACCATGTACGCCAGTAACGGGGTGGGGCTGGCCGCTCCTCAGATTGGTATCTCGGAAAGGTTAATCACTGTTGATACAGGGGATGGGCTTCTATTCTTAATCAATCCGGAGCTTGTCACCACCGCCGGGCAAGAACGGGATGTGGAGGGGTGCCTGAGTATTCCGGGGCAGTCAGGGTATGTGACCCGGGCGGCGCGCGTTGTTGTCGAGGGCCTCGATCCCGAAGGCCGGAGAAAAAAGATCGAGGCAGAAGGGTTACTGTCCCGTGCCCTCCAGCATGAGATCGACCATTTGGACGGTATTCTCTATACCGACCATTTGCAAGATGGGGAAGAAGTTAAATGAGAGTATTTTTTATGGGGACACCCGAATTCGCCCTTACCTCCCTGGAGCGGCTTTGTTGCTCCTGCCACCGGGTAATAGGGGTGGTTACCGCCCCCGACCGGCCGCAGGGGAGGGGGTTAAAGGTCCTTCCTTCGCCGGTGAAGCGGTTTGCTTTGGCACAAGGACTTCCCATCTTCCAACCACCGTCCTTACCCGATCCTGAGCTACTAGCTTTTTTGGACCAAGAGAAACCCGATGTTATTGTGGTGGTGGCGTGCGGTTTGAAGATCCCCCGGGTTTTACTGGAGCTTCCCCGTTACGGCTGCATCAACCTTCATGCTTCCCTCTTGCCCAAGTACAGGGGGGCCTCACCGATCCAGGCCGCCTTGCTTAACGGCGAAAAGGTGACCGGCGTTACCACCATGAAGTTGGATGAAGGTTGGGATACGGGAGACCTTCTTCTTTCCCGGGAGATCGCGATCGGTCCCCGGGACAATTGTGGCACATTACATGACCGGCTGGCCGTTGAAGGGGCCGGGCTGTTGGTGGAGACCCTTGATCTCCTGGAGAAAGGGAAGATCACGCCGGTGCCACAGAACGAAGAACTGGCCACTTACGCCCGGAAATTGAAGAAAGAGGATTTTTTCCTGGATTGGGCCGCTCCCAGCGAAAAACTGCTCAATCAGATCCGGGCTTTTGACCCTTGGCCGGGAGCCCGGACATATCTAGAGGGAAAACTACTAAAGGTTTGGACGGCCTTGCCGGGCCGGCCCTGTCCGGATTTGGCGAACGCCCTGCCGGGGACGATCGGCGAGTTCCGGAAAGACGGTTGCGGCCTGCCGGTGCGGACGGGGGACGGTGTGATTGAATTAACCGAATTGCAACTGACCGGAAAAAAACGGTTACCGGCGGCGAAATTTTTGGCCGGTTCTCTCATACCACCAGGAACTGTTCTGGGATAGAAAGGACGCACCTTTGAAACTTTTTCTCTTTTTCTGCGTTCCTTAATATGTGGCGTATTTGCGGAACCGTTGGGGAAGACCCGGGTATATCCTGTGGAACCCGGAATAGACTAACAACTGACGAAAGGAGGATTTTCTTGTTTCCTTTTTTCTATTATGACCCCACCTTTATCCTGCTGATTCCAGCGCTTTTATTGGCTCTCTATGCTCAGGCAAAAGTGAACTCAACCTTCCAAAGATATCTGCGGGTACAGGCCAGCTCCGGTGTGAGTGGCGCCCAGGCCGCCAGGTTATTACTGGACCGGAATAACCTCCACCATGTACCGGTCGAGATAACCAGGCACCACCTGGGTGATCATTATGACCCGCGCAAGAAGGTTTTACGGCTTTCGCCCGAAGTCTACCACGGACGCTCTTTGGCGGCTTTAGGGGTGGCTGCCCATGAAACCGGCCATGCCCTGCAACACGCCCATGCCTATATTCCTCTTAATATCAGGAATGTCATTTTTCCGGTGGCCAGTTTCGGTAGTACGTTGGCTTTCCCCCTTTTCTTTATGGGTTTAATCTTTCAGACCGGTTTCCTGATGGATTTGGGGATTATTCTCTTTACCGCCGCCGTCCTTTTCCAGGTAATCACCTTGCCGGTGGAGTTTAATGCCAGCTCAAGAGCGCTTTACATGTTGGAAAGTGCCGGTTTTCTCAGCCGGGGTGCGGAAATCCAGGGAACGCGGAAGGTATTGAGCGCCGCAGCTTTGACCTATCTTGCCGCAACGGCCATGGCCGTGATGCAACTTCTCCGGTTATTGGTCTTACGCAGCTCCAGAGATTGATCGACAAAGACGGGGCCTTTTGACCGCGTCCGTGTTTCACACCAAGCACCAATGGGTGTTCCGGCGCCTGGCGGCGCTTTTATTTTGTCTTTTCCTTGCAAAAGAGCTGGAAAAATACCCGCCGGCTTTTCGGGTCATCGCCGCAGAATAGCTTGCTGAAAAAAGGCATCTGTGATAAAATTTATTATAATGTGGAATTTTAGGAGGGAGCCCTAGTGAGCATTGAAATTTATATTAACGGAGAGTTTTTTCCAAAGGAAGAAGCAAAGGTATCCGTTTTTGATCACGGCTTGCTATACGGCGACGGGGTCTTTGAGGGAACCAGGGCCTATAACGGGCGGGTCTTTAAATTTGACGAACATATTGACCGGCTGTATGATTCCGCCACGGCAATAAACCTTACGATCCCATTGAGTAAGGAAGAAATGAAAGAGGCTCACCTGGAGACGTTACGGCGGAATAAACTAACGGATGCCTATATCCGGACTGTGGTCACCAGAGGCCCCGGCGACCTGGGGCTGGATCCCAGGAAATGCTCCCGTGCATCTGTAATTATTATTGCCGACCGGATCACCTTATACCCCCAGGAATTCTATGAAAATGGTCTGCGCCTTATTACCGTCCCGACCAGGAGGAATTTGGCGGAAACCGTTAACCCGATGATTAAGTCTTTGAATTATTTAAATAACATACTGGCCAAAATCGAGGCCAACCTGGCCGGCGTACCGGAAGCCATCATGCTTAATCAGGATGGGTATGTGGCGGAGTGTACCGGCGATAATATCTTTATTATCAAAGGGAAGACCCTTGTCACCCCGGCCAGTGTCCATGGGGCCCTGAAAGGGATTACCAGAGATGTCGCCTTGGAACTCGCCGCCGGAATTGGACTGGAAGTCCGGGAAGAACTCTTAACCCGTTACCACCTTTATGTGGCGGACGAGTCCTTCCTTACCGGGACTGCTGCAGAAGTAATTCCCGTGGTGGAGATTGACGGACGGAAGATCGGTACCGGTACCCCCGGTCCCTATACCCGGCAGTTGGTAAAACTCTACCGGGAGAAAGCGATGCAAGAGGGAACACCGATTTACGAATAATTACTGTTGCGACAGGTTGCGGTCGCGAACAGACCGCAGCGGATAGTAAACGTTGCGGCGATGCCGGGCGACGGTGCTGCTTTCCATAAGCCCGGAAAATTAGCCCCAATCGAAACAAGCCTTCTTATCAAGAGAGGCGGAGGGACAGGCCCGATGAAGCCTCGGCAACCACAGTGCGCGCGTACGCGCGATACCGGCTGGTGCCAATTCCTGCAGGGCCAGGCCCTGAGAGATAAGAAGGGGTAACCGTTTATTTTTACGAACCCCTTGGGTTCTTTTCTTTTAATTATGACGGTTGCGGCAGAGAAGTCAGGAGGTGGTTTTGGTATGGCGAAAACCAAAACTTACGAGGAGATTAACGAGAAGATCAAGAGCGGAAAAGTAACGGTGGTAACAGCAGAAGAAATTATCCCCATGGTGAAAGAGGAGGGTCCGGCAGCGGTATTGGAAAAGGTGGATGTGGTTACCACAGCCACTTTCGGACCCATGTGTTCTTCCGGCCTTTTTCTCAACTTCGGCCATTCCGATCCCCCGATTAAAATGAGCAAAGTCTGGTTGAATGATGTCCCGGCCTATGCAGGGGTGGCGGCGGTCGATGCTTACCTGGGCGCAACAGAACTCTCCGAATCGCAAGGAGCGGCATACGGCGGCGCCCATGTCATTGAAGAACTGGTTGCCGGCAAAAAGGTAAAATTAAAGGCGATTGCTGGTGGAACCGATTGTTATCCCCGGCGGGAGATCGAAACCACGGTGGGACTGGAGGATTTGAACCAGGCTTATCTCTTCAACCCGCGTAACGCTTACCAGAATTACGCGGTGGCCGTCAACTCCACCGGCCGGCCGCTTCACACTTATATGGGCACCCTCCTGCCGAAATTCGGGAATGCTACGTATAGTACGGCAGGGGAATTAAGCCCCTTGCTTAACGACCCTTACTATGAGGTCATCGGGATTGGCACCAGGATCCTTTTGGGCGGCGGTGAAGGCTATGTGGCTTGGGAAGGAACCCAGCACAATCCAGCGCAAAAAAGAAATGAAAACGGGACGCCGGTAGGGGCCGCCGGAACCCTTGCCGTCATCGGCGATCTACGGGGGATGAAACCCGATTATTTACGTGCGGCGGTTTTCCACAAATACGGGGTCTCGCTATATGTAGGGATTGGCATCCCAATCCCCCTTTTGAACGAAGAGATTGTGCAGCGGGTAGGAGTCAGCAACGAAGAGTTGACAGCGACCGTTTTTGATTACGGGGTGCCGCACAGAAGCAGACCCGCCCTGGGGGTCGTCTCCTATGCCGATTTACGGAGCGGTAAGATTAAGATCAACAACAGGACGATCCCAACGGCTCCGCTTTCCAGTCTGTACAAGGCAAGGCAGATTGCGGCGGAATTGAAAGAAAAGATTATTAACGGGGGTTTTCTACTGACTGCGCCCGTGGCAAAACTACCGTTCCGGGACGGGGTTAAACCCCTCCGTGAGGAGGTGAAATAATGGCCAAAAAACGTGTGGTGTTGACTTTCCCGCCGGAGTTGACAGAAAAACCCATCACCTATCACCTGGTAAAAGATTATGACCTGTCGATCAATATTTTAAGGGCCAAGATTACCCCGGGGGAGGAAGGAAAACTGGTTCTGGAGCTTTCCAATGGCTCAGAAGAGATGATCAAGAAAGGCCTGGATTTCCTGGTTAAGCAGGGGGTGGGGGTGGAAGCGGTCAGCAGGGAGATCTCCCTGACCGAAGAAGAGTGCATCCACTGCGGCGCCTGTACTGCGGTCTGCCAGCCCGGGGCTTTGCGGATTGATCCGGAAAGCGCCCGCCTGTGCTTTGATAAAGAACAGTGCATCGTCTGTGAACTTTGCGTTTCCGCTTGTCCGCTAGGCATTATTAAGGTGTTGTTTTAATGGGTATGGATCAGAAGCGGGAAGATATTTACCGGACTTACCGGCGGCGCCGGCCGGGATATTTCTGCTTCCGGGTGGCGGTGGGAGAAACCGATCTCTGGCTGGAGACTTCCCGGGAGTGCCGCGCCGAAGTAGAAAAACTCGTCCGGAAGCTGCGTCGGCAACTCCGTGCCTATATCTCCCAGTACCCGGCTTTTCGTTCCACCCTTGAGCCCTGGCCCGGTGATCCCGGCGCCCCGGAACTGGTGCAGCGGATGATTGCCGCTGCCGCGAAAACCGGCGTCGGGCCGATGGCCGCCGTTGCCGGCGCCATCGCTGAGATGCTGGGCCGTGCTTTGCAGGCGGCCGGTGTTGGGGAGTTTTTTATTGAAAACGGTGGCGACCTGTATTTTACCAGGGTAAAGCCAAGGCTGATTGCGGTTTACGCCGGGTCGTCGCCCTTCTCCTGGCGGTTAGGTTTGAAGATCCCTCCCGGCAAACCGTTAAGTGTTTGCACTTCTTCCGGGACGGTCGGGCCGTCTTTCAGTATGGGCCAGGCCGATGCGGCGGTGGTGCTTTCTCCCGACGGCGCCCTGGCCGATGCTGCCGCCACCGCTGCCGCCAACCGGATCCATAGCCCTGGGGATCTAGAGAAAACCGCAGATTATATCGGTACCATTCCCGGGGTCTCCGGGGTTCTTTTAATCTATGGGGAAACCCTTGCCGCCTGGGGTGAGATTGAGCTGACCGATCTTGCCCGTGAGACTTTGGAATAGAGTTGAGACAAAATATCAGAATTGATACTCCGTCCGGAGTATTTTTTTTGTTTTTTTTTAGTTTTTGGCATATTTTCTTTCGCAACGGAACAAAATAAATACATACCCGCAGATTTCACCTGCGAAGCAGGCAACCGGCGGGGAAGATACTCTTTTTTGGGAGGGATTAACATGGAAAGAAATAAAGGATTGGCACGGAAAAATTTTGTTACCGATGCGGAAGAAAAAGAACAGATACTGGGAAAGGCAAAACCTCGCTACACGGATGCGGAAAATGAGATGATTTTTGAAAATTGGTGGAACCCCAGGCTACGGAAGGAACTCTCCCGGCGTTTTAACCGGAAGATTTCCGCCCTGCGCAGTCAGTTTTGCCGGATTCTCAAGGAAAAAGGCATCTCCAACACGGATTATTACAAGATCATGCGCAATAAATACCAGACCCATACACCCAAGGAACTCTTGGCTGACGACGAGGACCAATTAATCTTGGAAATCTTCGCCAAGTATCAGGTTCTGGGTGGAACACGGAATGAAGCGTGCAACGAACTTCAACGTTTACTTAAAAAGAAAGTCAGTGAAGCAGCATTAAAATTACGCTTTTACCGGCTTGTGCAGAAGAAAGGCCTTAGTGAAGAGGCGTTAATCAAGATCGGCCGGGACGTCTTGCAACGGGCTGGAGTAAGGATTCCGGAGAACCCGGTCTTACAAGGGGAAGAGGTAGTTTTGGAAGTTGCGGAACCGGTTGACGAAGAAACAACAAAAGACAAGAGAGAAGAAAAGACAAGAGAGGTCGCAAAACCCGTGGAAACACTGGACGAAAAAGACCGGGCCGCCGGGGAGAAAAAGGCCGTCGGGCTTTCCCTGGTCCCAGAGTCAAGTGAAAAAAAGGCCACTTTTCTTTATCAATTGTCGCATCTCCCCGAAACCGTACAGCTATTGGAAGAACGTGTGGGAAAACTGGAAGAGGCCCAGCGGCATCAGTTGGATCTCCGCGGTTTTATCGAACACCTACTGGCCGTTGAGCGGGACTTGAAAAAAGAAGGAAAATTATTACAGGAAATTGACAAGCTGGTGGCGGAGAACCGCCTTTTGGAAGAGAAAGTTAACCAGGAACGGGAACGCTTGGCTAAGAGAAGCAGGGAATTGTCGGAAATTTACGAAATTCTCAACTCAATGCTCAGTGACTTTATGCACCTGGAGAGCGTGGCCAAACTAGCCTCGTTGGGGGATTTTATTCACCGGCTGGAAATCACCGTCGACCAGTTTGGAAATGTTTTAAAAAGCCGGAAGGTCTAAGCACATACCCGGATTCACCTTGCGAGTCTCTTATTTAACCGGCGGCTGACACCTTGACGCCGGAGAATTATGGTGATATAATTTAGCTGTAAGGATATACGGGCCGTAGCGCAGCTTGGTAGCGCACTAGACTGGGGGTCTAGGAGTCGCAGGTTCAAATCCTGTCGGCCCGACCATTAGCAAACCCCTGCCCGATGCGGGATTGACTGCGTCGGGTTTTTAT
>DUNX01000039.1 GCA_012839115.1 Bacillota bacterium
CCTAGACTGGAAATGAATAACAAAAACACCAGCAAAAAAAAGAGTCTTTTCATCTTAACTCCTCCTGACTGCGTGTGCAGGGGTTTTCGGTATGATTTCGCCTAAAACACGGCAACTCCTTCTCCCCAGTTATTCCGTTTTTGTATTGCCAATCCGTTCCGCAATAAAATACAAAAAAAAGACCGCCGTCCGGGCGGTCTCGCGCACGCGCGGCGCACGTACGACACGCGCAAACGCGGTCCTGGGGTAACTATTCGGGCCGGCGCGCTCCCCGGCATGGGGCCGCTTTTCACAGGCGCGGTCCTGGTTTAACACACGCGCGCGCTGAAAAACCGGAGACGTGCGGCCACCGGTCCGCCGGCCTCATCCGGAACCGGCCATTAACAGCGACGGTAGAAAAGTGGCGATTTGGGGAAAGGCGATCAGCAGGAGAAAACAGACGGCCAAGGCCGTCAGAAAAGGCCAAATTCCTCTAAAAATAACTTCCAAAGGTATATCCTTGGCTACACCCTTGATAATATAAACGTTCATCCCCACCGGCGGGGTAATAACTCCCATCGCCACAACCAGAACGATGATCACCCCGAACCAGATCGGATCGTAACCCAGAATCCCAACGACCACCGGGTAAAAGATGGGGATCGTCAACAGGATCAAAGCCAAGGCGTCGATAAAACAACCTAAAATCAGATAAATGAAAAGGATGATCAGGATAATAACAAACGGCGGCATTGCCAAACTTCCTGCCCAGCCAGCCATGGCAAAGGGGAGCCGGCTGAGGGCGATAAACCGCCCGAAAACAACCGCCCCGGCCACCAAGAGCATGATCATGGCGGAAGTCCGGGTGGTATCAGCCAAAGACTTTAAAAAACTGTTCCAGCTTAACTTCCGTTCCACTAGACTCACCAGAAGAACCCCGGCCGCCCCCACAGCCCCGGCTTCGGTAGGGGTGAACCAGCCGGTAATCAGGCCGCCGAGGGAGACGGTGAAGATCATCATCACTTCCAACAGACCGCCGCGGAGCGCCGTCAACCATTCCCGCCAGGATGCCCTCGGTCCGGGCGGTCCCAGTTCCGGCCGGCGGGCTGTCCAGAGATATATGGTAAGCATGTATAAGAACATGAGAAGAATCCCGGGAAGGATCCCGGCCAAAAAAAGCCGGCCAATCGATTGCTCGGTGGCGATCCCGTAGACAATAAAGATGACACTGGGCGGGATCAATACCCCAAGCGCGCCGCCTGCCGCCACACTGGCGGTGGAGAGGGAATCATTATAATTGTACTTGCGCATCTCCGGCAGGGCGATGGCGCCAATGGTTGCCGCCGTAGCGGTATTGGAACCGCAGACCGCCCCGAACAAAGCGCAGGTGGCCTGCGTAGCCACGGCCAATCCCCCCGGCAAGTGCCCCATTACCTTATAGGCCAGGCGGTATAGTTTCTCTCCAATCCCGGAATAATAAGCCAAAAAGCCCATCCAGGTAAACATGGGAATAACGCTTAAAGAATAGGAAGAAAAAGTGGCATAGATCTCCGAAGCCATAATATGCCGGGCGGCGGCCGGGGAATTCAGGCAAACGATCCCCCCCACGCCGACCATGGCCATGGCCAGAGCAATCGGCACGCGTAAAGCCATCAGCAAAAAAAAGAGGATAATTCCTATGATTCCGGCAAGAATTGGCGTCATTTTTCATTCACACCCTGTAAAAATTTCAACCCTCTGCCCAGCGCTGTCAGGCTCAGGACAAAAAAGCCCCCGGCCACAAGGTAGATGAAGAAATGGAACGGGATCTCACAGGTCTGTGAGACCTGCCCGTTGGTCTGAATGCCCGTGGCATACTTCAGCAGGTACCAGGCTACCAGGGACAAAAAGATGAAGATTACAAAACCGTTGCCGATCTCCAAAACAGCCCGCGCCTTCCGGGGCAGACGGGCAAAGAAAAGATCCACCGTAATATGGCCTTCTTTTACTGCGCAATAAGCCAGGGAAAAACCGATCACTACCGCGGTCAAAAACCCCACATATTCATAAACCCCCAAAAGCGGGCTATTAAAGAGCCGTCGCAAAATGATGTTCACGACCACCATGATCATCACCCCGGCCAGGCAAAAACCGGCGATTCGGTCCATGATCCGGGAAATACCGGCCACCACTTTTAAGAACCGGTCCATTGGTCACCTCATCTCCCTTTTTTTAGTTATTGCCATAGACTTGGTTGTAACGGCCGGCTAGGTCCTTAACGGTACCGAGGACCGTTTCCCCGTCTATGCCCATTTTTCCAATTTTCTCCACAAAATCGTCTTGTACAGGTCTGATCAGTTCAATCCAGCGTTCCGTCTCCTCTAACGGCAACTCTATCACTTGCATGCCTGTTTCTTCCACCGCCCACCTGAGCGCGGATTCGTTTTGCCAATCCCAGAGCCCGAGGGCCACCTCTTCCAGATACTCCCCTGTCACTCTTGAGAAGATCTCCTGTAATTCCGGAGAAAGCTTCTCCCATGCCTTATGATTTATAGTCATAAAGAACAAGGTGTTATAGAGAAAGGGAGTCATGGTCACATAACTGGTAACCTCCGCGTGCCGCCACCCCTCAAGAACCTCCAGTGGCGAAAGGTTTCCCTGAACAATACCCTTGGCCATAGCCTCATAAGCCTCAGGTTGGGCCATGGCTACCGGCGATGCGCCCAGGGTTTCCAGGGTCCTGGCACTGAGGCCGGTGGCCCTGATCCCCATCCCCCGTAGATCCTCCAGGCTGCGTACGGGCGTTTTGGTAAAAAGCGCCCCGGGACCGGTGGAAAATACCATCAAAAGACGGGTATCCTTTATCTCTTCAGGATCAAGGACCTTTATCCCCTCCCAGGCCACCTTGCCGGCGACTTTGGCATTAAGATAAATGATCCCGGGTAATTCAAAGACCTCAAGTACAGGGAAACGTCCCCGGGTATAGGCAAAACAAGAGATGCCGATATCGGCGACGCCCGTAACCACCCCGCTGTAAATCTCCGCGGCATTGGCCAGGGTTTCCCCGGGGTAACTGGTGATTTGCACCTGCCCGCCGGTGGCTTCCGCTACCGCCGCGATCCATGGCTGCACCAATTCCTTCTCCACCGGGTGGGCGGCTGGAAAGAAGTGGGCTAGGTTCAACCGGACCACCGGGTCGCCTTTGGGACGGAAGAAAACCGCCGTCAGCGCGGCGGCCGTTACCGCCAATACCGCCACCACCACAACCAGCAAAACCGCTGTCTTTTTCCGCATTTAAAAAACCTCCCTCTCCCCGATTTCCCTTGCTTTCTTCTCCTAAACAAAAGAAAAAGCGCTCCGGTAGGAGCGCCTGTTGGCATAGGCATGTTTCACGCGCGCACAGAATACCCGTATAGTGCCTGGGTATACCCACGCCGGACGGCGTGTGCCGTCCCTGATATTTCCTACCATTCTACCTGACTGCCATATTGTTAAAAATAATTTTACTATATATTTCCCCTGCTGTCAACAACAGATCTGGAGTCTGTTTTATTCCAATGGATTCCGCAGCTTCCCGCCCATGAGGAGGAGAGAGAGCAAACGCAGGGACGACTGGTAGTAAGCCTGGGGATCATCCATGGCTACTGTTTGCTCCCAGATCTCCCGCCGGTAGTCTTGAGCAGAGGAAAAAAGAGCCGCCACCCCCGCCGGACCGGTAAAGCAGACGTCGGACCAGTCATTGACCACCTTCCCGTCCAGGGTGTACCCGGCTTTGATCTTGCCGGCGCCGATCCGTGCAAAGAAGTTGTTTACCTTCTCCAACTGGGCCAGGGCCCGCCGGTCGCCGAACCACACCGCATCCATGGCCAACCGCAAGGGCACGCGGCACGCATCATAGGTATAGTTGAAGCTGAAGCCCGGGTCCGGCTCACCGTTGGCCCTGGTCCAATCAGGGAGGAGACCGGTCTGCCCGGCGCCGGTCTTCTCATTGAGGCGGGCAATCATTTCGTAGCCGGCGTCAACGACCCGGCTCCATTCCGGGTTGCCGGTGTACTCTTGAAAGATCTTGTAATAGCCGGGAGCAAAATACGAGGGGTTGGTGATCGCCGCCCCGCCCCAGTGGTCGCCGCCCTTTACGATATAGGTGCCGGGCTCAATCTGGTGCCGCCAGATGTTCTCCACCAAATGTTCGGCGTCCTCCCGGTAGCCGCCCCACTTCATATCCGCGGTGATCAGGGCGAAGGCCATATCCTCGTCACCATCAGTGGCAGAGTTTTTCCCGTCGGCCGTTGGCCGGTTATCAGGGCCGATCTTCCAGTCCATCAAGCCTTTCTGATTATGGTGGGCCTTGGCATACTGCCATAACCCGTCAAAAATCTCCCGGTCGTCAAAGCAGACCGCCAGGAGCATCCCATAACCAATCCCCTCGGAGACCGTCTCCCCGTTTGGCTTTCCCACCCGGAGAAAACCACCGGCCCCCTCCGCGGTGATCTGGTATTCCTTATAATCCTCCCATGCCCCGGCCAAAAGCTGACCGGCGGTGGTTTCGTCCGGAGCCATGCTGGAAGGGTAGGGGTAATGGGTGCGCAAGGACCAAACCAACTCCTTGTATTCGGAGGTGCCGGGCAAAATCTGTTCCTCGGCCACCTCGGCCATGAAGACCCAGTACCGTAGCCCGTCGGCGTAGAGTTTCCTCAACCTCTCCCCGGTCAGGTATTCCTGGACAAATCTCCCGGTCACCTGCGCGCCGAGATTATCTGCATGGCTGTCTTGCCAGAACTTGAAATGCGAAACCATGACCGGCAAATTATACTGGCCGAGCTGGGCAATGGATTCCGGCACCTGTTCACACATGAGCTCGTATTTATCATAGGCGTGCATATGCTGCACACAAGCAATATCCGAATGGAAGCGGAGGATCTCCTCGTAAGGGGAGAGGTCCGGTTCGCCCGGGCCTAACCATGAGTAACCGCCAAATCCCAACCCCACGCGGGCACCGGGCGCCTCGGCTTTAATGGCTGCCCGGGCCTTTTTATACGCGGCCAATATCTCCTCGCGGGTGAGGGACGGGAGGTTGTAATAGGTCTCGACCTCACTGAAGAGAACAAAAAAGAGCCGGTCCGAGCGGTAACCATTCCCGGACCAGATCCGGGCCAAACGGGCTGCATCTTCTTGGACAAATTTCCCCGTCAAGTAGCCGGGGTGGTCTTCCTCCCAATCGTGGAGCCAGACAACGATCTGGATAGCCCGTCCGTTGTCGTAATGCCCACGGATGACCGCCTGGGGCCCGCTGTTTTCATACCCCCACTGCCATTCCTCAGGCCCGTTGAACCAGTGGGAAATAATCTTCATACCGGCGTCAGTAAACAGTTGCTGCGCTTTAGCGGCCGACTCGGTATCGCCAAGGCCCCAAATGACCACGGGGGCCGGCAGGTCCGGGTCCGGAACATAGTCCCTTCCGGTTTGGATCCCGTGGCGGCAGCCGGAGAAAAAGAGTGTGATCACAAAAAGAAAGGGCAGGAAAAGCCAGGGCTTATTCATGAAGTACTTCATGGTGGAACAATTCATGAGGGAGCGATTCATGGTGGATCATCCCCTGTTGTTTGCTCTTGTAGCAATGTAGTTCATATTAATATGGTCCCATGTTAATAATCGGCATTCCCTACCCGTCGCTCCAGTTCTTTTGGGAAAGACGGCGCACCTAATCCGCTGGTAACAGGTTGTTCAACCTGGCCTCATACTCGGCGCTCTTTTTTTCATACTCGGCGGTGACTTTCGCCAGGCGGTCGTATAGGGTCTCCAGTTCAGTATCAAGCTCCGCCCGGCGCTTGGCGCCGGCGGCGATCTCTTCACCGTCGCCCTTCAGCGAAGCCTCGGCCAGGAATTCAAGGTTACGGGCGGATTCCTCCTCCAAACGGGAAATGGCCGTTTCAATCCGTTCGATCTCAGCCGCGAGCGGCCGCAAAACCGCGGATTTTTCTTGGACGGTATTCGCCCGCTCCCGGCGCAGGCTCCTCCGGTCATGGGTGTCACGTGCCGGCCGCCGGTTTTTGCCGGCAGCCTCCGGCCCGCCCCCGTCCTGTTCCTCATCTTTCCAGCCGATATCCGCAAGGAAACCCCGGTAATCCCCTTCGTAAAGAAAGACCCCGCCCCGGTCAAAGACGATCAGCCGGTTGGCCAGCGTCTGCAGGAACATCTCGTTATGGGTGACCATTACGACCGCACCGTCAAAGGCGTCCAACGCCGCCAGCAAAGCATCGGCCGACTCCATATCCAGGTGGTTGGTGGGCTCGTCGAGCAGGAGCAGGTTTACCGGGGTCACCAGGATTTTCCCCAGCAAAACG
The DNA here is from genome assembly GCA_012839115.1 of Bacillota bacterium. Lineage (GTDB taxonomy): Bacteria > Bacillota > UBA4882 > UBA10575 > UBA10575 > JAAYGG01. The sequence goes on from DUNX01000039.1 coordinate 6,303, forward strand.
CGGCTGCGCTCGCCGCCGGAAAGCACCGAGATTTTTTTTAGGGCTGCGTCGCCTTCAAACATGAGGAGCCCGGAGATATTCCGCGCCTGTTGTTCGGTACAGGCCGGGTTCACCGAGAGGATCTCTTCGAGTATCGTCTTTTCCGGGTCGAGTTCGCTGACGTTAGTCTGGCAATAATAACCGGTCTGGAGCAGGGGGTGTTTTCTGATCTCCCCGCCCAGCGGGGTCAGTTCCCCGGCCAGCAGTTTCATAAGGGTGGATTTGCCCTTACCGTTCTTCCCAATCACCGCGATCTTGTCGTCTTTTTTTATTGAGAGTTTAAAATCACTGATCAACAGGGGCTCTTTGCCATGGTAGGAGAAGTCCAGACCGCCGGCTGCCAAAAGAACCTTCCCGGGCATGGGGGCGGAAGAAAAAGAAAACTCCAGCTCTTCAACGGGAGCAAGCTTTTCCATTCTTCCCTTCTTCTCGAGGGCTTTGATCCGCGACTGTACCCTACTGCTTAAAGTGGCCTTGTACCGGAAGCGGTTGATAAAAACCTCTGCAGCCCGGCGCTTTTTCTCCTCATTCAGGCGGGTCTTTTCGTAGATTTCTTCCTCTTTCACCAATTGTTCATAGTATTTGCTGCTGTCGCCCGGGACCTTCCGGATCCTCTGCCGGTGAATCCCAAGGGTATGGGTGATCACCTGATCCATGAACCCGCGGTCATGGGTGATCAGGATTAATTCGTGCTGCCAATTTTTCAGCAGCCCGGTTAACCAGCGCAGGGAGGGGAGGTCCAAGTAGTTGGTGGGCTCGTCCAGCAAAAGCAGGTCCACGTCACCGGCTAAAACTTTAGCCAGGTTAAGGCGGATCTGAAAGCCCCCGGAAAATTCACCGGGGGCACGGTTGAAATCTTCCCGCCGGAATCCCAGCCCCATAAGGATCTTTTCCACCCGCCACTCTTCATCTTTCCTCTCTTTGGGCAGCCCCAGACAGGCTTCGGCCAGCAGCGTGGGCTGGCTGAAAGCTAGGTGTTGCTCAAGGTAGCCCAAACGGTAACCATTGGGAATGGTGATCTCGCCGCTGTCGGGGAGTTCTTCCCCTTGGACCAACCGGAGGAGGGTCGTTTTGCCGTAACCGTTTCTGCCGACAAGTCCCACCTTCTCTCCGGGATTAATATTAAAAGAAACATCTGCAAAGAGGACCTGTCCACCGTAGCTTTTTGATAAATTTTTCACTGTGAGCACGAAGTTCACCACCCATCTCCCCGGTATCTGTACTTTAAATGTAAACGATCACAAGAAAAGAGTCAAGATGGGCGGTAAAGCAACTCCCTGCAGCCGGCGGCCCGGTAACCCCGGCCCGCCTTACCCCTTCCGGTAATGGAGCCCGCACTCCTTATGTTCCGGCGCCTCCCACCACCAGCGGCCGGCGCGGATATCTTCGCCGGGTTTTACCGCCCTGGTACACGGTGCACAACCAATGCTGGGATAACCCCGGTCATGCAGTTTGTTGTAGGGCAGTTGGTGGGTGCGGATATAGCGCCAGACCTGCTCTTCCGTCCAGTCGGCCAGCGGGTTTAGTTTCAACAATTTGTTGGTCTCGTCCCATTCGACTTTTTGAATCTCCTGTCTGGTAACGGCCTGCCCCTTACGAAGGCCGGTTATCCAAACCTCCAGCGTCTGGAGGACTCTTGCCAGCGGTTTAATCTTCCGTACCTCGCAGCAGTGTTTCCGGTTTTCCAGGCTTTTGTAGAAAAGGTTCGGTCCCAGACTGCTTTCCATAGTCTCCACATCGGCGGTTTCCGGGAAGTAAATTTCAAACCCCCGCCCATAACGGTCCATCGTCTCCATAATCACCGCATAAGTCTCTTCCGGCAGGCGCCCGGTATCGATGGTAAAAACTCTGGCTTTGGCATCAATTTTCAGGATCAAATCAGTCAGCACCTGATCTTCCCCGCTGAAACTGGAAGCCAGGGCAATCTTTCCTCGATAAGCCGGGAGAAAAAACCGTAAAAGCTCTTCGGCCGGGCTCTCTTTGAAGGAAGAAAGCAAATTCTCCAATTCCTTTTTTTCCATCTACAAATCCCCCTTTGCCTGCGCGCACGCACTGCTCCTGTCTTATCTTTTTGCCGGTCAAGAAAAAGCAAGGCCTTTACCTGCGTGTACGCGCGATGGATCTCTCCCTATTCATTATGCGGGGGCAAGACCGGGTATGCGTAGGCCAAAACAGCCCGGGCGCATAGTTCCACCCGGGCCCACAAGAACATAAAAAACCCGTTTTGCCTTTCCGGGCAGAAAAGCAAAACGGGAATTGAAAATCTTTTGCTAATTGACGCCAGCCGGTAAACGCGCACACGCGAACCTGCCCGGCTTATGGCGGAGAGATCTTAATCCTCTTTGGCAAGGTAAAGGATCCCGACTGTCCCGGGCCCGCAGTGACTCGAGATTACCGCCCCCGCCTTGGTAAGAACCACTTCCTTGGCCACTCCCATCCCGCGCAGGGTCTCGGCAACCTCTTCCACCTCTTCCTCGGCGTCACAATGGGCTGCGGAGATCATGAGCGGATCGATCTTCTCCGGCTCCCCGGTCGCCCAATCAATAAGCGCTTTCATCGCCCGGCGTTTGCCGCGGATCTTTTCGGCGGCAAATAATCTCCCTTCGGCCATGGCGATCCGGGGGTGGATATTCAGGACATTCCCGAGGACAGCTTGGGTTTTGGATAACCGGCCACCCTTGTATAAATAATCCAGCGAATCAACGATAAAGGAGACCCTGATCCTCGGCACCATCTTCCTGAGTTCTTCCGCCACTTCTTTCAGTTTCATGCCGCGGGCAACCATTTCCCCGGCGTGGATGCATAAGAGCCCGATTCCCATGGAAAGGCTGTAGGAGTCAACTACTTCAATGGGAGCGCCAGGAAACTCCTTCTGCGCAATCAGCGCCGAGCTGATTGTTCCGGAAATGGTTGACCCAATTCCGATAAATAAAATCTCATGGCCTTCATCCAACAGGCGCCGGTAGACTTCCATAAAATCGGCCGGGCTCGGCTGGGCTGTACGCGGGAAAACATCGGTGGTTTTCAGTTTTTCCCAAAACTCTTCGTGTGTAAAATCAACCCCATCCCGGAAACACTCTTCTCCGAAAAAAACATAAAGCGGTATCCGCTCAATCTGGTACTTCTCAACGAGTTCGGGAGTAAGGTCCGCAGTGGAGTCGGTCAAAATTTTGATCATAAAAGCACCCTCCCTGTTCACTTTTTGCTTTTTTCAGAATATTCTTTTTATTTTTCTTTCGAATATTTTCATATTCGCCGGTTTTCTGGTTTTTCCTGCCCAATAATGGCGGAAAAAAGCAACCGGCCTGTTTTCAGGCCAGTGTCGTTGGTTCGCACACGTGCGTGTAAAGCGCGCGGGCGTGCTACACATACGAGTGCGCACAGCCCCGTATTGGAATGGCTGACGCGATGCCCGGCTTGGCGTTCGTACTCCACACACATGTGCGCACAGCACGCGGGCGCGAAACTTGCTATTCGTCGCCTTCTTTCTCTCTGGGAAACGGCTGCCAGGGGAGGACTGCCGGACCGGAATACTGGAAGCCGCCTTTCTTTTTCGCCCGGTATAATTCGACATCGGCTTTTTTCACAAGAAGCCCGGCCATTTCCTGAAAATAAGAGGCGGGGAAGGGCCGTGGCGCATCGTCAAGAGAGAGAGCATACTTGGGGAGGGTACTAATTCCGATGCTGCATTTAAGCGGCATAAGCTCACCGTTAATCTCCACTTTCCTATTTTTTAAAGACGTAAGGATCCTGCCGGCGGCCACGATTGCCCCCTCCGGATTGGTGTTGGGCAAGATGGCCGCAAATTCATCTCCCCCGTACCGGCAAGTAATATCCGTACTCCTGGTAGTCTCTTGCAAAACCTCACCGACCAGCGCCAAGGCTTCGTCTCCCGCCTGGTGCCCCCCGGTATCATTGATAGTTTTCATCCCGTCAAGATCCAGCATGATAAAGGACAACTCGCAGCCGGCGCGAAAAGCCGCCCGTACTTCACGGATAAGGCACTGTTCAAAAAAACCCCGGACAAATAACCCGGTTACCGTATCCACTGTGGCCATCTGGTATAACCTGGTGTTTTGAATGGCCACCGCGGCCTGGTTGGCAAAGATCTGGATCAACTCCAGCTCTTGACTGTCGGTTACCAGGTAATCCAGGTAGATAACGCCGATTCTTGATTCGCCGACCAAAAGCGGGATCACAGTGGCGCTCTCCAAAGCCTGAATCGTCCCCTCTTTCAGCGCCCCCCGGATCTCCCGCATATTCTCCAGATCCAGGTGATCCAGATCGACCTTCTTCATCCGGGAAAAGCGGCCGGTTGCCGCCTGCACCACCAGGTTCAAATCATTTTCCAGCATCGCCAGGAAGCCTTCGGTGAGATCCGGATCTTCCTCCGTTTCCGGGGATTTTTCCGGAACAACCGCCAGAAATGAGTGGACCACCCCCAAAAGCCCGGATATTTGCAGGAGAACCCCTTTTAATAAATCCTGCAGGGATTGGATTTTATGAAGGTCCGGCGTAATATTCAGGATATATTTCAGCCCCTGACGGCTTTTGTATAACAACTCAATAAAATAGGCCGACTTTAGCCCGGCATCCACCCATAGCAATAATTTCTCCGGTCCTTCACTCTTGTCATAATAACCCTGGATATCCAGGCGTTTCAATAGTTCCCTGGGTGGCTGTTCTCCTGCATATCCCGTCTGGATTATTATTTGCAGGTAAGGCCGGAGCTTCCGCACTTGGTGAACTACATCTTCCCCGGTCATCCCGGGCATGAAATAATCGACAAGCATAAGGTCTACCCGTTCGTGTTTTACGATCTCCAGCGCTTCCGCCCCGCTGGCCGCTGTTAATACCGTATGCCCCTCCCGCTCCAGAAGTCTCCGGGTTGATTCAAGGTATTCCTTGCTGTCGTCGACCAATAAGATGCTCCGTCCTGTCCCGGATTGATGTTTGTATTTTTGGCGCAACACTTCTCCTCCTTCAGTACCTGTTAGCGGCGCACGCCAAGAAGCCCCCCTTTCTTCTCCCCTCATATAATAGAGGGGTGGAAAGAGACCCGTATGCGCCCGCTACCCGCAGCGGGGCCAACTGATCTCCGCAGCGTGCACATTTTCCCCGCCTTTACTTTTAGAGACGTAAAGCATTTCATCGGCTTTCTTTACCAACAGTTCAGCGGTGTTCTCAAAATAGGCTGTTATGTTCTGACAGGGTATCTCCTCCTGCTTAAGCATATGCGGCTTTAGACAGCAGATGCCTATAGAAGCCCTGAGCGGGAAGCGTTTCCCCTTGTCTTCAATAACCTCCTCCCTTAACAGGCTGAGGATCCTCTCCCCCAGTTTTTTTGCTTTTTCCACCGGCGTGTTCGAAAGGAGAATGGCAAATTCATCCCCACCGTACCTGCTGACAAAATCCGTTGACCGGGTGGCTTTCATTAATACCCTGCCGACTGCCGTCAGGGCCTTGTCCCCCACCAGATGCCCGGCGGAATCATTGATCGCTTTTAACCCGTCCACATCAATCATTAACAAGGTCAACATGGTCTGGTCCCGGAAATTCGTGTGTAAATCCCGCAGCAACCAACGGTCGAAAACCCGCCGGACAAAAACGCCGGTGAGCGGATCCAAGGTCGCCATTTCGTAGAGAGTGGCGTTTTGAATGGCCAGAGCGGCCTGGTTGGCAAAGACCTGCAGCAACTCCACATCTTGGGGGGCGTAGACCGGCTGATCCAGGTAGATGCATCCGAAGCTTTCGTCGCCGATCACCAGAGGGATGATTGTTTTTTCTTGGTTGATATGAATCCTTTTTTCCTTTAGAACGGCATGAAGCTCTTTTAGTTCACTTTCCGAAAAATACTCGGTTGCTTCTTTCCCCCTGTTGAATTTCCCGGTGGCCGCCTGGATCATCAGTTTTGAATCTTCAAAGGTCGCCACGAACCCGTCCAAATGCAAGCGGGGTTGGTCCCCGGCCGCCATTTGGGACGTGGCGATAAAGGTATTGACGATCCCGACCAGCCCGGCAACCTGGTACAAAATCCCCTGGCAAATATCATGAATCTGTTGAATCTTATGGAGTTCGGGGGTGATATCAAGAATATACTTTAACCCGGCTTTACTCCTTGATAAAAGCTGCACCGTGCGGGCGGCCTTTAAACCGATTTCCACCCACATCAAAAGCTTCTCCGGGCCATCGGTCTTATCGTGATATCCCTGAATATCCAATTTTTTCAGCATCTCGCGGGGCGGGTGTTCCCCGGCATAACCGGTCTGCAGGATTACCTGCGTATGCCGGTTAAAACCTCGTAATTCCTTTACGACTTCTTCGCCGGTCATTCCCCCCGGCATGTAGTAATCAACCAATAACAGGTCAAAATGCTCTTTTTTTAGTGACTCCAGTCCTTCTTCACCGCTCGTCACTCCCACAACCTCATGGCCTTCTCTCTGTAAAAGGGTGGTCGTTGATTGTAAATAATCCTGCTGGTCGTCGATGAGGAGAATCCTCATCCCGGAGGGAGCGGTTTTCTGTTTGATCCTTGCCATCTCAACCTATCTCCTTCTTTCCGGGAAAGCGAATGAAAAACTCCGTCCTCCCCGGAATGCTGTCCACACTGATATTACCGTTGAACTCTTTCACCAGATCATAGACGATACTCAAACCAAGGCCTGTCCCCTCGCCAAAGGATTTGGTGGTAAAAAAGGGGTCAAAGATCTTGGTCATATTCTCTTTGCTGATTCCGGTCCCATTGTCGATCACCCGCAAATCTACGGCCTTTTCTTCCGGGTCTTCCGCGAGAATGACACGGATCTCCCCGGTTTTTCCCTTACAGGCATCAATGGCATTAACCAATAAATTCGTAAGGATCTGATTGAAGGCCTGGGGGTCGCCGTGAAGGTGAAGATTTTTGCCGAGTTCTTTCTGTAAGGTGCACCTGTTCTTTTTGAGTTGGTGCTCAAGGACGACAAAAACGTCTTCTGCGACCACCACTGCGTTAAACAACTCTTTTTTCTTTCCCAATTGCCCATAGGTCTGGGCTTTCATCCCCCGGATAAACCCGGCGCTTTTTTCCGCCGCCCGCATGGCGAAAATGGTGTTTTTCAGAATCTCCTGGGCGATTTCGTGATGATCCGCCGGTTCCACCTGCGGGTCGTCAATGGATTGGTCATACTCCTCAGCCAGCATCTTGATTTCGAGCAATGCCGCGCGCACCGTGGCCAAGGGGGTATTCATTTCATGGGCAATCCCGGCGGAAAGCCGGCCCAGCGAAGCCATTTTTTCCGAAGCAATCAACCGCTGCTGGTTTTCTTGCAAATAGCGATAGGACTCTTCCAATTGGGCATTGGCTTTGGCCAGATCCTTCATCTGTTCTTCAATCTTATTAACCAGGAAGACACCCTGGAGGGCGCTGCTCATCTGAATACGCAGGGAATCAAAAACATCCAGTTTACGGGGGATGGCATCGAAAACAATAAACCCGATCTGGTTGTCCTGAAAGTATAAAGGATGGACGGAAAAACTAACCGCTCGGTCTTGGGGCCAGAGTTCTTCCGGAACAACCTCCCGGGAGCGATACCTCAGCCCACCGGGTTCCAGCTCTACCCGGCCCTGGTCATTATAGGCCAGTACCAGCCGGGAAGTCTCGGGAACCGGCGCCGGATAGCGGTAAAAAACCGGATTTTCATAAAGGGAAACGTAGAACCCGGAGATCCCAAGGGCCGGCAGGCTCTCGGCCAATAAATCCATTAACTGGTTGAGATCAAAAGTTCTGATTAGCCCCAGACCCAGTTGGCGTTCGCGGTTGAGGGTCTCTTCCATCTCGCCCCATCTGCCTTCCAGGGCCCTTCCGGCCATGTTGGCGACCATTACCCGCGCCTGCCGGCAGAGAATGTCCGCTCTCTTTCTTGCTTTTCCTAGCAGGAAAGCGGGGATCGCCCGGTTTTGCAGGAGGGAAATCACATCCTGCCAGAGAACCAGGTTTTTACCAGCCCTGTATTCGGCTTTCAGGATCTTTTCGAGCTTGTTAAGGAAAAATTCTTTACCGTGTTTTGCTTCCGCCAGCAAAGAATCGAGGAGTTCTCCGGCCGGACCGTGCGGTTCAAGGAACCTCTCTTTCCCCAGGACCTTATTGATCTCATAAATAATCCCCTTCTTCCCGAAGGCGGGAACGGGGCTTTTTCGACCGTCACCACCGGCAAGAGAGATATTCTCTTCCCGGCAACCACAGGTCCGGGCCACAACCAAATAGGGTTGGACCTCGGTCTTTTCCGGAACGGATTTACCCTCAAGAATATCCAAAAGAACCCTGATTGTGGCTGCACCCAATTCAGTCCAGGATGGGTCGACAGTGGTGAGAGGAAGAATGCTGTTTTTGTCGGCCGCCGAGTGGTCAAAGCCGGCAACAGCCAGATCGTGCGGGACTGAAAAGCCCAGCTTCTCCAGGTGCTCCATGATCCAAAGAGCCGTCGGGTCGGAAATACCTATAATTGCTCCCAATTCGGAGGCAGCGCCGCCCTGTAACCACTCATCCAGCAACTCACCGGGAGGGCGGCCGTACAAATCATCCCAAGGGCGCCAAGGCTTAACCCAATCCTCGGCAATTGTGAGCCCGTATTCCTGCATCGTATCGCAATAAGCGCGGTGGCGGTCTTGAAACACTTTGTGGGTTTCGTTCTCCGGATCGATACCGACAAACCCAATCTTTCTATGCCCGTGGGTTTCAATTAAATGCTTAACAAGCATCCGCATACCGCTGTAATTCCCGTAAGTAACCGAAGGATAACCCGGGAAAGAACCCTCGATCGTCACAAACGGTATGCAATACTGCTGGCAAAAGGCTAAAAAATCCTCGTCACTCAAATATGCGGAAAAATGGCCTTTCCAGACGATAAGACCGTCCAGCATCCCGCCCTTCGCCAAGTCATACAGGATGTTCCCCTGCTCCTTATGGTCCTCATTGTCAAGGATGGCATTACCGTAGAAAGAGA
>DUNX01000040.1 GCA_012839115.1 Bacillota bacterium
GATCGGGTCCCCCCCGTCATGGTAGATGGGCTCAAACAGGGAGATGGGTTCCTGGATAGCGTCCAGAGCAAAGACAATCTCTTCCATGGGATCATTCAAAACCCCCGCGATATCGCTCACCGTCGGTTCTTTCCCGTTCTTCCCGGTCAATGTATCCCGGACCTGCAGCGCCTTGTAGGCGATATCCCGCAGGGATCTACTAACCCGCAGGGGGTTATTATCCCGCAAATAACGGCGGATCTCACCGATAATCATCGGTACCGCATAAGTAGAGAACTTCACATTCTGTGAAAGGTCGAAATTATCGATGGCCTTCATTAACCCGATACAACCGACCTGGAACAGGTCGTCCACATATTCGCCGCGGTTATTAAACCGCTGGATCACACTGAGCACCAGCCTGAGATTCCCCTGGATCAACGCCTCCCGTGCACTCTTCTCACCGTTTCTCATCTTCTGCAATAACTCCCGCATCCGGGTGTTGGTGAGAACCGGCAGCTTGGATGTGTTGACCCCGCAGATCTCTACTTTATTCAGGATCATTCTCTCAACCCCCAAGTGGCCAGCCTTGTCATTAGGATTATAGCCATAAAAAGGCCGGGATATACCTGTACCTGTTGCCCAAGAATACGGGGGAAGGGGAGAAAAAAAAACCGGCCCAAGACGGTAACGTGCGTTCCCACGTCATTCCCGTCTTGAGCCGGTATACCGGTAGTCCCGATATCTGATTTAAGCTTACTCATATTTAAGCTTACTTAATATTTAAGCTTATTCATACTTGATCTTAGTTTTCTTCCTGTAAAGGCTCAATCCTTTACCACTATTCTCCCACCCCGAATTCTTCCGGCCTCTCTGCCCGGTAACCATAGAGCCATTGGAGAAAAGCGCTGATCCTTCCGGCCGCCCGGCCGTCCCCGTAAGGGTTGACCGCCTGGGCCATCTCCCGGTAGGCCGCTTCGTCCAGGAACAACCGGCGGACCTCCGCCCGGATCTTCTCCCTGTCCAAGCCCACCAGGCGAACGGTCCCGGCGCGGACCGCCTCCGGACGCTCGGTGGTATCGCGCAAAACCAGGACCGGTTTGCCCAGGGCCGGCGCTTCTTCCTGGATCCCTCCGGAATCGGTCAGCACCAAATCAGCCCGGCGCATCAGCGCCACGAACGGCCCGTACTCCAGAGGCGCCAGGAGCCGGACCCGGGACAGATCCCCCAGGACTTCTTCGGCCGTCTTCCAGACCAAAGGATTACGGTGGACGGGGAAGACCACCCAGAGATCGGGGAAGTCCGCCAGTAACAAGCGGAGGGCACTGTAGATCCGGCGCAATGGTTCGCCTAGATTCTCCCGCCGGTGGGTAGTGACCAGGATCACCTTCTGCCCGGGCGGGATCTCCGCAACCTCGCGGGGGAGTCTCAAGTCCGGGCGCGCGGCCACGGCGAGCAAGGCATCAATCACCGTGTTCCCGGTCACCATGACCGCGGAAGGTGGGATCCGCTCGGCCAGCAAATTCCCGGCCGCTGTCCGGGTGGGGGCAAAATGATAAGTAGCAAGCGCCCCGGTAAGGCGCCGGTTCATCTCTTCGGGGAAAGGCGAATAGGGGCGGTAGGTCCTTAGCCCGGCTTCCACATGGGCCACGGGGATCCGGAGATAAAAGGCGGCCAGCGCCCCCAGAAAAGTGGTGGAGGTATCCCCGTGGACCATCACCAGATCCGGCCGCTCCCGGAGGAAGACCGGGGTCAACCGGGAGAGAATTCTGCAGCCGAGATCGGGCAAAGACTGGCCGGGCTGCATAAGGTTGAGGTCATAATCGGCCTGGATCCCAAAAAGGTCTAAGACTTGATCCAGCATCTCCCGGTGCTGGGCGGTGACCACCACCCGCAGGGAGAAGCAATCCTCCGCCTTTTGCAACTCCTTGATGACCGGCGCCATCTTGATCGCTTCCGGCCGGGTCCCGAAAACCATGCAGATCTTTTTGGGCAAAGCTGTGCCTCCCGTCCATCTCCACTATAATTTTAAATAAAAGTCTTCCTTCAGATGTTCGGCAGCAAAGGCAAATACCGCCCGCAAATGCTCCGGCCGCAACTGTGGGTAATTCTGCAGGATCTGCTCGGCCGTCCAACCGGCAGCAAGGAGTTGCAGGATAAAGGAGGTGGACAAGGTCAACCCTTTTGGGTTGGGAACGGTCTTTGTCGTGGTGATATAATCCCGCCAGTTCATCGGCTAACCCCTCCATGTTCAGATTGATTTCCGGCCAAGGCTTTCGTAACGAAAGCCGAATTTGCTCACTTCCTCAGGGGTATAGATATTCCGCAGATCAATCAAGACCGGTGACTGCAGGAGCGAACGGAGACGTCCCAAGTCCAGGCGGCGATAGCAGTTCCATTCGGTCACCAGCACCAGCGCCTCGGCGCCTTGCGCAGCTTCGTACGGGTCATTACAGTAACAAAGCTGTTCACCGAAGGTCTTCCGGGTCTCCTCCATGGCCGCCGGGTCATGTACCCGTAATTGCGCTCCTTCATCCAGCAGTTGCCTGATGATCGCCAACGACGGCGATTCACGAACATCGTCGGTGTTCGGTTTAAAGGCCAAGCCTAAGACGGCCAGGGTTTTCCCGGCCAGAGGGCCCACCACCCGCCGGATTTTTTCGACCATCTGCTTTTTCCGGTTCTCATTGGCGGCGATGACTGTTTCCACGATCGTAATGCTTTCTCCGTGGTCCCGGGCGATCCGTACCAAAGCTCTGGTATCCTTGGGAAAACAAGAGCCGCCGTAGCCGGGCCCGGTACGGAGAAATTTCGGGCCAATCCGCCCGTCCAAACCCATTCCCTTGGCGACCACCTGCACATCAGCACCGACCGCCTCACAAAGGTTGGCAATTTCATTAATAAAAGTGATCTTTGTGGCCAAAAAGGCATTACTGGCGTATTTGATCAACTCTGCCGACTCCAGGTTGGTAAAGACAAACGGCGTCTCAATCAGATAAAGGGTCCGGTAGACTTCTTCCATGATCTTGCGGGCCCGCTCCGACTCTGTCCCGATCACCACCCGGTCCGGATGGGTAAAATCCGTTACCGCGGTTCCTTCACGGAGAAACTCGGGATTGCTCACCACAGCAAATTCCACCGGTCTCCGCAGGTTGGCGGAGATAATCTCCTGCACCCGCCGGCCGGTACCCACCGGGACCGTGGACTTGTTGACAATCACCGC
>DUNX01000041.1 GCA_012839115.1 Bacillota bacterium
CACCAGATAATTATCCCGTCCACGGTCATTTCCAACCGGCCGTCAGCCTTGGCCACCAAATCCTCCAAAGGAAGCAGTCTTTCTGCTGGAAGAGAAAAAGGTCTCGTTATCGTTATTCCCGCTCTTTTCTGCTCATCCGTGACGATTTGTAGCCTAAAACCGGTATTCCCCACTTTTTCCTCTCTGGAGATTATAATTTTATTACAGCATAAACGGGAGGCCTCTTCAATCATTGACCCCAGAGCCTTGCTGAGAATCTCACCGGTTATTCTTTGGGGTTTGGTCTTTAACGGCACTGTATGGTCTTGTTCAATAATTGAAATTCCTCTTTCTTGGGCCCGGATCCGCCAAGAGAGGACCGTCGCCTTAATAATCGGATCCGGATTATCCGGATAATTACGGCTACTAATCTCCTCAGCCACCTTTTGAATGTACCTGCCTATAGTTTCACCTTCCTTACCGGCTGCAACCATCATATCCATCACTTGAAGTTTATTGCGAAACTCCCGGTATTCACTGGCCAAAGTCTCCAACAAGCGTTGACTTTCTTTTAACCTTTCTTCATCCAACTCCCGTTCTTTTTCTTCTATTAGATGAGAACGAATGAGCAATAAGAGGCTGACCATTGCGGTGGCCATAAATAATTGCCCTCCCAATAGTTGAAGGATCTTTAAATTACCGGTTCCCTGGATCAGTAGATTATTGTTACTGATAAAAAGGACACTGGCCAAGAGGAGCATTAATGTAAAAAGGCCAATCATCAGTAGCCCCGATTGCACTCTTTTTTGGGTAAACGGCGCAAAAGAGATGTCCAAGAGGTTGGCAACCAACAGGATAAAACCAGGGAAGATGCTTTGCGCAAACCCGCGGCCGAGGATAATCAGGCTTTGGTAGGGGATATACCCCTCACCTAAAAAATACCGGTAACTGCCGGTGAACGTTATTTTACTACATATCGCCAGTGAAAACCCGACCAGCGTTGTTACCAGGAGTTGAAGCCAGGATAAACGGCACCGTCTTTTGAAGAAAAAAAGAAACAGGGGGATCGCGCAAAAAAAGCCGAACTGCGCAGAAACTGCCTGTTTCCCAAAGAGATTAACGGCGGTAAGCGCCAGGGTAAAGCCGAAGAGAATACTTTTCTTCACTTTAATTTCATTCAATTGCAGACCAAGGCTTAATAGGATTAACCAGTTGACGTAGGTGGCTGCCCCTGTCAATATTAACGGCCAGACTTGTTTTATGGTTGCTGCAAAAATTTCTTCTGTCATAAGTGCCTCTTTCTTCTCCTGTTTTTTCATGTTAGCGCATAATGCCTGTTATTTACCGCAAAAAACCTCCCTGCTTTTGAAGAATATCACGAGTCAAAATCCATGTCAAGCCTCTCACCATAATCGCCAGTTATATGGTAATTCCGCATAACAAATGGAAAATTCAGGAGGTTGTTTCCACGCGGCTTCTATGTTATAATCTAATCGAACATATGTTTGCAGGGGAGCATCCGATGATGTTTGAAGAGATCAAAGAACCCGTTACTGTGGTGGCCGTCTTTTCCCGCTCGAAAGTAGCGCCCCGCCTCTTTACCTGGCGCCAAAGAAACTATTCCATCTCCCGTGTTACGGCCAGCTGGAGTGATTATGAAGGCGAAGCCCGGCGCCTTTTTTTCTCCGTTGTCACCGACGGAGCCAACCTCTATGAGTTGTGTTTTCACACCCGCTCTCTCCAGTGGAACCTGCTCCGGATCTACCATGACTGATTGCGCCCGTCCCGAACGGTTGATTTTTCATATTGATGCCGATGCCTTTTTCGCCGCAGTGGAACAGGCATCCAACCCCCGGTTACGAAACAGGCCGGTTGTTGTCTGTGGTATTCCTTTAGAACACGGGGTAGTGACCGCCGCCTCCTATGAGGCGAGGAAGTTTGGGGTAAAGGCGGGTATTCCTTTCTTTCAAGCCCGGGCGTTGCTTCCCCATGGGGTTTTCCTGCCGGTTAATATCCCGAAATACCTCTCCTATTCCCTGCGCCTGCTCGCGATCTACCTGCAATACACCCCTTTAGTGGAGGCCTATTCCGTAGACGAGGTTTTTCTGGACCTTACCGGCGCCCCTGATCCGCCCGCAGTTTTGGGGGAGAAAATAAGGCGGCAAATCTTTAGGGAGACCGGCTTAACAGTCACTGCCGGGGCCGGGCCCAACAAACTGGTGGCCAAGATCGCCACGGAAACCGTAAAGCCCAACGGTCTCTGCGTCATCCGCGCCTGCGAATTACCCGGGCGCCTGGCGCCGCTACCGGTTTCCATCTGCCCCGGCATCGGCCCAAAAACCGCAGAGGTCCTGCAGGCGGCCGGCATTACGACCCTGGGTCAACTGGCTGCGGTCCCCTTGGTTAAACTCCGGTCGGTCTTCGGTTTGTGGGGCGAGAAGCTTCACCAGGCCGCCCGGGGCATAAACGACGAGCCCGTTCTCCCGCTGGACCGGCGCCCCCCGGAAAAAAGCATGGGCCATGAGACCTCTTTCCCCACCCCGCTTACCTCCGCCCGCCGGTTGGAGGGGGTGATCTGGATTTTAAGCAGTAAAACCGCTTTTCGCCTCAGGGAGAAAAAAATGCTGGCCACGGGGATACGGGTAAAAACCCGGCTCAAGGTTAATGAGAAGAAGATCGAAACCAGGACCTTTCAGCGGCAGCTTCCGGTGGCCATTACCAGCGAGGTGCAACTGGCCCCGGCAGCCCGGGAACTGTTCTTTACCCATTGGGCAGGGTTGCCGGTTAAGGGCTTGGGGGTAACCGCCACCGGCCTGGTTTCGGAAGAAGCCGCCCGGCGCCAGCTTTCCCTTTTTCCCGAGATTTATCCGGGCGTGAATAAATTGGAGCCCGTTCTTGACCGGTTGCGCCGGAAATACGGGGAGGATATTCTGGTCCGGGCCGCGAATCTTCTTGCCGGGGAGTGAGGAAATGGAGAATATTTTGATTGGGACTTCCGGCTTTTCTTATGACGACTGGCGGGGACCCTTTTATCCGGAAGGACTCGCATCTGCGGCCATGTTGCCGTTTTATGCTAAAAACTTCAAAACCGTAGAGATCAATTTCACCTATTACCAGATGCCCGGGAGCAAAAGCATTGCCGGGCTGGAACGGAAAACCCCTTCCGGGTTTACCTTCTGCCTGAAAGCCCATAAATCCATGACCCACGAGATCAGCAAAGACCCGGCGGAGGCCGGGGAGATTTTTTACCGTTTTCATCAAGCCCTTCTCCCGCTGCTTACCGCCGGCAAACTGGGATGTGTACTTTTTCAATTCCCCTGGAGTTTTAAATACACCCATGATAATCTCGAGTATTTGTCTTTTGCCCGTGAAGTCCTGGGTGACCTCCCGGCAGTGGTGGAGTTTCGTAACGCCGGGTGGGTAAGGGAGGAGGTTTTTTCTTTCCTGTCCGGTCTGGACTTTGGGTTTTGTTGCGTTGACGAACCGCGCTTAAGAGGACTTATGCCGCCGGTGGCACGAATCACCTCCGACCTGGCTTACCTGCGTTTTCATGGCCGTAACGCCGCCCGCTGGTGGAAGCATGACAAAGCCTGGGAACGTTATGATTACCTGTACTCCTCCGCCGAGTTGCAGGAGTGGCGCCCCGCTATCCTCAAATTGTCCGCTCGGGCCAAGACGACCTTTGTCTTTTTCAACAACCACCACGCCGGTCAAGCGGTCATCAACGCCCGGATGCTGGCGGAACTGCTGGCGGCTCCCTGATTGAAACCGCTTGGTGGTTTACGGCGCTTCAGAAAAAAGAGCCGGCGGCTATATGCCCGCCGGCTCTCTCTTTTTTTGCTCCGTTTTATTTGTACATCTCGTTGAAGTACTTGTGCGCCTTGACAACGGCGTCGCGCATCATATCTTCGGCGCAGCCCGTCTCTCTCGCCGCCAGGTGCTTGGCGAGTTCATCTGTGTTCAGTTCCGCGGCAGCCTTGGCGCAGGCTTCCCAGCTCAGCACGCTTCTGACTACCCGGTCGATAGCCTGCTCCTCACTGTCGTAGCCCCGGGGCTGCATGTCATGGCCTTTCCAGCGGTTGAAGCCGTACTCGTCCAGGAGAGCGGCGATGGCGATATTCATCCCGGTAATCTTGGTGCCGTGGTCAATATCGAATTTTCCAGGTCCGCCCAGGGTGATCCCGTCGTTGTAACCCTGGCTGTTCAGGTGCATGTGGACCATGGCATCGTTATCCAATTCTTCCATGGAATCATAGACATGATCAAGACCGATCATTTCGCTATGACCAAACTCTTTGTTCACGCCCTTCTTCGCCCGGGAGACGCCAAACTCTTCCTCGATCTTTCTGAAGAGAAGGATTGCCGAAGCAACCGTCGGCAAGAGCATGGCCGGATGGCCTTCGTTCGGCTTGGGCTCAATACCGATGTACATTTCGCCGCCAGCCTTTTCCTCATATTTGCAGAGAGCAGCCAAGCCCTCTTTGAGGTGCTGGTACATCTGACGGACCGCCGGGGTAGCCAGATCATAACCGAAGGAGCCGTTCCAAATCACCAAAGAAGGCGGGAACTCCGGATGCCAGGCCTTACGCAAGGGGCCGTAGGCCAAATCCACGGTTTTTGTCCCCAGTTCGCCAGCTTTTGCCCGTTCATTCGGGTCCAGCGAACCAAGCCCACCGTAGGCAAAATGGCTGTGGGCGCCCGGGGTGATCATGGCCAGATACATTCCGGTATCCACCAGCGCATCGGCTACGGCCGCAGCATTCTTCTCATCGATCTCCGTGTCATAGTGGACCTCGTAGCCGAGGACAATGCTCTCCGGCAGCTTGGGGGCGATTTTTTCTTTAATTAACCGGATTACGCCTACGGTATCCAATTTGTCAGAGGCCCATGCCGGCCGGATATTAGCCGGAAGGAAACCTCCCTTACCAGCGTGGAATGTCCACCGGCAAATACTGTGTAAAGATTTAGTCACTTTTTTCCCCTCCTGCAAACGTTTGTTTTTTTATATCCAAATAGCCGCTTTTTACGGCTGCTTGGTGCTTCTTGAAAGCTCTTAGTTTCGCATGATTTTTCCCAGGCTATTCTTAGCTGAGCAGTTTCTTCAGGATGGCTGCCCATTCCTGATAGATCTCTTTGTACTGGGCGGCTTTTGCCGCGTCGGGCTCCGTAACTCCCGCAGGAGTCAGGCCGACAAAGGCTTCCTTGCTGTCCCGGTAAATACCGGCGCCGACACCAGCGCCTCTCGCCGCGCCCTGCGCGCCATCGGTATTGTAAAGCTCCACACAGGCGCCGGTGACCATGGCAAAGACCTCCCGGAACAACGGGCTTAGGAACATATTGGCTCTGCCCGCTTTCACCGTGTCCACCTCGAGCCCCATCTGTTTCATGATCTCCACACCGTAATTCAGAGCAAAGACAATCCCCTCCTGCGCGGCACGGAGCAGGTGCGGCCGGCTATGCACATTCAAGTCCAAGCCATAGAGGGCGGCCCCAAGATTCTTGTTGCCAAGGGTACGCTCGGCGCCGTTTCCATAAGGATAGAAGAAGAGCCCGGCAGAACCAGGAGGAGCCTCTTCGAGAGCCATTTGGTCCATTTCCTTGTAAGTAACGCCGGCCAAGGTATTCTTCAACCAACGGTTGAGAATTCCGGTGCCGTTCACGCATAAGAGCACGCCGTAACTGGGATTGTCCGTGGTATGGTTCACATGGACAAAGGTATTAACCCGGGATTCTTTGTCGTAAAGGGGCTGGTCGCAGATGCCGTAAACTACACCGCTGGTACCGGCGGTTGCCGCTACTTCACCCGGGGAAAGCACGCTCAGGGAAAAGGCGTTATTTGGCTGGTCCCCGGCACGGTAAGAGACCTTTGTTCCGGGGGCTAGACCTAATTCGTCAGCAGCCTGCTGCGTGACTTCTCCCTGCACAGAGAAGAGCGGGGTGATCTCCGGCAGCAGGTCGGGAGAGATCCCATAGTAATCCAGGAGAAAATCGGCAGGGCGCTGCTGCAAATAATCCCAGAGGATCCCTTCGGACAAGCCGGATACGGTGGTCTTGACCTCACCCGTAAGTTTCATGGCTATAAAATCCCCGGGCAGCATGAATTTATAAACCTGCCGGTAAATCTCGGGCTGGTTCTCCTTCACCCATTTCAGTTTGGAAGCGGTAAAGTTCCCGGGCGAATTAAGGAGATGCCGCAAGCATTTCTCCGGGCCCAGCGCTTGGAATGCCTCCTCGCCAATCTGCACAGCCCTGCTGTCACACCAGATGATCGCCGGCCGTAAAACCTGCAGGTCTTTATCAACCAAGACCAGACCGTGCATTTGGTAGGCGACCCCTATGGCCTTGACGTCATGGAGGTTTACCCTTGCTTTGTTCTTAATCCCCGCAGTGGCGGCTTTAATATGTTTCCACCAGTTTTCCGGGTCTTGCTCGGCCCAACCCGGTTCGGGCACGGCCATATCAAGTTCTGTATCTTCGGGAGAAGTAAAAGAAGCGACGACGTTTCCGGTTTCCGCTTCTAATAATGTCGCTTTAATAGACGAACTCCCTATGTCATATCCCAATAAATAAGCCACTCTGTTTCCCTCCTGTGTTTCTGAAAATCACAGTTTTTCTTTGGATGTTTAAGTGTCCAGAGTCACCCCCTTCATTTTATATTGTACAAACTCACGGGTTATTCTCCTGCGCATTGATATCCCCTAGGTTTGCCCCCGTAACGACAATATGCTTAAAAACAGTTAAAAAACCCCTGTTCCCAAGCAGGGGAAGCTTCGGTTTGTCCGGGGCGTATGGATTTGCCCGGAAAAGGAAAGTCGCGATTTTAACATATTATGGCGGAAATTTCCGTATTTTCATAAGACGGGGGCGTTTTTAAACTGCTATTACAATTCGCTATAAAATAATTAGTTCCTGCATTGGTCTATAGATTGTTTGAAATATTTTACCTACCTTTCTTATAGATGCTTTTTTATAAGTAAATCTCCTGAAAAACAAGAAACCCGCTTCGTAAGAAGCGGGTTTCTTGAAGAAAAAATAGTTTCCTTGCAGTGACCTACTCTCCCAACCGGTCACCCGGCCAGTACCATCGGCGCTGAGGGGCTTAACTGCCGTGTTCGGGATGGGAACGGGTGGTTCCCCCTCGCCATAACCACAAGGAA
>DUNX01000042.1 GCA_012839115.1 Bacillota bacterium
GGGCGTCCTTGGGCATGAAAAACTCAGCTATTTCCGGGTTTTCACCGGCCAGTTTCTTCAAGAAAATCTTGGTGATATTATAGGTGCTGCCTTCATGGAGTTGCCCATGTACAACCGTAATCTTCATTTATTATCATCTCCTCCCCTCTTTTCTAGTTCCGCCTTTTGCACAAATATCCTTTGTGGCAATAAAAAAACACCCTTGTTTACAGAAAATGCCGGGAATTATGGCAACAGCAGGAAAACCACCAAAGAAAAGCGAATATTACTGAAATAAAGCGCATCTTTACCCAAAAGATAAAGACACCTTTAGAGGAGAGGTAACAATGATTACCGGTGCGATCAAGAATAAGGTTGATAAAATATGGACCGATATCTGGGCGGGAGGAATCACTCAGCCCCTGACTGTAATAGAGCAGTTGACTTACTTGATGTTTATTCGTTCTCTGGATGAAAAGGAGATCGAGAACGAGGGCTTGGAAGCGCTGGAGGTGAAAGTGCCAAAGATTTTCCCACAGACCCCGGAGGGACAAGCCATGCGCTGGTCCAAATTTAAGGATAAGGATGCGCGGGAGATTTTTGACCTCGTCAGGGATAAGGTCTTTCCTTTCATTAAAACTCTGAACGGAGATGCGGAGTCGGCCTTCTCCCGGTACATGGAGGACGCGCTTTTGCGCAGAACAAGAACCATGCCCAGTTTATTGTCCTACCTGGGTAATTTCGAGTTCTTCCGCGAGTATAAGCAGGAGATTGAAGCGGCGGTGAGCCGTTCGACCACGGCGGAGGTCTTTGCCAGGCGTATCCAACTCATCTTCCACCTGCAGAAGGCGGCTCTTACCGGTGAAGAATACTAGGTCTGGCGCCGTGCGCTAGCTGCAAAAGGAGTTTGTCCGGATCATCAATGAACTGAAGGAGAATGCTACAAAGATTATCAGCTAGAGCATGATAGGAGGTAAATATTACATGACCAAGAAGATGACACTTGAAGAAAAGATTGCTCTCTGCGAAGGGAAAAACTGCTGGGAAACCAGGGAGTTTCCCCAATACGGGATCCCGTCCATGTTCATGTGCGACGGACCCCACGGCCTGCGCAAACAGGAGGAACATCACAGCGGGATGGGTATTAACGCGTCGCGCCCGGCCACCTGCTTCCCCACGGCGGTCACCACCGCCTGCAGCTGGGATGTGGAGCTGCTTGGCAGGATCGGCACGGCGATCGGCGAAGAAGCGGCGGACCAGGGCGTCGGCGTGGTCCTGGGCCCCGGGCTGAACATCAAACGCAACCCCTTGTGCGGCCGGAACTTCGAGTATTTATCCGAAGACCCCTACCTTGCCGGGAAGCTGGCGGCCAGCTTCGTCAGGAACTTGCAGAAAAACGGCGTTGGCGCCTGCCTCAAGCATTTTGCCGGCAACAACCAGGAATACAAACGTCTTGTCTCCGATTCCATTCTCGACGAGCGGACGCTGCGGGAGATTTACCTGACTGCCTTTGAGATCGCCGTGCGCGAGGGAAAACCGAAGACCGTCATGTGCGCCTACAACAAGCTCAACGGTACCTACTGCAGCGACAACGGGGAACTCCTCACCCGCATCTTGCGGGAGGAATGGGGTTTTGACGGCCTGGTCATGACCGACTGGGGCGCCATGAACGACCGGATGGCGGCTTTCCGGGCCGGCTGCGACTTGAACATGCCCGGCGGGAGCAACTATATGGCCGGGGATGTCCTGGCCGCCGTTGCCCGCGGCGAACTGGACGAAGCCGACATCGACCGCAGCGTCCGGCGCATTACAAGGCTGGTGCA
>DUNX01000043.1 GCA_012839115.1 Bacillota bacterium
GGGGAAAGGCACGAAGAGGCGGGCCCCCCTGCTGTGCACTTCGGTTACCCGACCGGCAGCGCAATGGAACTCCTCCACCGGTTGGCAGAGGTCCATTCCGAGGCTCTCAACCTTTTGCAGTAAACAAATATCTTTTAAATAATAAGCGGTTTATCGTATAACACGCCGCACCCTTTCTTAAGTTTAGCACAGTATTATTTATGTACAGCGTTTGTTTTAATAGTTTGCCTGCTTTAAAAGGTTTATACAAATAGAGATTTGGAGGGCGAAAAATGAAAAGGTTTCTCGTTTTAGCGGCAGCTTGCGTTTTTCTTCCCCTTTTATCCATTTGTCCCGGGACAAACACCGCCCCCGCTGCGGCCCAGGCAACTCTTTCCCCAACGGAGACAGACGCCGGCAGCAGTCAGATCCCAAAGGCCTACATCCGGGCGAAAGGCCGCCAATTTGTGGTGGGGGAGAAGGACACCCCGATCCGGCTGGAAGGGGTCTGTTTCGGCAATGAAGTCTGGGGGAACCCGCTGCTTCCCCCCACCAGGCACCATGATGAACGGGACTTTGCCCGGGTCAAGGAGATGAGGATGAATGCCATCCGCTTCTATCTTAATTACGGCCTCTTTGAAGATGACGAAGAGCCTTACCGCTATGTGGAGTACGGATGGGAGTGGCTGGACAAAAACGTCGAATGGGCGAAGAAACACGGGATCTATTTGATCTTTAATATGCATGTGCCGCAGGGCGGGTTCCAGTCCCATGGCGAAGGGACGGCCCTCTGGGAGGACCCGGAGATCCAGAACCGGCTGGTTGCCTTGTGGCGGGCGATTGCCGAACGCTATAAAGACGAGACAATCGTTGCCGGTTATGACCTGGTCAATGAGCCCATCGCCCGTTCGCCGGAGCACTGGGAGCAGCTGGCGCGCCGCCTGGTGGCGGCTATCCGGGAGGTGGACCCCTACCACCTGATTATCGTCGAACGTTTACACGGGGTGAAGGGGGACTGGACAACCTTTAACCAACTCAATTTTTTCCTGATTGAGGACCCTAACATCGCCTATACCTTTCATTTTTATCATCCCTTCTCCTATACCCACCAGAATACCACCTGGACCGGCATGCCGGAGGACAGCCCTTACCCTGATGAAAACGCCTTGATTGTTCCAGTCGATACCCGGTGGTATACCGCGACCTTCAACAACCCCATACTGCCGCCGGGCAATACGGGCTGGCGCTATTACCGGGGGCAGAAGTACCGGGCAACCGACCCCAACCTGCTCACCGGGAAGCCCGCCTTTGTCTCCAGGGATAATTCCGGGTCCACGTATTTTGGTGATTTTGTAATTGAGGAGTACGATGAGGACGGCAATTACCTCGGCAATGTGTGCGAGGGCAAAATCTCCTCCCTTACCGGTTGGTATTTTTGGAGCCAGGACGGCAGCGGGAAGATGGAGTTGGCCAAGGACCGCAGCGGCAGTTATGCCATTAAAATCTCGGGAACTACGGCGGATGCCAACGCCGCCGGCAACCACTACCGTTTTGCCGTAACCCCCGGTCATTCTTATGCGATCAGCGGGTACATGAAGGGGAGCAGGGTTAGTAAGGGTGCCATCTGTATGCTGCGGATCGACTTTGAGACCAGCCCTTCCGGGAAAAAGCTTTTCCGGAAGAACAAGGAGTACCTCCGTTATGAACTGGAAAAATTCATCGAGTTCCGGGAGACCCACAATGTCCCTTTGTACCTGGGGGAATTCGGTCTTTACCGGCATTGTTTCACAGAGGGAATGGGCGGGTTGAACTGGGTCCGCGATATGTTAGAGCTCTTGGACGAATACGACCTAAATTTTACCTACCACGCTTACCACGAGTATTCCTTCGGTATCTATCAGGACGGTAATGTTTTACCGAACAAGGCTTCCGCCAATACCGGCTTGATCCAGCTTTTCCGTGAACGGTGAGACCATTCCGGTGTAGCGGGGCGGCACTCTCCGGCTGGGAGATGTCTTTGCCAAAGATCCGTGCGGGGCCGGGTTATTTACTTTTTACAGGATAATGTTAAAATAATAATGATTGGCTTAACCAGGGAAATTTCTAAAGTATAAATGATGCACCCGTGCTTACTGGCCCGGTTTGGTATCCGGATAGAAGGAGAAGCAGATGATCGGGATCGGAACACTTGTTAATGCAATAGCGATTATCGCCGGGGCGGCCGCCGGGTCATTGATCCGGGGCGGGCTCCCGGAAAGGATTAAGAACATAATCATGCAAAGTGTCGGGCTGGCAGTCTTATTCATCGGACTTTCCGGCGCTTTACAGGGGCTTTTCACCGTGGCCGGGAATGGGCTGGAGAGACAATTTGTCATGTTGATGATCGCCAGCATGGTAATTGGCGGGATCACCGGCGAACTGCTGCAGATTGAGGCAGGCCTGGAGAAGGCCGGGCAATGGTTTGA